>NZ_JANJEP010000028.1:0-5233 GCF_044778325.1 Acinetobacter sp. BD54 | reverse complement strand
ATCATTAAGAGAATTGAAGAACAACTTGTGTGGATTTTTACTGATTGATTAATCGAAATAATTTTCATTGATTGATTGGTTTAAATTACTCGAAGTTTATTTGAGCGAAATTTAAGTCAGTAATTGATGAGCCAGAATTGGCACCTTGTCTATAATAAGGTGCAAAATGATTTTAACTGAAGAGTTTGATCATGGCTCAGATTGAACGCTGGCGGCAGGCTTAACACATGCAAGTCGAGCGGGGGAAGGTAGCTTGCTACCGGACCTAGCGGCGGACGGGTGAGTAATGCTTAGGAATCTGCCTATTAGTGGGGGACAACATCTCGAAAGGGATGCTAATACCGCATACGTCCTACGGGAGAAAGCAGGGGATCTTCGGACCTTGCGCTAATAGATGAGCCTAAGTCGGATTAGCTAGTTGGTGGGGTAAAGGCCTACCAAGGCGACGATCTGTAGCGGGTCTGAGAGGATGATCCGCCACACTGGGACTGAGACACGGCCCAGACTCCTACGGGAGGCAGCAGTGGGGAATATTGGACAATGGGGGGAACCCTGATCCAGCCATGCCGCGTGTGTGAAGAAGGCCTTATGGTTGTAAAGCACTTTAAGCGAGGAGGAGGCTACTTTAGTTAATACCTAGAGATAGTGGACGTTACTCGCAGAATAAGCACCGGCTAACTCTGTGCCAGCAGCCGCGGTAATACAGAGGGTGCGAGCGTTAATCGGATTTACTGGGCGTAAAGCGTGCGTAGGCGGCTTATTAAGTCGGATGTGAAATCCCCGAGCTTAACTTGGGAATTGCATTCGATACTGGTGAGCTAGAGTATGGGAGAGGATGGTAGAATTCCAGGTGTAGCGGTGAAATGCGTAGAGATCTGGAGGAATACCGATGGCGAAGGCAGCCATCTGGCCTAATACTGACGCTGAGGTACGAAAGCATGGGGAGCAAACAGGATTAGATACCCTGGTAGTCCATGCCGTAAACGATGTCTACTAGCCGTTGGGGCCTTTGAGGCTTTAGTGGCGCAGCTAACGCGATAAGTAGACCGCCTGGGGAGTACGGTCGCAAGACTAAAACTCAAATGAATTGACGGGGGCCCGCACAAGCGGTGGAGCATGTGGTTTAATTCGATGCAACGCGAAGAACCTTACCTGGCCTTGACATACTAGAAACTTTCCAGAGATGGATTGGTGCCTTCGGGAATCTAGATACAGGTGCTGCATGGCTGTCGTCAGCTCGTGTCGTGAGATGTTGGGTTAAGTCCCGCAACGAGCGCAACCCTTTTCCTTACTTGCCAGCATTTCGGATGGGAACTTTAAGGATACTGCCAGTGACAAACTGGAGGAAGGCGGGGACGACGTCAAGTCATCATGGCCCTTACGGCCAGGGCTACACACGTGCTACAATGGTCGGTACAAAGGGTTGCTACACAGCGATGTGATGCTAATCTCAAAAAGCCGATCGTAGTCCGGATTGGAGTCTGCAACTCGACTCCATGAAGTCGGAATCGCTAGTAATCGCGGATCAGAATGCCGCGGTGAATACGTTCCCGGGCCTTGTACACACCGCCCGTCACACCATGGGAGTTTGTTGCACCAGAAGTAGCTAGCCTAACTGCAAAGAGGGCGGTTACCACGGTGTGGCCGATGACTGGGGTGAAGTCGTAACAAGGTAGCCGTAGGGGAACCTGCGGCTGGATCACCTCCTTAACGAAAGATTGACGATTGGTAAGAATCCACAACAAGTTGTTCTTCATAGATGTATCTGAGGGTCTGTAGCTCAGTTGGTTAGAGCACACGCTTGATAAGCGTGGGGTCACAAGTTCAAGTCTTGTCAGACCCACCATGACTTTGACTGGTTGAAGTTATAGATAAAAGATACATGATTGATGATGTAAGCTGGGGACTTAGCTTAGTTGGTAGAGCGCCTGCTTTGCACGCAGGAGGTCAGGAGTTCGACTCTCCTAGTCTCCACCAGAACTTAAGATAAGTTCGGATTACAGAAATTAGTAAATAAAGATTGAGATCTTGGTTTATTAACTTCTGTGATTTCATTATCACGGTAATTAGTGTGATCTGACGAAGACACATTAACTCATTAACAGATTGGCAAAATTGAGTCTGAAATAAATTGTTCACTCAAGAGTTTAGGTTAAGCAATTAATCTAGATGAATTGAGAACTAGCAAATTAACTGAATCAAGCGTTTTGGTATGTGAATTTAGATTGAAGCTGTACGGTGCTTAAGTGCACAGTGCTCTAAACTGAAATGTTGAAGTTACTAACTTGTAGGTAACATCGACTGTTTGGGGTTGTATAGTCAAGTAATTAAGTGCATGTGGTGGATGCCTTGGCAGTCAGAGGCGATGAAAGACGTGATAGCCTGCGAAAAGCTCCGGGGAGGCGGCAAATATCCTTTGATCCGGAGATGTCTGAATGGGGGAACCCACCTACTTTAAGGTAGGTATTGCAACATGAATACATAGTGTTGCAAGGCGAACGAGGGGAAGTGAAACATCTCAGTACCCTTAGGAAAAGAAATCAATTGAGATTCCCTCAGTAGCGGCGAGCGAACGGGGATCAGCCCATTAAGTTATGTGTGTTTTAGTGGAACGCTCTGGGAAGTGCGAACGTAGAGGGTGATATTCCCGTACACGAAAGGGCACACATAATGATGACGAGTAGGGCGAGGCACGTGAAACCTTGTCTGAATATGGGGGGACCATCCTCCAAGGCTAAATACTCCTGACTGACCGATAGTGAACCAGTACCGTGAGGGAAAGGCGAAAAGAACCCCTGTGAGGGGAGTGAAATAGATCCTGAAACCGCATGCATACAAGCAGTGGGAGCACCTTCGTGGTGTGACTGCGTACCTTTTGTATAATGGGTCAGCGACTTATATTCAGTAGCGAGGTTAACCGTATAGGGGAGCCGTAGAGAAATCGAGTCTTAATAGGGCGTTTAGTTGCTGGGTATAGACCCGAAACCAGGCGATCTATCCATGAGCAGGTTGAAGGTTGGGTAACACTAACTGGAGGACCGAACCCACTGTCGTTGAAAAGCCAGGGGATGACTTGTGGATAGGGGTGAAAGGCTAATCAAGCCTGGTGATAGCTGGTTCTCCCCGAAAGCTATTTAGGTAGCGCCTCGGACGAATACCATAGGGGGTAGAGCACTGTTTCGGCTAGGGGGTCATCCCGACTTACCAAACCGATGCAAACTCCGAATACCTATGAGTACTATCCGGGAGACAGACTGCGGGTGCTAACGTCCGTAGTCAAGAGGAAAACAATCCAGACCGCCAGCTAAGGCCCCAAAATCATAGTTAAGTGGGAAACGATGTGGGAAGGCATAGACAGCTAGGAGGTTGGCTTAGAAGCAGCCACCCTTTAAAGAAAGCGTAATAGCTCACTAGTCGAGTCGGCCTGCGCGGAAGATGTAACGGGGCTAAAACTATGTGCCGAAGCTGCGGATGTATACTTTGTATACGTGGTAGGGGAGCGTTCTGTAAGCCGATGAAGGTGTGTTGAGAAGCATGCTGGAGGTATCAGAAGTGCGAATGCTGACGTGAGTAACGACAAAACGGGTGAAAAACCCGTTCGCCGAAAGACCAAGGGTTCCAGTCCAACGTTAATCGGGGCTGGGTGAGTCGACCCCTAAGGCGAGGCCGAAAGGCGTAGTCGATGGGAAAATGGTTAATATTCCATTACTTCTGTGTAATGCGATGAGAGGACGGAGAAGGCTAAATCAGCCTGGCGTTGGTTGTCCAGGTGAAAGGATGTAGGCATGTATCTTAGGCAAATCCGGGGTACTCTATGCTGAGATCTGATAGCAAGCTGTACTTGTACAGCGAAGTGGTTGATGCCATGCTTCCAGGAAAAGTCTCTAAGCTTCAGTTACACAGGAATCGTACCCGAAACCGACACAGGTGGTCAGGTCGAGTAGACCAAGGCGCTTGAGAGAACTCTGCTGAAGGAACTAGGCAAAATGGTACCGTAACTTCGGGAGAAGGTACGCTGTTGTTGGTGATGGAACTCGCTTCCTGAGCTGACGACAGCCGCAGAAACCAGGCCGCTGCAACTGTTTATTAAAAACATAGCACTCTGCAAACACGAAAGTGGACGTATAGGGTGTGATGCCTGCCCGGTGCTGGAAGGTTAATTGATGGGGTTAGCGTAAGCGAAGCTCTTGATCGAAGCCCCAGTAAACGGCGGCCGTAACTATAACGGTCCTAAGGTAGCGAAATTCCTTGTCGGGTAAGTTCCGACCTGCACGAATGGCATAATGATGGCGGCGCTGTCTCCAGCAGAGGCTCAGTGAAATCGAAATCGCTGTGAAGATGCAGTGTACCCGCGGCTAGACGGAAAGACCCCGTGAACCTTTACTGCAGCTTGACACTGAACTTTGACCTTACTTGTGTAGGATAGGTGGGAGGCTTTGAAGCTGGAACGCTAGTTCCAGTGGAGCCGTCCTTGAAATACCACCCTGGTAATGTTGAGGTTCTAACTCTGTCCCGTGATCCGGGACGAGGACCGTGTCTGGTGGGTAGTTTGACTGGGGCGGTCTCCTCCTAAAGAGTAACGGAGGAGTACGAAGGTGCGCTCAGCGTGGTCGGAAATCACGCGTAGAGTATAAAGGCAAAAGCGCGCTTAACTGCGAGACCCACAAGTCGAGCAGGTACGAAAGTAGGTCTTAGTGATCCGGTGGTTCTGTATGGAAGGGCCATCGCTCAACGGATAAAAGGTACTCTGGGGATAACAGGCTGATACCGCCCAAGAGTTCATATCGACGGCGGTGTTTGGCACCTCGATGTCGGCTCATCTCATCCTGGGGCTGAAGCAGGTCCCAAGGGTATGGCTGTTCGCCATTTAAAGAGGTACGCGAGCTGGGTTTAGAACGTCGTGAGACAGTTCGGTCCCTATCTACCGTGGGCGCTGGAAATTTGAGAGGATCTGCTCCTAGTACGAGAGGACCAGAGTGGACGAACCTCTGGTGTACCGGTTGTGACGCCAGTCGCATCGCCGGGTAGCTATGTTCGGAAGGGATAACCGCTGAAAGCATCTAAGCGGGAAGCCTACCTCAAGATAAGATTTCCCTAGGACTTTATGTCCTCTAAAGAGCCGTTCGAGACTAGGACGTTGATAGGTTGGATGTGGAAGCATAGTGATATGTGAAGCTGACCAATACTAATTGCTCGTGAGGCTTGACTATACAACACCCAAGCAGTTGTATAT
>NZ_JANJEP010000027.1:0-11117 GCF_044778325.1 Acinetobacter sp. BD54 | reverse complement strand
TTAACTTATTTGTTCGATCGAAATTTTGTAAATTGATAAAAGTTACAAATAACGAATAATTATAAATAAGAAGAATACGGGGAAAAAACCAAATTGATTAAAAAATGATCAAATAAATATTTTTTTTTGTTGTTTTGGGGTTCTTAATGTTGACATTTACAAAATGTACTAATTTTTGTAATAATTTTCCTTTTGCTTCCTTCAAAATATTTACTTAAGATAAAACAAGTAAATATTTATTTGTTATTTCTCAAGACTATTATAATAAACAGCTAATTTTATAGGTGAATTTATGGCTCAAACTTGTTCAAGAGTGGCTACAATACGTCAGTCTCTTTTAAATGATTTTAATCCTGAAGTCCCTCTAGAATTCCCTAAAAAAGCTACTAGGGCAAGCCAACCTTTTTTTCAATTATTATCTGTGACTCATTCTGTTATTGGTACATGTGTATCAGCAAGATTACCAAATAATCTTATATATAATTTGTCAGATGAAGAAAGAGATAAGCTAAGTAATTTAACTCTAAAAAGAATAGAGAAATTGTCTGAAAACATCGATGAATATGATGGTGCTTATTTAGAAATCTAATCTATCTTTGATAAATTTAAGTGTCTAAAAAAAACAGCAATTTAATCTTTATCTAGTACAGAATTTTGTATAAGCTATTTCCCAAAGAATGGCTTATTAGAGAGATATTTTGTCTGATTTTAAGAGAGTCTCCGTAGTAGTTGCGCCATCCTATGACTTAAATAATCCTGTTTTTAAACAATTAGCACAAGATTTTAAAAAATACTGGCTATCAGGATGTGAACCCACTTTAAAATTTGGGCGAGACACGGCATTGGAGCGCCCTAATACTATTAGAGATGCGGGTTTAGCAAAGATTCATGTGTATTCATCTCATTTGAGTAAGAAAGAGCGGAATGCATGGAAACGTAAAAATAGTTCGGATCATCCTTTTTATCGAGGGACTAGTAACGATATTCTAATTTATGCAGTTAGTGAGGAAGGAACTGCAGTACTTCTTGCATATCATAAGTCAAATGGTCATAAAAAAATGAATGACTATCCTCACTTGGAGACATTAAGAATAATTGCTAAAAAAATCTTCGAAAGAAGAGGAGAACAACCAATACTGTTTGATGCATTAAGACAATTATATTTGCCAACAGGTTAGATATATCTAAAGAGGCCTAACACATAGTTAGGCTTTTTTGATTTTATATAATATCCATTATGTTAAATGGTGTCGGATTTAAAAAGCCTAGAACTAAATATTGAGTCTAGGCTTTTCTATATCTTTACGCTGGGATACCTGCCACTACATCTTCTCGCAACCAAAGTCTGTGGTTTTGTATGGCTAACTTGAAGTCATCCTGTTTATCCATAAATGACTTGCTACTGAAAACAGCATCATCTGATTGAATACCAAGATAATCAATAAGTTCTTTCTTATCATCAATTAAATAAATCGGTTTCAAATGCTTATAAGTCTCTAGAACATAATGTTTAGCAACACCATCGGCTTTAAATGTATCCAAATTATCACCATCAATCACAACGACAGCATCATAAGTTACTGATGGCTCACCATTTTGGCGACCATCTACGGCAATCTCTTTGCCATCTTTTGATTTAACTGGAGCTGAACTTGGAGCTAGAATTTCTGCAACAGCATTTTCGCTTTCCGCCCATGCTTTAACGGCATCTACTGAATTTGCATTTGACCCATCATGTACAAGTACTGCGATTTTACGTTGTTTAATATCTGGAGCAGGGAAAGCATCAATACTGAGTTTCTCAGAGGTTTTGACCTGACTTTGTTTCTTATTTTCAGGTTTGGTTGATGGTTTTAAACCGAGTTCATTTGCAACGTACGTTGCGAGATCTTCATCAATATTAACTAAAATTCGATCAATAACTCGTTGGCGAATTGCTTCATCTTTTACCTTAGATAATTCAAATGCGTAAGCATCTTTTATATGCTGTTGCTCATGCTTTTTTAAACTGGTGTAGTGAAGCGTCGCTTGAGAGAAATGATCAGCAAAGCTTTCAGGGCGAACACGTAATTTGCTTGCCTCGAGAGGTTCTGGATAAGAGCTAAAAGCTCCTTTATCTTGAACAGCCTCACGTGGCCAATTTTCATCTACTGAATTTGGCTCATAATTCGCCTTTCCTTTGTAAACTTCATGATTGGCGAAACCTCCACGTCGATTGGTATGAAATGGACATACAGGTTTATTGATTGGAATTTGATTGAAATTGGCTGTACCTAGACGATGCAGATGCGTGTCTGTATAGCTAAATAAGCGTCCTTGAAGTAAAGGGTCATTACTGAAATCGATTCCTGAGACAACATTTGCAGGACTGAAAGCAACTTGCTCCGTTTCAGCAAAGAAATCATCTGTATTACGGTTCAGAATGAATTTACCTAATGGTGTTACTGGGACTAGCTCCTCAGGCACAAGTTTTGTTGGATCTAGTACATCAAAATCCCATTTTTCAGCTTCTTCTTCTGTAAAAATTTGAGCCCCAAGTTCCCATTCTGGATAGTTTCCCTTTTCAATTGCATCCCATAGATCACGACGATGGAAATCAGGGTCCTTACCATTGAGTTTCAAAGCTTCATCCCAAACAACCTGAGCAACGCCTTGTTTTGGTGTCCAATGAAATTTCACCAAATGGGCTTTGTTTTCGGAATTAATGAATCTAAATGTATGTACACCAAAGCCTTGAATAGAACGGAGGTTGCGTGGAATAGCACGATCGGACATAACCCAAGTTGTCATATGTGCAGTTTCAGTATTTAACGATACAAAATCCCAAAACGTATCGTGTGCTGATTGACCTGTCGGAACTTCATTAGGGTCTTCAGGTTTAACTGCATGGACAAGGTCAGGAAATTTAATTGCATCTTGGATGAAAAACACAGGGATATTATTCCCAACCAAATCGTAATTTCCCTCTTGAGTATAAAATTTAATAGAGAAGCCACGAACATCTCGAACAACATCTGCAGATCCACGTCCGCCTTGAACCGTGGAAATACGGGCAAAAATTGGTGTTGGCTTAGTTGTATCTGTCAGGAACTGCGCTTTAGTCCATTTCTCATTGCCTTTATAAGCTTCAAAATAACCATGTGCGCCAAAACCTCGAGCATGCACAACCCGCTCTGGAATACGTTCACGATCAAAATGGATCAATTTATCTCGCAATAGAAAATCTTCAAGTAACGTTGGTCCACGGTCACCAATTTTTAGACTATTTTGATTATCTAATACTGGAACACCTAATGAACTTGTAAGAGTCTTTCCTTTAGGATCGACATAACTTTCCTGTTCAAATTGGGCAATTTTAGAGTTGTCGTTATTGAGTGGCTTACTCATTATATTTTCCTCATTTATATTGTTAGATAAGGCTGAAAGATTTAGATTGGTAGTCTTATAGTTATAAAAATCTTATCTGATAATTAATAATCTTCTTTTAGCTAATACCTATTCACAACATTAAAACAACAATCGAAATATCTAAGTAGTTATGCGGTATTGATTCAAAATCGTATTGAGATAACTATATTTGAAAACCCTAAAAAATTGAGGCATTAGAGGGGAAAATGTAGATGGGTTACAGTTAAATTATAAGATAGGTAAATATTTAAATTATTTAAAATTAACATAATACGCCTTATGCGAAATACTTGAACTTTTCCTTTTCGCATCAATACCTTAAAGTAAGCCGTTCCCGAGTTCAGCGCACTGGAACGGCTTTTTCGTGACTATTCACGTTCCACGCCTATTCCATGATCATTTTTATGTATTTTTATTCATCTAGATTAAACAATTTTGATTAATCATAGGGTCTAAAAAAACGACTCCAAAACCCTCTTTTCTCAGGTTCTGGTTCAATATGTTCTGGTATAGGAATTCTTGGGTTTGAAAGTTCTTGTTCTGGTTTTAACTCATTTTCGTTTGACTTAGTAGTGTTCTGCTCACGACTCGTATTTGGGTCGATAGATGGTGCTATATCAGGGTCGATAGACGTAGTGATATTAGGTTTAGGAGCTTCTAATAAGCGCTGCATAGCTTCAATCTGTTCTTGGTAGAAAGATTCTCTTTCTAATGACTTATTTTCTCTAAGTAAAGCTTGATTCAATTGTTTTTCAAGCATGTCAACTTGACGTTTTAATAAGTCAACTTCAGTCAAATTTTGACTGTTAATTGATTGACTTTGATTTACATCAATATCTTTCTTTTGTGGTTCGCCAAATACTCTTAAGGCTTCAGCGAAGTCAATTAAACCATCAGAGCCTTTTGATAAATTTCCTTTATTTATATGTGCATAGATAGCTTGTCTTGAATATCCATACAACTTAGCCAATTCTGAAACTGATAATTTTTTCATGCTGTAAACTGGGTTTATTTTTAGTTAATACTTTACTATTAAATTGACAATGTCAATTTACAAGGTTACTTAAAACCGAGAGCTGAAAGGTATGATGCATATTCTTTGATTTTTGTAGGGTTCATTAAATCATTAGATATTCTGTCTGTGAAATCATCATAACTTTCTCCTGCTTTACTATATTTTGAGGAAAAACTTGGGCTGTATGCTAATTTACTTGAGAACAATTGAATTTGTTTTGGTGTCAACTCACTTACAAGCTCAAGTTGTTCACCATTATGTTTAGTTAAGGTTTTGGCAGGTGTCTTTGATTTAAAAGAAAAACTGTAGCCTGAAATAGATCGTCCAGTTTTATGCTGTTCAGATTTCACCTTAATGTCTGTGAATGTATTTATTTGGGATATAGCTATATCTAAGACTCTTCTCTTGAAATTATCAGATCTAATATATTCATCGTCAGCAATTCCAAGCTGTTTCCGAAAGTCTGTAATCTCAAATACGGGGGTCTGGCCTGTAGTTCGCCAAGCAATTAGTAATTCATAGAGTCTAGTTGCATATCTACTTGTCAATTGACTGACTTGCTTTAACTCATAGCTTGTAAACCTTTCTTCTAACCTTGTAATTAAAGGAACTACAGCAGGTGAAAAGATAAGACTTACTGATGCTTCATTATCAATGTAACTGATCTCACTTACCCAACGGCTATGAGTAGTTTTGACATTCCCTTTATCTGTTAAAGATTGGTAAGTAAATCTTCTATCAAATAAAACTTTACTTGCTTCCTTAAGAACAGCATATGCAGTGTGTTTCTCTACTCCAAAATTTTCAATATAGCTCGAAGCATGAATTACCAATGCATCATTAGCATTGATTCCTTTACCTGTTTGTCTTGCTTCTATGATTGCTAGAAGAACTAACCTTTGTTCAACTAAGTCGAGATTATAACTAGCATTAATTAAAGCATTATCTTTGACAATTAAGTCTTTCATTATTCTTATGACTACATAGATATTTGATGTAGTAATACTACATCAAATATCTATGTAGTCAAATGGTCGATAAACGTAGTGATATAGGTCGATAAACGTAGTGATATAGGTCGATAAACGTAGTGATATAGGTCGATAAACGTAGTGATATAAACTCTAAAACCATTGGTATTAAAGGCTTTCAGCCTGTCTAAAAGCATTAAAAACTATTAAAAATAATTAAAAGCCTAGTCTGGTCAAAATTGCCCTTGGTTTTCGCTTCGCTCAAACTCTATTGAATCTCGCTTTCGCTCGATTCGGGGGCAATTTTTCGGTTAATTCCTTCGTGAATTTGAGAAAAAGCAAAGGCAAGAGCAAAAGCAACTCGGAATTCGCTTCGCTCATAGAGCTTTATGCTCGCTTCGCTCGGTCTAGGCTCAAATTTTTGCATCTAAACTTCACTTTTTTAGGTTAATCAACCTAAAAAAGCGGTTTTTCAGAGGGCCGAGGCGCGAATTTTGGGGATGTCGCTCGTAGACACTCGCTTGGTTAAGCTGTTCTTATCGTTTATAGATGCTGTGTTATTTGCTTCTATTTGCGTTTAGAGGCACTTTTTTGTTTTTTGGGTACTGATCTCTAGTTCAGTTTGAAATGATCGTACTATGGCGAAAATACAGCGTTTAAACGTGATATTTGTTCATTACTTTGATGTTTTGTTGAATGGGTTTCTTGGATCTTGTTTGGCTTCTTGTATAAATCGTTCAATTTCTTGGTATTGGCCTGAGTTGGCAATTTCTTGGGTGACTGTCTGTAGATCCTTGTTGGTTTGTTGCATGGTTTTACCGATCAAGGCCATACGAAATAAGGTTTTCAGGTTGTCCAAGTCCTGATTGGAGTGGGTTATTTGAAACTTTGCTCGTTCAAAAATACCTAGATAGAGTGAACCGATAAAGTATTTGATCTGGTCTTCTCGTTTTTTCTGTTGTTTCTGACTTTGTTTTTCCTTTTGTTGTTCTGGATTCAGGGCTTTTTCTATTTTCTGATTCAGGTTTTTCGCTGCGGTCTGGTGGCGTTGCGTTTTGAGGATCTCATCCAGTGCATCGTGCATGGCAAAGTAGGCATCGATGTCATGTTTTTGATGGAGCTTGAGGATGTTTTGCTCCAGTCCATTGCGTTTGGCAGGTTCGGTCTGTTGGATCAGTTGCAGCTGAAGCATGCGTTTGTTGTAGGCATTGCGTTCATAGCGACATTTCTGGATGAGTTGTCGGTCTTGCTCACTGAGATCCTGAAGACTTTTTTTGTTTTTGAGCATGTGCAAGCAACGTTCTTCAACTCGACGTTTGAACGGTAGATTGAGGATATGCGTGCCGAGTTCGTTGATTTCTTTTGCTGTGAGAACTAATGCTTTGCGTCCTGCCATTTGGATCTCATTTTGCCGTGGATTGAGACCATGTTAGCGTCATCTTATGGGCGTTTAAACTATTTTTTCTGCTATGCATAAAAAATAGTTTATCTCGTTTCCGTGTCTTTTTTTGACAACAACCGCTAAAGCGATTATTGTCAAAAAAAGACACTCCTCCTCGCTCCTGCGGAGAGCCTCCTTTGCGAATTGGATCTCAGGTGAATTCGGCATGTTTTACATGAATATTCGGCACAATGTGAAGAAGGATTCCAGTTCCAAGAATACCTTCCATTATCTGACTCGAACGGCTCATTTTGCCGAGCAAAAGGCCGATGAAGAATTGGAGTTCGTGCGTTCTGGAAATATGCCTGCTTGGGCTGTCGATGCACCTGCGACTTTTTGGCATAGTGCGGATCGTTATGAGATTGCTCGAGGTCGAACCAGTTCAACGTTGACCGTAGCTTTGCCAAAAGAATTGTCGAAACAGCAGCGTAAAGAATTGGTCGAGGCCTTTATTCAGGAATTTGCTGATCAGTATCAGTTCCCTTATACCGCAGCGGTGCATAATCATCCGAGTGAGCTGACAGGTGAAGATCAACCGCATTTGCATCTGATGTATTCTGAACGGAGTCTGTCCGATGGGATTGAACGACCACCAGAGCAGTTTTTTAAGCAGTATCGTCCAAAGAATCCTACTAAGGGTGGCGCACAGAAATTAACGGCTGATGCGTTGGGCTTTGGCCGTGATCAGGTCAAAGCCTTTCGAGAAAAAACTGAGCAGCTAATTAATCAGGCTTTGGAAAGGCATGCACCGATGAAAACCGTGATTCTGGAGGGTCTGGAAATTGTTGTTCCGAATCGAGTGAGTCATTTGTCCAATCAGGAATTTAACCAGAAGTACGGAACGCAGTTGCAGGATGTTCCGCAGATCCATCGGTGGAAGTTGAAAAGTGCTGATCCAATTATTCAGCTTGAAGTTGAGGCACAGAAGCAAACCATTCAACAGATTCGACAATTTAACAAGCTCCAGATCTATCAAAAGGAGTATAACCAAGCCTTAGCGCAGCGTAAAAATCAAGACTTGGATCGTGATGATAGTTATACGCCATCATGGTTCTAGGAATATTGTGAGGTTTTAAATAAAGCTTTTGGAGGTCGTATGAAGACTGGAAAACAAATTCTTGAGGGTCTATTTGAAGATCAACGTGCAGCTGTACATGATCCCCATCATCCAGTGAATGATCAGCTTCGTGCCAGTCTATTGTGGAAGAAACATTTACTTGAGTTGATTCAGATTCCACGCCATCAACTGAAATCAGATGATAGCTATGTTTTGGTGTCGGATATTCCAGAGTATTTTAAAGCACAGTTTGAGCAGTTTTTTTTAGGTCAGAACCTATCGCAGCATGTGGATCATCCTGAAGAATCACGATTGGATAGCAAATGTTTGGATAGTTTTATTGCCTATCTGAAAGATCATCCAAGTTATCAATCACAGCAGCGTGACCAAGTATGAAAAAGAATGTAGATGCAGAGCGTATTCGGGCAGCGTTTAAGGCAACGCAAGGGATTGTGGAGCATGAGTTTGAGCAGCATGTAATTGATGCCAGTCAAGCTTATGTCAATGCGATGATTGAACGGATTGCTTCTGGTGAGTCGAGTTTTGAGGAGGAAGATGAGGTGTTAATGATGAAGTGGAGAGCTATGAAAGCCTTACAAGATAAGGATTCATAGCTTCGTATAAGGCGTATTATGTTAATTTTAGACAAATTTCATAATTCTGATTTTTAGCTTAGGCCCTTAATGCAAAATTCTTATTCCTCTTTAGAAGAAATTTCATCTCTTGAATCTTTTGTGATAACGAGTCATATAAGTTCATATCATCATAAAATGATGTACGGTTTACCGAAAAATTTTAAAAAAATAGTTAAAAATGATAGTAAAGAAGCCTTTAAAATTAATGCTAAGGCTTACCATTCCTCTGTTACAGGTAAATTTTTAACTCACAGATCATCTGAATTATTTGATGACATAGTTGATCATCCAGAAAAGCTAAAAACAGAGTCTCAATTTATTCAACAACTCAGACTTCTAAAACTCTATCCAAATAAAGAATTTCCTATTTGGAATAAACATCTTGAACTATATAACACTCTTGAAAAAAACAATTTTTCTAAGGGAACTGCTGTAAGGATGTATCTATTTTTACAAGATAACTTTGTCATTAATGACTTTAGAAATTTGATCAACTTAAGTTATCTCCAGGAGAGAGATTACAATATCTTTTTAATATTATTTCACCTTGATTCTCTAGTTTTTAAGGATAAATTTCAACAAAAATCAATTTATAAGTATTTGATTATAGGTAAAATAAATGGAAAAAAGAAATCAGTTAACCATCGTTTTTGGAATTTAGTTAAAGTTATTGCATGTATGGAGTCCTATAAAAAAATAGGCATTTCTTATGACTTTTCTAAAGGCGTTCCAAAGGATGAAGATAGTTTTTCTTTAATAAATGAAGAACAAGCTGAACGTATTAAGTATTCAGTAAGAAAATTGAAAGAAAAAAAAGAAGGAGCATTTTACTTAAGCCATCTTTATCAAATAGTTGGTGCGGATAAATTACATCAAAACTTGAGTTCTTTTAATGGATTTTCACTTACTGGGTTATGGCTAATCTATATATATTCCATAATTCTTATCAGACCTGAATCTAAGATAAACAATTTAGGGATTAAGGATTTAGATTCAATTTTCAATATTTTCACTACAAAATATAAATCAGAAGGCACAAATCAATGGCCTTCTGATTTATCAAATTACTAATTAATAGTTTTTACTTACGTGGAGGATTATTCCCACGACCACCACCTGAAGGGTTACCTGTTGTACTTGGAGCATTTGTTGGCTTTGACATAGCAATTTCCTTTTTTGATTGCGTTTTGGTAGCACTATTATTGAAGAATCGCTCTATCAGATATATGCGAAAAAATTGAAATTTGTGCACTTTTTAACCAAATATTTATTCATTTAACATAATGGACCTTATGCGAAATCACTTCTAAAAAGTTATTGTTTTTCATATAGTTAAAAAATTTTTATCCCCCTGAAAAACAACAGAAAACCGACTTGGAAACAAGTCGGCTGCTTTTTAAGCGACTTTGTCACTTTTAGCCAATAAAACTGGTTGAAAAATGGTCGAAATCACAACTTTTTCTGATTTCTAAAGGCCTCTATTTCTGAAATTATCCCCATTTTCTGAGGACAATCCTTGGGATAATTTGAGGATATCTGCATGTACGTTCTGGCGTACAGCCATTCAAGAAAATCACCAATATGCAGACATGTCTCGATTTCATATCATGGCTTCATTGTGAACAGGATGTTCCAGATAAAAATAAGAAAAGCAGCGACAGGAAGCGAGGGATGACAGGAGTTGACCCTAGTACCAAATACGAAAAACCCCGACAGGATGTCGGGGTTTTTTATTGCCTAGAGTTTTAAATCAGGCTTGGATGCGCATCTAGAATACGAATCAAGGTTGCTGCAGGCCCTGTTGGATAGCGTCTGCCTTGTTCCCAATTCTGAAGTGTACGAGGGCTAATATGTAAACGTGCAGCAAATTCGGTTTGGCTCAAACCTGTTTTTTCTCGAACTTCTTTAATATCAGGAAGAGTCAGCTCAGTCACTCGACTTGCTTGGACTTCATTACGTTTAATCGCTCCTGCTTCTTTGATCGAAGCAACGAGGTCATCAAATAAGTTATTATCCATGAAATTGCTCCTTCACAAGTTGACGTAGGATAGCTGTCTCTTTATCAGTTAGGTTTTCTTTAACAGATTTAGGGTAAGCCAGTAGCATAAAGATCTGATCATCTTCAGTGATCCAGTAATAGATCACACGTATGCCACCACTTTTTCCTTTACTGCCTTGAGCACAACGTACTTTTCGAATTCCACCACCATTTTTAATGAGATCTCCTTTATCTGGCTGAACTAAAAGTTCCTGTTGGAGTTCTCTGTATTCATCATCGGAGACAAGCTCTTTGATTTGCTTAGTGAAAATACTGGTTTCAATGAATAGCATAGGTTAAGTACGTCAATGGCGTACTTTTATTGTAGTGAATATAGTGCAAAAAAGCCAATTACTAAGCTAATAATGATCAATAGCTAAAGATTCGCATACTAGAGATTTTATGTTAAATAATGGAGACACAATTTAACTTATTTGTTCGATCGAAATTTTGTAAATTGATAAAAGTTACAAATAACGAATAATTATAAATAAGAAGAATACGGGGAAAAAACCAAATTGATTAAAAAATGATCAAATAAATATTTTTTTT
>NZ_JANJEP010000026.1:0-13181 GCF_044778325.1 Acinetobacter sp. BD54 | reverse complement strand
GGATAATCTTTTTCAGATTCAATCAATAATTGAACCGCTCTTTCTCTGATTTCAGGGGTATATTTTAATTTTGTCATCGGGATAGTCTCTCAGAATATTGACTCTCCGACAAACCCGGTACGGTTCAATTTATCAGTGGCAGAAGAATTTATTTAAGCCGATTATCAAGAATTTTATTCATGCGTTTATTTTAGACAAGAATCATCTTCTTCCACAGAAATTACAAAAAGGATAGTGCGTAAGTCCTATTAAATTAAACACTTAAGATAATAAAATAACTTTCTCTTACAGTTGATGCAGGAGAAAGTTATTTATTGTACAAAGAGTGTTCAGAAGAAGACTTTGCTTACTTGAAATAATTGAGAGGCAATTTTAAGTAAGATACGCCATTTTGTTCTGGTTGGGGAAAGCGTCCCGCATTCATATTAATCTGAATGGATGGCAGAATCAGCTCAGGCATTCTCAAGGTTGCATCACGTTTTTGGCGCATTGCAACAAACTCCGCTTTTTCTGTGCCAATATGAATATGAATATTAAACTGTTTCTGAGTTTTGATATCCGTTTCACAGATGTAGTCATGACGTGATTCCGGTAAATAGTCATGACATAGGAAAACACGAGTGTCTTCAGGCAACTGATAGAGGGTCTGTACAGAGTCAAATAAAGTCGCAGCACTGCCCTTAGGAAAATCACATCGTGCCGTTCCATAATCAGGCATAAACAAGGTATCACCCACAAAAACAGCATCCCCAATCACATAACTCAAGCATGCAGGTGTATGGCCAGGAGTAGGAATATTATAGGCTTTCAGGTTGCCAATATGAAATTCTTCGTGATCCTGAAATACATGATCAAATGTCTGGTAAGCATTGAATTGTTTGATATCAATGTTATAGATTGAGCTAAAGGTGTCCTGTACCAGTGAAATTCGTTCGCTCATCGCTGTTTTTCCACCGAGTTGCTGTTTTAAATACTGTGCTGCTGTTAAATGATCTGCATGTACATGCGTTTCCAAAATCCACTCAACCTGTAAGCCCTGCTCTTTGACATACGCGATGATTTGATCGGCATGCGTGGTAGATGTCACTGCTGAAGCAGAGTCATAATCGAGAACACTGTCGATAATCGCACATTGTTTTGTGGCTGGATCTGAAACTACATAACTGAATGTATTTGTTTTAGGATCAAAAAAATCTTTTACATTTGGTTGAGTCGACATAGTCTTACTCCTTTTTAAAATTTAGAAGCTCACAGAGCACATTTAAAACTTAGTTTTTGATGCAAGGTAGGTTGTTTTTCCACCAGGATTTCATACCACCTTTTAACTGTGTGACTGAATAACCCATCTTGGCCAATCTGCGTGTTGCAGGAATACTCCGGTGTGCCGATAGACAAATGGTCACCACAGGCTGATCCAGATTGAGCCCCAATGATTGTATTGTAGATTCATTCAACTGTGTAATAGGTAAATTAACAGCACCTTCTATATGACTATGTTTAAACTCTTGAGCACTTCGGACATCAACAATCTGTACAATTTCCCGTTTCTGCCATAATTCCTGACAGGTAGTTTCAGGCACCTTGCCCCAAGGTAGATACATCAGAATGTTAAACATGATTTTCCTCTATTAGAATAGTTGTTATCCGCGACTTATATTTATAAGGATTTAAAATAAAAATAAGTAGTAAAATAAATATAAGCCAATCTTGGGTTAAACTTCAAATCTATCCTCATAGAAAATACAATGACTTTTTAATAACCAAACCTACAATGCAGTCCAACTTTAATAAGACCTCATTCGCTCCAGAATGATCTTACGCTTCCTATTCCATAAAGAAAAAATAAAATTATGTTTAGTAGCAGATTAAAATCGATTTTATCGTCTATTTTTCAATTATAAATTTTATATTTTGTTATACTATAACCTATGTAATGTCCATAAAAGTGTAGTGAAGTGCTCATGATGTTGGGAAGATTGCTGGGGTTATCAGCAATCTTGTTACAGATCGCTGTGTTCCTGCAGCCTTTATTGCCAGAAAAACACAGTGTTTTTTCGGTATGTAAAACTATTGCCGCAGCATTACATCTAGAAGTTACTAACGTTCATCCACACCACAGCTTCGCAACATCACATCCGCATAGCAATC
Organism: Acinetobacter sp. BD54; assembly: GCF_044778325.1. Taxonomy (NCBI): domain Bacteria; kingdom Pseudomonadati; phylum Pseudomonadota; class Gammaproteobacteria; order Moraxellales; family Moraxellaceae; genus Acinetobacter; species Acinetobacter sp. BD54. Next base: position 11,033 of record NZ_JANJEP010000026.1, on the reverse strand, counting down.
AAGCCAGCGGAGCAGACCAAAATAATGCACATGTCTTCACACATGTGCAGAATCGACATGAACATCAAGAGCGGGATGATGCACATACCGGTCATGACTGCCAGTTTTGCCTGGTGCACAGCTATACCCTACCGCTACTCGATACCAAACTCAGACTAGTACTGATCAGAACTCAGACCTTACTGCAGTTCTTCAGTACATTTGTCCCATATACGCTGTCTCTACCTCATCCGTGGTTCCTTATTCCTCAGGGTCGTGCTCCTCCTTTAACACTCATCCACTAAATCAGCAGATGTGGTATCGCTGAGCAGTCTGCCGCAGTTTCCGATATGGCTGAAAATATTCATCTATCCAAAACATGTGAGCAGCTCACAATTAGCATCTTCAGTCACAGTGATCCTATCCGTAATAATGAATATGGCTTTTAATTTATCTGTATTCAAATTTATTTGAAATCCGGCTGTCACAGTCTCAATGACCTTTGGATTTTTCAAAGTGTTATTACAGCTTTCTAGTATATCGATAAGGAGGAGACAATGATGAATCTACTTCAGCATGATCAGGCACATCTCCCAAAAAGTGATTTTAATAGCAACTGTTGTCTGGATTTAGCACAACAAATTGTAAGGATCCGGCAAGCTCTCAATATTTCACAGACAGAACTAGCATCAAAACTGTGTATTTCCGCCCGTACCTTAGAAAGTTGGGAACGTGGAGTTCGTCATCCCTCAAGCTCAGCCCAAGCTTTGTTGAAACTCTTTATCAAGTCACCTCAGTTTGTTTTGGAAAATCTTGCTTGAATAGTATTAGCTATGTTTTTGAATAGTTTTTGTCACTACAAGCTTAACTTATGAATCATCATGAACCGATACATACCTATAAAGAGCAGTAGTATCGGTTTGGTTTGGAGAAATCTTTATGGTAATTGTAATTACATCACAGAACCGACGTCATATTACTCCGCATGCTGGGAAATGCCGAAAACTCTGGAAATATGAGCTCAAAGATGGGAAAGTTATGGACAAACAGCTCATTGAGGTGGAGAAAGAAGCATCATTTTCTCAGTCGGGTGAGGTACTAGAAAAACTGTTACCTATGGACATGTTCGTAACCACAGGGATGGGTGACAGATTGCGAGAAAAACTCAAAAATATTGGCGTACATGTTATTGTGACGGATGAAATTGATCCTGATAATTTTATTAACAGTTTACTTTAACTCGCCTATGAATAAAATCTAAAACCATAGTTAAAGTTTCCATTAAAAGTTAGTGGGAACTTTAGCTAATAAAATACATCTTACTAACTGCTATTTAATCAAAAAATTAAATTGCCTAGGCTTAAAATAAGTTGACACGATATTTCATATAAACACCTGATGAATTCCATAAGGTTTTTTATTTGTAAAACATATACTTATATATAAACTCTAAAAGGAAAAACCTTCTCAATTAGGTGAAGGCCTTTCCTAAAATTAACTATTGTGAAGTATATGAACCATCTACTACATACTGGCTGCCCGTTACAAAAGATGCATCATCAGAAAGTAAGAAAGCAACGACCTGAGCAACTTCTTCCGGATTTCCTAAACGACCAACTGGATGCAATTTTGTCAGTTCAGCTTCATCAAACTCACCAATTAAAGGTGTTTTAATATAACCAGGATGTACTGAATTAATACGAATACCCTTTTTAGCATATTCTAGCGAAGCCGTTTTAGTAAGCCCGGTTACACCATGCTTAGCTGCAACATAACCAGAAATATTTTCAGTCCCAACTAAACCTAAAATTGATGCTGTATTCACAATTGCACCACCGCCAGCTGCCAATATTGCAGGGATTTGATAATGTAAGCCATAAAAGACCGCATTCAAATTAATATCAATCACACGACGCCAAGCTTCAATACTTAAATCTGCAATTGGCTGAACGTCACCCAATATTCCAGCGTTGTTAAAAGCTAAATGAAGCGCACCATAGGTGCTGACTGAAAATTCAACTGCTGCTTTCATGTCTTCAGGTTCAGCCGTATTGGCTTTATTCGCAGCCGCTTTACCGCCTAAAGATACAATTTCCTCAGCAACTTTTTGTGCTGCTTCAAAGTTAATATCCGATACTACAACACTTGCACCCTGCTTCGCTAAAAGCATAGCTGTGCTTTTCCCAATTCCAGAACCCGCACCAGTAACTAGGGCAACTTTATTTTTGAACCGATTTGACATAATAAAACCTCTTTTTAAAGTACTGCAATGCTGAATATTTGCATCACATTTAATAATTCACTTGTTTTTACTTCATCACTTGTATTGCAAATTGAATAACATGACATTTACCGCAATGTAATTTTCCCTCCTGTCTTTCTTGCTCTCCAACATAAAAATGATGGATATGATCCTGCTTGAAAACCTGCAAAATATCCCACGGATCGTATAAATATTCGATATTTTTAGGGCCACCAGTTTTATAGTTGATCTGCTCCTTTGAATACAGCTCACCGATAAACCATCCACCGTTTAGCAAAGATTTTCTTATGCCTTCTAAAACCTTTGTTTGCGTTTCTGTATCGAAATGACCAAATACACAAATCACGTTTTGATAACGCTCGGATGGCCATTTAGCTGCTGTTAAATCAACATGTCGGAGTTCAAGATTTATCCCTGTGGCTTCGGCTTTGCTGGACAGATGCTTCAAAGCAACATCGGAATAATCCCAAACTTCTGCCGAAAAAGGATAATTATCCTGTCTTGCCTGCTCAGCCAGGTACAGGATATTCCTTCCTTCTCCTTCAGCAATTGCCAGTGTTTTACCTTCAATCCGGATTTTCCGCGCAATTTCCTGGATAAACAGGTTTGCTGCTGTGCCGTATAGGTCCTGCGTCTGGGTATACAATTCATTCCAGTGCTGACTCATTTCATCCCTCCATTTACGCCACTATCCAATCAGTTGGAAAACTCTTTAAATGCTTCCAGGGCATTTGCGGCATACATCAATGAAGGTCCACCGCCCATATACACCGCAACACCCAGAACTTCCTCCAGCTCCTGCAGGGTCATGCCCATTTTGACCAGGGTTCTGACATGAAAACCGATACAACCATCACAACGTGCAGCCACACCAATCGCCAATGCAATCAATTCCTTGGTTTTGGGATCAATCACACCATCATGCATTGCGATCTGGGATAATTGATTGAAACTTTTCATTAAATCAGGTGAATCCTGACTGAGCGTTCTTAAATTACCTGAAATATTCTGGGTTAATTCTTTGTATTTCATGACTTTCTCTCAAACTAAACAATCAACAATAAGGTTTTGCTTATTCAATAGATTATTTTTGTACCGGATAGCCCTGCTCTAGCCATGCTTGAAATCCCCCTTGAACGGATTTAACCTGAGTAAAACCCATATTCTGCAAAGTATCTGTAGCCAGTGCCGAACGGCCGCCTGTACCACAGATCAAATAGATCGGCTGATCTTTAAGATGTTCCAGTGCCTGTAGGGTATCGCAATGATGGCTCGCCAAAGGATGCTGGTGAATCCTCATTTCTAAAACACCACGAGGATAGTTCACCGCACGGTCTATCGCTGCCGCCTGAAATTCATCTGGTTCCCGAACATCAATTAGAATGGTTTTATGATTTTTCATGGCTTCAAGTAAGTCATCTACACTCACTTCCTGAATCCGGCTTTTCGCATTCCGGATCAATTGCTCTGCCGTTTTCATCATTTCTACTCTTCCTCACTCATCAAAATCAGCCTCATCTGTTATAAATGCCAGATCAGCAACTTAAAAGCACTTTGTTATAAACTCTCATTCCAGCACTGTTACAACGATCACACTATTGCAAACAGCCCATTTGCTAAATTCATTTTAGACTCTACACCGGTTGGATATTCATTCAAATGACAGAAAAACAGGCTATTCATCTGTCATCCAGAAGCAGACTTTCTATCTCCGTCCGGAGAGCACTTCACGGGACTAGCCCATGAGTGCTGAATAGATTAAATACACAGCTACCCCAATCACAGTCGTGGCAAAAATTTTCTGTACCCGGTTACTTTCAATCCGGTGCATCAGACTGCGTCCAATCAACATTCCCACAATACAAGCCAGAACAAAAGTCAGTGTGACCGAAACAGGATATTGAAAACCATCCAGCACGTGTGCAGTAATACTGACACCGCCAATCAGGAAAATAATCATCAGGGAAGTCGCGACGATACTGCGCATATCGAGGTCGGTGAATTTACGCAGCGCTGGAACAATCACAAAACCGCCGCCCACCCCGAGCAAGCCAGTCAGCAAACCCGCCACTACGCCAATACCGGCGAGGAACGAGGCCGTTTTCACATTCCAAATCAGGCGACCGGTCGTTTGATTGACCTTACACGGTGGATTCTCATGGTCATTAACTTTGTTAAAGAAGATCCGGTAAGCCACAATCAACATGACTAGACTGAAAGCCATCGTCAGCCAGACCGGAGAAACAATACCAGCCAGATTTACGCCATAGCGTGCTGAAGGAATACTGATCAGGGCGATCCAGAGCGCAGCGCGATAACGTACAATACGCTTGAATAAACCCTCGAACGTTCCGACCAAGGCAGACAGAGTCACTGCCAGCAAGCCCACAGGCGCAGCCTGTGCCACGGTCCAGCCCTGACTCGCCATCAGTGCCGGTACAGCCAGGATACCGCCACCAGCACCGGTTAAACCCAGCAAGCCACCGATGGCCAACCCTTCCAGTATTAACACCCACATAGCCACTGTTCCTCTCTTTGCTAATGCAATTAAACAAAAGACCAAACTTTTTGTTTAATCTTGAAACATGTCTATTTGAAGTAATTGAGCGGAAGTTTTAAATAAGAAACCCCATTCTCTTCTGGCGTTGGAAACTGTCCACCTTTCATATTGATCTGAATGGAAGGCAGGATCAGCTTCGGCATACTCAGTCCCGCATCACGCTGCTGACGCATTGCGACAAAATCGGCTTTACTGATCCCGCTATGCACATGAATATTATGCTGTTTCTGCATCTGAACAGTGGTTTCACACTGATACGCATGACGTGACTCAGGCAGATAGTCATGACACAAGAAGACCCGAGTATCTTCTGGTAGCTGATACAGGCTGTGTACCGAATCAAAAAGCGTTTCTGCACTGCCCTTTGGAAAATCACAACGTGCCGTACCATAGTCCGGCATAAACAGCGTGTCGCCGACAAAGACGGCATCTTCAACCACATAGCTCAAGCAAGCAGGCGTATGCCCCGGTGTTGCTATGTTATAGACATCCAGCTCACCGATTTTGAAATGCTCACCATCTTCAAATAAATGATCAAATGGCTGACTAGCATTCACCTGCTTGAGATCCAGATTATAAATTGCAGCAAAGGTCTGCTGCACCACAGCGATTTTCTGGCTGATTGCAATTTTTCCGCCCAGTTCCTGTTTCAAATACTGGGCTGCAGTCAAGTGATCTGCATGAACATGGGTTTCCAAAATCCATTCCACGTCTAAAGTCTGTGCTTTGACATAGGCAATGATACGATCTGCCTGTGTGGTTGAAGTGGTTGCAGATGCCGCATCATAATCCAGCACACTGTCAATGATGGCACAGCGCTTTGTTATTGGATCGGATACCACGTAACTGAAGGTATTGGTCGCCTCGTCAAAAAAATCCTGTACCAGTGGGTGTTTTGCCATCGTTATTCTCCAGCCCATTTACGGTGCAGCAATACGCCAATCAACATCGCGATAATAAAATAGAAGACCTGGTAATGCCCCAGGCCAATCAAGGTGAAACTTGGTGCTGGACATACCCCAGCAATCCCCCAGCCGATACCAAACAACAGGCTGCCAATGATTAAGCGTGGATCAAGTTTTTGACTGGTGGGCAATACAATAGGTTCGTTAAATACGGTTTTCGGTGCTGCAGAACGCATGGCTTTTTGAAAGGGAATAAATGCCACGGCAATTGCACCCATCATCACAAAGGCCAGACTTGCATCCCAGTCACCAAACAGATCCAGGAAATCCAGCACTTTTTCCGGATTGGACATGCCTGAAACCATCAGTCCGACAGAAAAAAGAGCACCAAAAATAAAAGCTAAAATATTTTTCATTTTAAAATGCTCCAGTCACGTGACGAACAATATAAACAGTGACAAAACCAGCAAACATGAAACTCATGGTGGCCACGATGGAACGTTTAGACAAACGACTCATCCCGCAAATGCCATGACCGCTGGTACAGCCTGAACCTAAGCGGGTACCAAAGCCGACCAAGAGACCCGCAACCACCAGCATCAGCGGACTCGCATTCAATTCAATTTCTGGCTGAACAAACAGTCCATAGATAAATGGCACAGTGATTAAACCCGCCATGAACCAAATCGCAGATGTTTTAAACATCATTTTAGGATTCAGCACCTGTCCGATTAAGCCACTGATGCCTGCGATACGACCATGCACATACAGGTAACCAACGACCGATACACCGAGCATCAAACCGCCGAGAAAAGCAATCAGGAAATCATGCATAGCGAGTCTACTTAACTTTACAATATATTTATATATAATATATAATATATAATATTAATCAAGCACTCTGTGATATTCTTTCATAAATGATTTTTAACTATGCAGGACTGAAGGAGATCGTAATGAATACTGGAACTATGATGTGTGCTGAAAAAACAGGAGGTTTTAACTTGGTAAACTAAACACACTCATCAGGAGTTTACCATGAGCAAGAAACACAAGACTTACACCACAGAATTTAAAGCTGAAGCCATCAAATTAATTGAAGCCAATCAAGGCAATGTCTCGGAAACAGCCAGACAACTTAGCATTTCAATGCAAACTCTTTCAAATTGGAATACCAAAGCAAAGGCTGGAACTTTAGCAGGTACAAAACAGTATTCACCTGATCTAAACGCTCTACTCGAAGAAAATAAAAAACTCAAACAACAGCTCAAAATAGCTGAAATGGAACGTGAATTTTTAAAAAAGGCAGCAGCGTACTTTGCCAAAGAAAGTCAGTAAGGTACGCCTATATGAAACAAAAAAGATATTCTTTTCCAATTACCTTAATGGCTCGATTACTTCATGTTTCAGTTTCATGTTTTTATGATTGGCTCAAGAGAGGCGTGAGCAAAAGAACGATTCAACGAAATCAACAGACGATATTGGTGAAAATAGCCCATGAGGAGACAAAGCAGAGCTATGGTTATATTCGATTAACCAAATACTTACAAGCTCAGGGCATAAAAATGAGTATGTACGCTGTACGTCAGATAAAAGCGCTGAACCACCTGTATTGTAAGCGACACAAGCGTTTTAAAAGGACTACGAATAGTGACCATAATCGAGCGATCTATGAAAACCTGCTGGAGCAACAATTCTCAATGACTAGACCAAATCAAGCATGGTCAAGTGATATTACGTACATATGGACTGTTGAAGGATGGCTGTACTTAGCAGCGGTAAAAGACCTTTACACGAAGCAAGTGGTTGGCTATAGCTTAAATGAGCGCATGACAACACAGCTTGTTTGTAATGCGCTAAATATGGCTATTCACAATCAAAAACCAACCAAAGAACTGATTGTGCATTCAGACAGAGGAAGTCAATATTGCAGCCATGAATATCGAAATATACTTGAGCAATATGGTTTTCAAGGTTCAATGAGCAAGCGCGGAGACTGTTACGATAATGCACCGATTGAAAGCTTTTGGGGAATACTGAAAAATGAGTTAGTGCATCATTACAACTATCAAACCAGAGAAGAAGCCAAAGCAGATATTATAAAATACATTGAATTATTTTATAATCATCGAAGAATTCAAAAGGGTTTGGGTTTTAAGACACCAAATCAAATGGCCGAAGACTTTTATAAGTTGGCTGCCTAGAATCTCCCAAGGGAAAGTCTCCTGATAATTCAGCGTATATCACTAATCAGGCTAAAATTGATTTTTCGGAAGTCGATATAGTCACAAACTACTTAAAAGTCTTATCAAATCCTGACCGCCTAAAAATTTTATGTGTCTTGGTAGAAGGCGAACTCAATGTACAGAAAATTGAGGAAAGCACTGATATTCATCAACCAACACTGTCCCAACAACTGACTGTACTGCGTAAAAATAATATGGTCAGCACTCGTCGTGAAGGTAAACAGATTTTCTATCAAGTATCTGACCCCAGAATCCTGACGATTATGCAAACCCTGCATCAGTTATATTGTGCTGCTTAAGCCTATTTTTCACTCTAACTTGTACCTGATTGTGTTTGAACAATAAAGTTTTAAACTTATGATTTAATAAAATCAATGAGTTAAAAATTTCATACCAGTCAATTTTTACATTAAAGTCTTAAACTTGATTTAAGACTTTAATTTTTCATTTAACAATATAGTTTTAAACTATGTTTTATAGATTATATGTTTTATGCTCATCACCAAAGTAAAAAGTGATTATTGGTGCTGATTTAACAATACGTGTTAAGGGTCTTTCTATCAGTATAGGAATGTCTTCTTGTAGTTTAGTCATAAACTCTTTACAACTTTCTATATTTAGCTGACCTTCGGGAGCTGCTAAAGCGATATCAAGACCTCCATAGCTAGAGCCAAAATATCCATTCTCTTTATATGCTAACCAATGTTGAATCATCTCAAAAATTTGTTGTTCTGTGATTGCCATAACCTATAACCTTAGTAGAGCATTAGTTTAACTTTATTTCATTGAATAAAATATTTGTAGGAAAGCTAAGACGGAAGTTCAAGTTCGTTAGTTTTCCCATTATTCTTAATGACCAAGCGTGCCACCATAGTCTCTTTAGCAAAATCATAAACAATGATTTCTGGATGGTGTAAATCTATAGCTTGTCCTATGAAAACACATGCTGCATTTGAAGCACATACTAATAAATGAACTCTTTTAGTATTATGTTTATTTTTTAAATCATGCAATAGTTGTTGCAATCTAGCACAGAATTTCCTTCCACTTTCTGGATTAGGTATTGCTCCATTTCCCATATATTCTGGTAAGGCTGTGATTTCTAAAATAGCCGCTCCCACGGACTCTTTGAGTTCTTGAGCTCGGTTTTGGATTGGTTCGGCTATTGCTGTGAAATTGGCGCAAATTACAACATCGTCATTTTCTGTTAGTAGGTCTAGGCCTTTGATTTCATAAAATGGGTCTATTACATTGCTATGTGGCCATAACCAACTACTGCTATCCCGATAACGTAGCATAGGGGTAAACTCATTTTTGTTACCTAATAAACTTCCTAAACCTATCAATGCAGGCATTGGTCCAAAAGCAAATAGTGCAGCTTTATATCCATCACGTTTTGTTCCTTGCAATATTTGATCTGCTTCATCCCTAATGAGCTCAATTAAATCTTCATTAAATTTTTCAGGTTTTTTTCTATAAGGTGTATTGCTGTCGGTTAAACAACGCTCTTGACCTTTAATTCTTGATTTAAGTAAGGATAAGCTTGAAGCTATATCTTTTAATTGGGGATTCGAAACAAATTGTCCATTTACAGGCCATAGAATTGTGTACACAGGTACTGCTTCAAATGATAGGCCATCTAAAAGATTCTCTGCTAGATCGCAGAACTCTTTTCTCATTAATGCCAAGGTTGAAGCTGAAAAATCTGCCGCAGCTACTTTATCAATGAGTCGATGATGCTTATCACATAGTAATAAAATGTTATCTGGTTCATCAGATAAAATACTTGAAAAATAGGGAATCCCTCGCTCACCATTTACAGCAGATGCAACATTATGGGCTAAGTAAGAAAAGTTCCCCTCTGCCCCTGACAAAAACTCATATCTGAGGGACTCTCCGCAACCTACAAACATACATCGTCCATGACCATCATTCCACACCTTATTTTTTGTAGCTGTTGTGATGTTTCTCCCTCGACCAATCTTGTTTTCATCACTAAAGTACTCAGTGAGAAAATCTACTATTTTTTGGCTGTTATCTAGCAGAGTAGATATAGCAGAACAGGAATCCCAAATTTCTTTCAAATGTACCAAATTTTCAAGATGTTCTTTCTGTAATGAGGAACCTTGCCAAAATCTTAGAGTAATTGGCTGATGATTTTCACTTATTGCATTTATAGATTTTACACATTCTTCAAGATTTAAATTTAGACGAAGTGTTCCGAGTAGATCAGAATCTTTAAATAAAAGGATTACTAAATTTTTCCTACTCTCATCACTGAGTATTCCAATTGTATTCCAATTAATAAATTTTTTAATATCATCAATATAAGATACTACTTTATCCAACTGTTCAAATGGGGCATCCATTGCCTGATTAAAAATTTTTGTATCTAATGTAGTCATATTAAATGTCCTTATTTTCAATAAGAAGAGAGCGATCAATAAATTTATCATTCATACGTATGACAATTTTTATTTGCTCTAATCCAATGATGATAAAAAATAAATTTCTATCAGGATTACGCTTCAAACATCTTTGCCAATCTCCATAATCTATATGTGATGGAATAGGAATAGCTTGAGGATGGCTATGCCAAGTTCCTAAATAAATTGCGGTTCCATTGGAGTCCAAATATGCCTTATCAACTATTTGTTGATGTCTCGGATCTTTCATTGTAAAGCTATATTTTGTTCTAATATCCTTGGACATCGGTACAGTTACACTCTCAATGCAGTAATGATTACTAGCAAAATCTTTAGTACCAATTAGTACTCCACAAGCTTCCGTATCATAATGATTTATTTGACGAAATTTGAGCCATAGATCATAGACTGATTTTGAAATAGACAAATCTAAATCATTGAAAGAAATCTGAAAATATTCATCATGCATTACAAATATCACATCCTGAATTTAAAAGAGGTAATACTTCAAGTGGTTTTGTGAATGCTTGAACCGTACCGGGTTTGTCGGAGACTTTTTATTTAAGTTAGGCCACCTGACCTAACGGGTTAATCTTATCATAGTACATTGCTTCAAACTCAAAAGGCGATACATAACCCAGTGCACTGTGTACA
>NZ_JANJEP010000025.1:0-13949 GCF_044778325.1 Acinetobacter sp. BD54 | reverse complement strand
CACGATTAATGAGAGCTCGGTTATATGAAGACCAATTGGTTGTGCGATAAATTTTAGGTGTCGACTTATTCATTTGAAAATTATATTGTGGAATAAGCCTTTAGAGATAGGTTTGTGCAACAAAGCCCCCTAGATCTGTCATGAGTTCATAAATTTCATTACACGATAAAAAAGTCATTTCACTTAACCTACATATCATTTTGAGGTATTTCTAACGAATCAAGAAACAAAATTCTAATGAAGAAACAGCGATACTATAAAAATAAAATTAGCTGCGATGGAAGGCTACTCTAAGTCGATATAAAAATTAAGCTTCTGTTGCGTACGAGAACCTTATTTTTAGTAATCTATTTTTGCATCACGCCAAAGCCATAATCATAAGACCAAGTAGGCACTTCATCTCTATTGTAAGGTGTTAAAGATATACGGCAGCCTTGCTCATTGGCAATTTGGTACTCATAACAGTAATCTTTCATTTGTTGTGGATCGAGAGCTAACCATGCTTGTGGCTTAGCAGGAATTTCTTCGAACTTCACTTGGTCCCATACCAAACCATATTTTGGATATTTTAAAGCTTTAGTCGCTTTTTCATCAAAACCATAAACTTGTTTTTTAACAATCAAGCTATTAGTCCACTCAAACATATAGGTTTCTTGATAGTTACGTTCTCGTAAAGGCGTTAAATTATAAATATTCTCTGTCATGATACTTGCATCTACATCCGACCGAGAAAATAACTGCTCCCCTTGATCGTTAAAATAGCTTTTACAAAAATTCTTGATTTGCTCATCATCTAACTTAGCAAATAGACAACCCACTTGGTCAAAACGCAATCGAGCATTAACGATTAATTGAGATTGATGATCCCACGGCAAAAGCTCTTTTAAATCTTGAGATGAATAAGTTGATGTTACCGATAAACCATATCCTTCATAGCCAGGGTATATAAATACAGGGCGACGCTGTTTACTTTGTTGTTTAAGTTTTTCAATATCACGTTGTTCACAATAACGATAATTCCATTGTGGAATCATAATATTGGGTTGCTGTACTTTTTCTAACCGATGACGATTAACACGACCCGCTGTTTGTACAATTGACTGCACACTTGATGCATCAATAATCGCCCAATCGAAATCATGATCTCGCCCGACTTCTTCCACTGGTGTTGCAATCACAATAAATGGAATATTTAGAGAATTAGATTTTTGAATGAGGTCAATGATTTCATCATCTTGCTCGATCTGCTCATTACCAGTTTTTCTTTTTTTACCGTCTTTATGACGTGTTAAAAGCTGATCTAAACGTTGCTCTTTATAAAATCTTGAAATAAGCCAGTCATTTGCATGATAACAAGCTACTTTTGCCTCAGGTAAATGATCTGATAGAAATTGGGCAAGTCGAATTGCATGTTTAATATTGGCAACCCGTATAAGTCCTAAAGAAATTTTCTTTTCGGTCTTTTTAAAAGTCCATGCATGCTCTTGATGAAGTTGCTTTACTCCTTCCAATACCGACTGTTTCCACGATAAAACTGTAGTTTCAGGTAACGAAAGCAACTGAGCCAGTCGATGGGTAGGCTTAGAAAGCAAGTGAACTTGTAAATTATCTAAATGTTTTTGGTAGTTTGTATTAAATTCTGATTTTTGATTTGATCTTTCTAACCAGACCTGTGGTTTAAGCTCATTATCAATAATCGCGATGATTGATTTTTTCTCGGCACCATAAAGGGCTGCCCGCATTTGCATACCCGACTCAAAAGCCCGATGAATTGTTTTGGCAACTGTAAGTGATAAGGTTGCCGACGAACAAATAACGTTTCGACCATACATTGCCGCTAACTGGACTAAGCGTAAAACAGCAATCAATGCCTTAGGTTCATAGCCATCAACTTCATCTAAAATCAAGTCGCTACTCATCACTCTAAGTAATGCCTTAACGTGATGTCCTTGTCTATGTGGTTCACCCGCTGCAATCAGATAATCAATGGTTGAAACTAATAATGGCGAAGCAAGAATGGTCGTTTCTTTTTGATCTAAAACTTTACGTCCATTTTTTTCAACCGTAAATAATGGATGTAACCATTCAGGTAAATCGCAGTCCTCACCCCAAGCATCAAAAATAGGTTCTGGATGATTTTCATCTTCATCAACAAACTCAATTTTCTCTTTACTTTGATCGAATAAAGTCTGAGTAACAGTATCACCAATAATCACGGCGATTTCATCATCCGATAGATTCATTGACGTTTTAAGTGCATGCCCAGTCTGCAAAGTTAGAGAACGCAAATTAAGCGCAATCGCTAGTCTTGGGTCATCTGGTCGTAAAGTACAAGCGGCGCGCAAATTCATGCGGGTTTTACCACTTCCAGTCCCTGCAATATTGTATACGAGTGCTGGTGTTTCAGGATGCTTCTGTATATTTTTTTGCAATGCATTTGCTGCAATATTTTGCCATTGGAAACGCGGGTGAGTTGTTGGCTGGCAAATATATTCAACTGTTTGCTCAGATAGACCAGATAAACTCAAATCAGTCATCATTTGAACTGCGATTCGTGAAGCCCGATCACCCACTTGGTGTAAATGCCATTCTAGTGGCTGGTCCTGTAATTTTGCTTTCTTGTCTGAACCTATAATTTTAAGCTTTGTATTTGCAAATAACGATACATTTTCAGGTTTTTGCAAAGAATATTGTTGTGCCGAGACAATATGATCGGCATGAATCAGAGCTGCTCGTGAATGCAATGCCAAGGCTTTCCAATATAAAAGCTGGTCTGTTTTTTGTTGTGGTACTAATGCAGTTAAACGCTGCATACGTTTTTGATGGCTTTTAAAAGTAGAGTTTGGCAACTCACCTGCACACGTAAGTTGCTCACGACTTGGAACTAGTGTGCGAACATGATTTTCATAGTGAGGTAACGAATCGAAAGGTGGTTTGTCCTTACCATTACCATTAGGCTCAACACCTAATAAGCCATGATGCGTAACAACTAAATAATCGACTGCTTCTAACTCGTTTTGGATTCCCTGTTCAATTTCTTGTCGATCACCTAAAGTAAATTTCTCTAAACCTTTACCTAAATTCTTCCAAGCCAGCTGCCAGTCCCATCCATTTTTTCTTAGTTGTTGTAATAGTTTTAAAGACAGCCATTCATGTCGAATATCATCTCTAATTTTTTGCCCTGCCATTTCTGGATTTAATTTTTTCTGAAAATGTTGGGATGCCTTACCAATATCATGCATGTCCCCTGCTGCACCCGCCAACAAGCTACTTGCTTTGACCCATTCATCTAGCATCAATAACTTTTGCTGTTTCTTGGTCGATGCAACTGGATATGCACCGTCATGGGCAAATTTATGTCTTGCTCCTACAACCCATGCAAGCTTCATTCTTCGCACACCAAAATTAATGTAAGCGGCCACCGCAGTTTGTCGGGTGGCTACTTTTTTTAATGCACTACGAATTTCTTTTAAGCCGTCCATTGTCATTGGTGCTTGCCAAGACGAATATCCTGTACGAATAGCATAGCTATCCAAAATCGCTCGAGTTTTCTTTAAAGCTCTTTTTTCACAAGCCGAGATGAGAATGACATGCATAATTTATTGTTAAAGTTTAAATATCATAAAAATATAATCTTTTGTTTTAAAAAGAGAAAGTTTTTATCAGCTTAATACAACCTTTTAACGACAAAATACGTCGTCTTAAATTTTGAATCATCTAAGCGATGAGAAACAGTAAAAACGCGGCTTCACTGGTTCAAGATAATTTCTAAATCAACTGAGCGATGATAAAATTCGATTGGATTCGATGAGCCTCTTTGAATGTTTTCTAAATCATCTATACGGTGAACAACCTGTGGCTTGAATCCATCGCCATTCGGTGAAATTTCTAAATCATCTATGCGATGAACAACGCAAATAAGCTTATAGAATCAGTCTATCGAATTTTCTAAATCATCTATGCGATGAATAACCTTCATTACTGGGCAAAGACTTCACAATTGAATTTCTAAATCATCTATGCGATGAACAACTCTGGTGTCGCGCCTAGCTCGTCAACGATCTGTTTCTAAATCATCTATGCGATGAACAACGCTCCTTTTAAGGGGCTTTTTTTGCTTAAATTTCTAAATCATCTATGCGATGAACAACCAGTAAATTTAGGTACGGCACCGACTGGCGCATTTCTAAATCATCTATGCGATGAACAACTGCTTATATCGAGAATGGTCGGGAAGTTTGGGTTTCTAAATCATCTATGCGATGAATAACCAATGAAACCAGAACAGTTTATTCGTGAGTTTTTTCTAAATCATCTGGGCGATGAATAACTTCACTTTCTTTTTAGAATCAAATACACGATATTTCTAAACCATCTATGCGATGAATAACAAAGACTCAATAATCATCAAGCCGAAGGGCTATTTCTAAATCATCTGTATGATGAGCAACAAACCTAATGGCCGTGACACCTATAAGATTATTTTCTAAATCATCTAAGCGATGATAGATACATAAAAATTAATAATAACTATTAATTTCTCAACCATCTCAGTTGATGGATTAAGCATTTAGTATAACTCTTAATTGAAATCAGTAAAGTATATCCCTTAATAGTTATATATATATTTTATTTGACTTACATATTAAAACTATATATTTTGAATACTAAACGAACATAAAAAAGCAGATACTTAGCCGTCGAAAACTTCATATCTGCTTTTGTCCGTTTCCAAAGCTCTATAACTTAAAGAAGGACTATCCAAATGATAGCACAACATTTTAAACTTTTGTCTCATACTGCTATACAGCAAAGCGTAGGTCTACTTTCAATCATTATGATTTGTGAGGAGTAAAATCTATGTCTAAATTCATTATCAATCAAAATGTTCAAGCAAATGGCGATTATGAAGTTCACAACCTAACAACAGGTTGCTCATTCATGCCATATCCTCAAAACAGAGTAGATTTAGGTGAGCATTTGAATTGCTTTAGCGCAGTTTTAGCAGCAAGAAGAAGATGGCCTAATGCTCGAATCAACGGATGTTATTACTGCTGTAATGCATGTCATACCAGCTAGAACTCTATTTAAAGCCGATATTTATGAATAAGGTCAGCTTTATTTAAATTAATTACCAGTCACTTTAATGTTCAAAACACTTGGCGACAATTTATGACGCCAAGTGTTTCTTCAATACTTTCATTTTTCAAATAATGTGTTAAAAATTGGCTAGATAACAAAAACGGGGAAGATAATGCCTGAACCACAAACTGATATTTTTATAAACGCTTTAGAAGAATCGGTACACTTTAGTTTAAAGACGATTAATTCCAATATTGAAAAAGGTGGAATTCGTTTAAGTAAACAACAAGCACTTGATTTACCCTATCTCAGTGCTCGAACTTTATTAAATGAAGACTTCCTTATTCCAACCGATTATCAGGCAAATGCAGGTAAAACGGCTTCTATTTTTAAAGTCGTAAAAGCGGCCATGATTAATGATGATATCAGTTCAGAAGAAGCTGAGTTTCAACAACAAGTGGAACAGCTCAAGCCATCCATTTCATCTATTTTTAATGAGCCGTATCAAGCAGGTACAGAAAACATTGATATACGTATGCGCCAGCTTTTAATTCCAAAAAATGGTGAATACGTTTCAGTTAGCCCACTTACTGCTGCTGGCGTAAATTATCTGGTGAACCAAGAAGTTGATGCTGTAAATGAATTACGCAAAGAAAAAGACAGTGAATTTAACCGCATTCAAACTGCTGTTTTTGGCATAGGCGGAGCCAATCCACAAAATGTGGGAAGCCTCGTTCGTTCAATGCAACGCCCTATTACAGTGGATGCTCCTCAAGCAAGTGAAAAAGTACGCCAAGCATTAGCGATTTTCTATAACGGATTTACGATACGTCTATCCCGCAAAATAAAACTGCTTAATGGAACTAAACGGGCAAAAGAAGCAATTAAAGAGTGGTCAGAAATTTTAAATCGCCAACTTATTATCACCGCGACGAATACCATTCAAAATTGGCATGACCTCGAGATTTTCGCTCCCTCTACCAATCGGGATGTTCGAGATCAGGAAGTTATTTTCCTGAATATCCTTGCTAAAGATGTATTAAGACAGGCGACTTTTCAAAAAAATATTTTAGAAGAGGCTGAATCAATTTTACCAAGTATGGAAGAAATTGAGCGTCCTTCATTCTGGGTTCATCCGAGCCTTTCGTTTGTTTTACAAGGTTTGATTGACCCAAAACTACGAGATGATCACTGGAGAATAAAGTTCTCAGATTATCTTGCTAGAAAAATCACCAATGAAACCTTTGATATAGAAATAAATAATGAAACTGTAACGATTAGCCTAGATAGCAATTCAGAAGGTTATATCGCCCGCCGCTTACGGGAGATTATTCGATGAGTCGTTATGTCGTTATTCCTCGTATGCGAGTACAAAATGCAAATATGCAAACTAATGGCTTCTTATTAGGTGGTGTGCCTTTGTTTGCAGCCAATATGTTTGCACATCATTTGGCAAGACAATTAGGCACTCAAGAAGAAGGCATTATTTATATTCATCATGACCAACAGCGTTTAGGTGGACAAGCCTATGGCCGCTTTACGCCTGCTCAACGTCGTGGTGCCGTGTTTATTGGTAAAAAGGACTATTCTTCTAAAAATAAATATGCGTTGTCTTTACAACCAACCGCATCTTGTCATTTAGAGTTTAGCCTTGTTATCAAATTTTCTAGCTCTCGGATTAGTCCAGAAAAACTAACAAACATACTTAAACGTAGCCGTTTTGCTGGTGGACAAATTATCGAGTTTTTAGAAATTACGACACATGCTGAAAATGAACTAGAAACAGCCCTAAAGAAAATCAAAACTGGATTTGCCATTTTAGATCGACAAGATTTGCTTATTGAATATCAGCAACGTAAACAAATTAATCGAGTTCAGGCATTTACCCAACTGTTGGCGTTAAAAGCAGATGCACTTAGAGCTTTCTTTAATGACCAAAATTTAAGTTGGATATCGGCAACTAATTTGGGTTATGCCCTACTTGAGCCACTCACAGACCAACGAGCTGGTATTCGCCAAGCACAAGATCAGGAAAATACAGCACACGCCTATGCAGAACCGCTTACCGGCATTATTCAGTATTTTTCTTTAGGTGAGATTCTAAAGAGAAATACTGAGGCTGAGGATGACACTTGGCATAACTTGCAAAAATTATTGTGGACCTACCACTGGCCGCAAGACGACATTTTTCTTTTAAAACAAAATTGCATCAATGCATAACTCACTTTTAAACATAAGGAATTTTTCACATGACAATTTTTAAGAAATTACCGGGCAGCCTTTCTTTACAACGCGGTACAGTGGTGAGTGATGGGGCTTTTTTTAATTTATTTGAAGATGGTAAACAAGAGCCGTTACATGTGATGTATCACGGAATTCGAGGGACTCAAAACGTAGCAGGTAATAAAGAAAAAGGTGCTGCAACAGGCAACTCTCTTGCTCGTGAAGTCACTAATATTCAGCTTACCGAATCTGCGAAATTACAACCTAAAGCTAAACTTTTGGTGAAATGGGACTTTCGTTTTATTGACTTGAGCTATGTACTGTTTGCAAGTGCGTCTAAAGCTGGCGCTGACAAAACCGAAGAATATAATTTCCGCCAAGCTTTCTTAAATTTTGTAAATCGTGCCAAAGAAAGCGATGGACTAAAAGAAGTTGTGCGTCGTTATGTACGTAATATTGTGAATGGCCGCTGGTTATGGCGTAACCGTATTGTCGCTGAAAGCATTACCATTCAGGTGACTGCTCAAGACTACCCTGAAATATTTAGCTTTGATGCTCTTTCTTATAACCTTAAAAGTTTTGATCAACCGTCTGAACAAGAACAAAAACTAGCAGAAATTTTGTTAAAAGGAATTACAGGTGAATCCACAAGTGCAGCACTACATATTGAAGCGATTGTTGACTTCGGAATGGGTGGTGTAGAAGTTTTCCCTTCTCAAAATTATTTAGAAGATAAACCAAAAGGTTTCTCTCGATCTCTGTATCAATTAACACCGAAAAAACCAGACCACCAAGCAAACGACAACCAATATCTGGGGCAAGCTGCTTTACGTGACCAAAAAATTGGAAATGCTCTAAGAACAATTGATACTTGGTATCCATTGTTTAAAGAAAACGATGAGAAACCAATTGCGGTAGAGCCTAACGGTGCAAACCTAGAAGGTCAGATTTTCTATCGCGTAGGTAAAGACAAAGTTTCTGCATTCGATATTTTAAAAGAAATTGATGAGCTTGATCCAAACAGCGAAAAAGGTATGTTCCTAATTGCTTGTTTAATTCGTGGTGGCGTGTACTCCGAGGGTGAATAATCATGGATGCCAATTACTATCTGGATATCCGTGTTCTTGAGTCATCAGACGATACGGATTTAAAACTTGGTCATATTCGTAATCAAATTTACACCGTGATTCATGGTGCTTTTCGGAAACTGCCTGCGCATTACGCTCTTGCACTAGAGATATCTGATAAATTGAAAGCGAAGCAGGAACAATTTGAAAAAAAACATGGTCGTTCGGCTAAACCTAACTTTGATATTTTGCGAATTTTTGCAGAAAAACAGGATGAGTTAGATGAGTTAATCGAGGCAATTAAAGGACACTGGAAAATTCGCGACTATACCGTTTTAGGTGCCGCAATTCCTGTTCCTACTGCCAAAATTTCTGGTTGGAAAAGTTATCGAAAGTTTCGTATTCCAACTCTGAAATCTGAACGTACTAAGCTTTCCCACCAAAATGAACCTTTAAGAGATAGACGCTTAAAAACGGCCAAAGGAATGCCCTTCTTTCAGGTGGTCAGTAGTACAGGTCATGGTTTTACAGTCATTATTGATGTTCAGGAGAGTGAAAACGCGGGATACGGACTGCCAGATAGCTACGGGCTTGCCCGTAAGGAAAGTCCTTTTGCCCTACCCGTCTTTTAAGGAAATATAATATGAGTCAACTCCGTCAAGAACGCAGCCGCCCACTTATGCTTTCAAAGCGTGCCTGCGTATTTTACCTAGAAAAAGTTCGTGTCGTTTTAAAAAATGATCGAATTGTTTACTTGACGGAGAACTCACAACCTGTGGAATATTTTTATAATATTCCAGAGAAAAACACCGCCTTTTTACTACTTGGCAAAGGCAGCTCATTAACAGATGCGGCTGCCAGACGTTTAGCGGAATCTAATGTCATGGTTGGGTTTTGCGGTTCTGGCGGTTCCCCTTTATTTTCATCATTAGACTTAACATTTTTAGCGCCCCAAAGTGAATATCGCCCTACTGAATATATGCAAATTTGGATGAGAGCATGGTTAGAAGATGATGCACGTTTACTGATGGCAAAAATATTATTACTTGAACGTATTGACCTCGTATCACAATCATGGAAGAAGAATTTTGATTTGATTCAATCGGGTATTTATATTGATGAAAATGCTTTAAATACGTTTAAACAAGATATTGATAGCTCCGAAAATCAACAAGAATTACTTGCAGCCGAAGGACGTTGGGCTAAAACGTTATACAAACAACTTGCTAAAGGCTTTGGAGTTGAGTTTATTCGGGATGAAGGAAAAAATTCTCACGACACTATTGCTGATATAGCCAACAGCTACCTCGATCATGGAAACTATATTGCCTATGGCTATGCAGCAGTTGCTTTAAATGGAATGGGAATTAGCTTTGCCCTCCCTATTTTGCACGGTAAAACACGTCGTGGAGGTCTAGTCTTTGACCTAGCTGATCTAGTTAAAGATGCTTTTGTAATGCCACTCGCTTTTACATGTGCAGCAAGAGGATTAAATCAAAAAGAATTCCGAATGCAGCTTATTGAAACATGCCAAGACCAAGATATTTTAGATTACATGTTTAGCTTCATTACTGACATATGTAGTAAAATCAAATAAAATCATACATTTAACCCAAGTACCTCATAACGAAGTATTTTCACTCATTAAAAACTTATATAATTGATTTTAAGAGTTTTGTTTTAACTTAACTCTAGTTCGTCATCGCCCAGATGATTTAGAAATAAAGGCGGTCATAGTGACCGCCCCATATCGTGTTCGTCATCGCCCAGATGATTTAGAAAAGCAGAATGTCTTGAGGCAGCCCGCGAAAATCGTTCGTCATCGCCCAGATGATTTAGAAATCTATAACAGCAGGTGAATAGCCCTGCCCCTTGTTCGTCATCGCCCAGATGATTTAGAAAAAGAAGAAAAAGGGGTTAAACCTGCCTACCCAGTTCGTCATCGCCCAGATGATTTAGAAATTCACATCTTTTCTTCTGCAACCATGGTAAAGGTTCGTCATCGCCCAGATGATTTAGAAATTCAAAAACGGCGTTTCTGCAATGATCGATGGGTTCGTCATCGCCCAGATGATTTAGAAAAAGGATAATCAGCACAACATCCGGTTTTAGATGTTCGTCATCGCCCAGATGATTTAGAAATATTGCGCCATCTGGGGCATGTTCTTTAATAAGTTCGTCATCGCCCAGATGATTTAGAAAAGAAACTCGTAGCCTTACCAGAAACCTTATCTGTTCGTCATCGCCCAGATGATTTAGAAAATCCCAGTTGTAAGGAGGATGATCATGGATTTGTTCGTCATCGCCCAGATGATTTAGAAACAAAGCCCAGTTTGATTACGTCAAGGTCGAGCGTTCGTCATCGCCCAGATGATTTAGAAAGGTAGTCATTTGTTCCAAGAAAAATGATTACAGTTCGTCATCGCCCAGATGATTTAGAAACCAGCCCGAACAAATGGCACAGCCGTTATTCCGTTCGTCATCGCCCAGATGATTTAGAAAATCAATCATTGCGGAAATCCCGTCTTTATAGGGTTCGTCATCGCCCAGATGATTTAGAAAAAATACTGAGTTGATTCCTTCGCTTATGACATGTTCGTCATCGCCCAGATGATTTAGAAATTAAAGCTGAAAAAGCATTATCAGATAATGCACGTTCGTCATCGCCCAGATGATTTAGAAATTTATCCGGTTATCGCGATGCAGTTTATGAGCGTTCGTCATCGCCCAGATGATTTAGAAATGATCCCTCAATGTCAGTCTCACGATAGCTAAGTTCGTCATCGCCCAGATGATTTAGAAAACTAACGGCTGAACTGGTGGTCGACTAAGCACGTTCGTCATCGCCCAGATGATTTAGAAAACTGTTGAACTGATTAGTGCATAACCGTCTGTGTTCGTCATCGCCCAGATGATTTAGAAATACGGGGGGAGTGTGGCGGGCGCAGTTTCGGCGTTCGTCATCGCCCAGATGATTTAGAAAACAAAGCTTGATGACATGGGAGCAACTGCAGCGTTCGTCATCGCCCAGATGATTTAGAAAACATGCGGTCCTCTGGTAAATCAATACCTGTGGTTCGTCATCGCCCAGATGATTTAGAAATTCATTGAGGTTATAAATATAACGAACTGTTTGTTCGTCATCGCCCAGATGATTTAGAAAAATACCACTATTCGATGAAAACGCCTAGCCAAGTTCGTCATCGCCCAGATGATTTAGAAACAAGCCAACCTTTCTCTAAAGATGTTTGGTTCGTTCGTCATCGCCCAGATGATTTAGAAAATCTGGACCGCTACCATGTGCGAAACTTGAAAGTTCGTCATCGCCCAGATGATTTAGAAATATCGGGCGCTTGTTCTTTTGAGGTGTCTCATGTTCGTCATCGCCCAGATGATTTAGAAAATGAGAGAGCGAATTTTTGCATTAGTCGATGTGTTCGTCATCGCCCAGATGATTTAGAAAAATATGCGACAGATCTAAAAACGCTTGAGGAAGTTACTCATCGCCCAGATGATTTAGAAAAGCAAAGTTTCAGGACAAAGTTATAGCGCAATGTTACTCATCGCCCAGATGATTTAGAAATAGCTGTAACTAGGGGCACACATTCATAGGAGGTTACTCATCGCCCAGATGATTTAGAAAACGATCATCATTCAGAGAATTTCTTAAACCTGGTTACTCATCGCCCAGATGATTTAGAAAAAAGCAGAAACAGCAGAACCCAGAATCTTTGTGTTACTCATCGCCCAGATGATTTAGAAATTTAGTTAGCCCAACAAGAAATTGATCAAGAAGTTCTTCATCGCATAGATGATTTAGAAATTTCTTTAATAGGTCTCTTTCATTGCCAATGAGTTCTTCATCGCATAGATGATTTAGAAATTGTATTGTTGCTGACTTAAACCAATTCTTACGTTCTTCATCGCATAGATGATTTAGAAACTTGAGAAATTCCATTCTCTTTGGGTACAGGTAGTTCTTCATCGCATAGATGATTTAGAAAACAATATAGATATGCTCAGCGTTTTGAACCGAGTTCTTCATCGCATAGATGATTTAGAAATTTGTAACCACCAGTTAAAGTATTGACTAAATGTTCTTCATCGCATAGATGATTTAGAAATTTGACAAAAAAAGTGTTTGGATGCTTTCGCCAGTTCTTCATCGCATAGATGATTTAGAAAATTGAGAATCCAGTAGGCCGAATAGAAAAGCTGTTCTTCATCGCATAGATGATTTAGAAATGTTTTGCTAATTTATCAATATCGATTTTCACGTTACTCATCGCATAGATGATTTAGAAAACAGGGGTCAAGTTCAGAAGATTTACGTTACAGTTGCTCATCGCCCAGATGATTTAGAAAGTCATAGTCCTTCTGAACACCAAATGTATAAGGTTTCTCATCGCCCAGATGATTTAGAAAGGTATTAGTGCGAATTGGCTTTTAGCCCACGCGTTCCTCATCGCGTAGATGATTTAGAAATTAAATGCTCAACTATTTCTGTAGCTAATGGAGTTGCTCATTGCACAGATGATTTAGAAATTCAAATGATTTAATGAGCTTGTAGCCATTTTGTTGCTCATCGCTTAGATGATTTAGAAAACGTCTTCTAATGATGGACTTTAATCCAATATATTGATCATCGCTCAGATGATTTAGAAAATCTCACTGAAGATATGACCATCACTTTCTTCGTCGCTCATCGCCCAGATGATTTAGAAAAAGCCATTTACTTTGATAAAGCGACACATAGCGTTCTTCATCGCATAGATGATTTAGAAAAGCTTCAACACGTGTGCTATTAGGCGGCAAAGGTTCTTCATCGCATAGATGATTTAGAAAATGAGCAAATTATCAATTGATCTATCTGCAAGGTTCTTCATCGCCCAGATGATTTAGAAATAGACGGTGTTACCTGTAGGCGGTGTCTACTGGTTTCTCATCGCCTAGATGATTTAGAAAATCGTTTGAATAATATGGACAATCCAGCCAATGTTCGTCATCGCTCAGATGATTTAGAAAGCAGCATCAAACGAGATATTGGCTAACATATTGTTGTTCATCACCCAGATGATTTAGCAACAAATAGTTTTAGCTATCTGAGCATTTAATTTGTTCGTCATCGCCTAGATGATTTAGAAATTCATCACGTAGCCTTTTACACGCATCTTGCGGTTCTTCATCGCATAGATGACTTAGAAATGTACGCTGAGTATTGATATTGACATTCAGGGCATTCAGAATTTGGCGCTCGTTCGTCATCGCCCAGATGATTTAGAAATATATATACTATTTTCTCCGTCATTTTCTTTTGTTTCTCATCGCCCAGATGATTTAAAAATGATAGTTCGGAGCATGTAAATCTCCAAAATGATTTATCATCGCACAGATGATTTAGGAAACCAGTTTGCTGAAAATCACCAATACGGTCTTGTTTCTCATCGTCCAGATGATTTAGAAAGATTCTATGAGCGTGACCATGACTCTATTTAAGTTGCTCATCGCCTAGATGATTTAGAAAATTATCCAGATAAAACCATATCTACAAAGTGGGTTCGTCATCGCATAGATGAT
>NZ_JANJEP010000024.1:0-19428 GCF_044778325.1 Acinetobacter sp. BD54 | reverse complement strand
GGTTTTTTCCTTGCAATGAGCTTGGCGAACTTTAATTTCAGTAAGACTCATGGAATTTAAATGAAACCTAATAAGTGGTTGATTGGATCAATTATATCAAAATAGAACGCTTTATATATGATGCGTATGATACGCATCACATAAATATTTATATATATGTTTTTTATAAATATTTTTGCGATATTCTACATTGTAGTAACCAAAAAAGTAACCACTGTTAAAATCTGTATTAAGCAACAAAAATCAATGATAGTTAAATACTATTCTGCAATGGGTTTGTTTTACAGACTTAGTAACCGAACCTTAATTATTTGAGGTAATATTTCGGTTCTGTCGCATTAAGTCGATCTTCAGCTACTATTGAATTTTGTAGGAGCTGAATATGTCACTAATCCAAGCTGATCCTAGACAGTATCGTGGACAACAAATCCCTCTAAATTCTTGAAATATTTCTGTTCAAAGGCTTCTGGGCTTAACCAGCCGTTTGCAGAATGTCTTCTGCTTCGATTGTAATAAATCTCAATAGTGCATAATCAATCGCTTGCTGTTTAAATTCAGGACTTGAGCAGCATTGCTGCGCAAGATAGCCATTTCTTGGATCTCCAAAGTTAACGTTACGTTATCTTTAGAGGGAAGTACTGTCCATTATTTTGGCTAGAATCAATAGGCCAATAGCCCTCAATCAAGAGCTATATAAATCAAGCCAGGCTTTCTTTTACAAATTGTGGATCAACAATAAATAATCGAATAAGCGATGTTGCTGCTCCTGAAGGTCTTCTAGTACCTTGTTCCCAAGATTCGAGTGTACGTCTCGAAACACCCTGTTAGCAGCAGTGTAAAAATGACCCCCTAATGGCATTTAAAAACTGACCCCCTTGGTTAATATAGCGGTCATTTTGGACTGCTCAACATGTTAACTTTGGAGCAAGCAGTGACAATCCAAATACTTCATCAACAAGGTAAATCTATTAAAGCCATTAGTCGTGAACTGGGGGTGTCCAGAAATACCGTACGTAAATATTTACGGCAAAACACCACACCTCAGTATCAGCGTATACAGCCTAGAATAAGTTGATATACGCTGAATTATCAGGAGACTTTCCCTTGGGAGATTCTAGGCAGCCAACTTATAAAAGTCTTCGGCCATTTGATTTGGTGTCTTAAAACCCAAACCCTTTTGAATTCTTCGATGATTATAAAATAACTCAATGTATTTTATAATATCTGCTTTGGCTTCTTCTCTGGTTTGATAGTTGTAATGATGCACTAACTCATTTTTCAGTATTCCCCAAAAGCCTTCAATCGGTGCATTATCGTAACAGTCTCCGCGCTTGCTCATTGAACCTTGAAAACCATATTGCTCAAGTATATTTCGATATTCATGGCTGCAATATTGACTTCCTCTGTCTGAATGCACAATCAGTTCTTTGGTTGGTTTTTGATTGTGAATAGCCATATTTAGCACATTACAAACAAGCTGTGTTGTCATGCGCTCATTTAAGCTATAGCCAACCACTTGCTTCGTGTAAAGGTCTTTTACCGCTGCTAAATACAGCCATCCTTCAACAGTCCATATGTACGTAATATCACTTGACCATGCTTGATTTGGTCTAGTCATTGAGAATTGTTGCTCCAGCAGGTTTTCATAGATCGCTCGATTATGGTCACTATTCGTAGTCCTTTTAAAACGCTTGTGTCGCTTACAATACAGGTGGTTCAGCGCTTTTATCTGACGTACAGCGTACATACTCATTTTTATACCCTGAGCTTGTAAGTATTTGGTTAATCGAATATAACCATAGCTCTGCCTTGTCTCCTCATGGGCTATTTTCACCAATATCGTCTGTTGATTTCGTTGAATCGTTCTTTTGCTCACGCCTCTCTTGAGCCAATCATAAAAACATGAAACTGAAACATGAAGTAATCGAGCCATTAAGGTAATTGGAAAAGAATATCTTTTTTGTTTCATATAGGCGTACCTTACTGACTTTCTTTGGCAAAGTACGCTGCTGCCTTTTTTAAAAATTCACGTTCCATTTCAGCTATTTTGAGCTGTTGTTTGAGTTTTTTATTTTCTTCGAGTAGAGCGTTTAGATCAGGTGAATACTGTTTTGTACCTGCTAAAGTTCCAGCCTTTGCTTTGGTATTCCAATTTGAAAGAGTTTGCATTGAAATGCTAAGTTGTCTAGCTGTTTCCGAGACATTGCCTTGATTGGCTTCAATTAATTTGATGGCTTCAGCTTTAAATTCTGTGGTGTAAGTCTTGTGTTTCTTGCTCATGGTAAACTCCTGATGAGTGTGTTTAGTTTACCAAGTTAAAACCTCCTGTTTTTTCAGCACATATCATTTTGGTTAATGCTGAAAAAGGCCTTGGGCTTTGATCGAGAAATTGGATTGTCGATGCCTATACTCCACTTTACTTATTTTCAGAAAGCAACCAATCGAGAGCGTTCATTTTTACAATACCATTATAATTGGCTTCAGTCCCTATGGTGTCTAAGGTAAGTAAATACTTGGGATACGAATCAGAAATTTTCTGTAATGGACGTAACTCTCGGGTGAGTGTCTCCTCATTGAGCGTTTCTAATGCCACCTGATAATAAGTTAAATTTTGTAAAGTATCGACAGCAACAAAATCAATTTCATATTCATCAACCCGCCCTACATAGACCGTATAGCCTCGTCTGACAAGCTCAAGATAAATCACATTTTCTAAGATATGACCTTGATCAGCATTAGCATCAGGCAACATAATGCGGCGCAATCCCACATCAACTAAATAGTATTTTTCAGAGGATTGTAATAACTCACGCCCACGTACTTTAAATTGTGCGGCGCTATAAAATAGCAAACTGTCCTGTAAGCCCTGAATATAGCGTTTTACTGTTTCAAATGAGATTTTAACCCCACTTGAAACAAAGGTATTTTTAATTTTATTGATGGAAATGGGTGAGCCTGTCACGCTTGCCAAATATCTTGCGACACGCTCAAGAGAGTTAATATCGGCAGTATTCAAACGGGGAATAACATCTTTAAACATTACACTGGCATAGACTGCTTGCAAGTAATCATAGGTTTCCTGCTGGCTGGTCATGGCAAGCGTATAGGGGAAACTACTGCGCGTGTACATGGCATACAAATCACGATTGGATAATTGTTGGATGATCGGATTATTTTCAATATGCCACTGTTTAAACTCTTGGAATGACAAGGGTAAAACATGTTGCTCGATATAGCGTCCTGTGAGTAACGTCGCAAGTTCTCCACTTAGAAAGAATGCATTTGAACCTGTAATATATAAATCGATATAATCCCGAACATATAAAGAGTCGACTACTTTTTCAAAATTGGTAACATGTTGTATTTCATCTAAAAAAACATAGTTTTTCTTGCTTTCATCAACTTTTGACAGTACATAATCATGTAGTTTGCGGTAATCGGTGAGTTCTTCAAATTCCATAAATTCAAAGTTGATGGCAATGATGTTTTCGGCTTGTACACCCTGTGCTTTTAAGTCTTGTTGAAACATCGCCAGCAAGGTGGATTTTCCAGAGCGACGTACACCCAAAAGCACTTTAATGACATCACGGTTTTGCCATGTATTCAGAAATTTTAAGTAGCTATCACGTCGAATATTAGTTTTTCTCATTGTTTACACTTAAACTCTAAAGTTTTAATTTATTCTATCAAAGTTTAGATGCCAAGTGAAAATATATTTAATTACAAAGAAAGTTTCCAGTTCATGTGAAATATTTAAAATTCTAAACTGCTGTTATAGCCGTTTAGAGAAGCTAATCACGACAAGCTCCAAGATACCAGGTCTACTCTTCAGACGAAATTTGGTAGGTTTTTTTATCTAAGACATCAATCCGAATTCTGTATTTTTGATTATTGATGCTCCCTTTTATCTGCTATACAAATTGAGGGCACTGTTGCAAATAGGCTGACATGATAAGCTAAATATCTTATTTATTTCGAGATACAGCAGATGAATCCCTTCCACGGTCGGCACTTTCAAGGTGAAATCATTCTTTGGGCTGTTCGTTGGTATTGTAAATATGGCATCAGCTATCGTGAACTTCAAGAAATGCTCGCTGAACGAGGCATAAATGTGGATCACAGTACAATTTATCGTTGGGTTCAGCGTTATGCTCCAGAAATGGAAAAACGGTTACGCTGGTATTGGCGTAATCCTACAGATTTACATTCATGGCATATGGATGAGACTTATATCAAAGTGAAGGGGCGATGGACTTACCTGTATCGTGCAGTTGATCAACGCGGTCATACGATTGACTTTTACCTTTCCGCTAGACGGAACAGTAAATCAGCCTATAGTTTTCTAGGAAAGATCTTCAATACGGTGAAAAAATGGCAAATTCCACGGGTCATCAATACAGATAAAGCAGCGACCTATGGCCATGCTTTATCACGATTAAAGCGAGAAGGAAAATGTCCAGTAGATATTGAGCACAGGCAGATTAAGTATAAAAATAATGTCATTGAATGTGATCATGGTAAGTTAAAGCGAATCATCAGGGCCACATTAGGATTCAAATCTATGAAGACTGCTTATGCCACAATTAAAGGTATTGAAGTCATGCGTGCACTACGTAAAGGACAAGCATCGTCATTTTATTATGGTCAGCCTCAGGGTGAAGTGTGTCTAATCAACAGGGTTTTCGGTCTCTAAGCACTTTTTAAAGGGAACTTCATCGACTCAAATCTCTATTTGCAACAGTGCCAAAAAACCTCCTTAAGGAGGTTTTTTAAAATCAACTGGATTAAAACTGCGGTTTAACCACCACTAAAATCACTACTGCGAGTAAAATAAGCGTTGGCATTTCATTGAAGAAACGCCAAAACTTATGTGATTTGTAATGCGGGTTTTCCATCAGTTTTTTACGGTAATAACCACAAACAAAATGGTAAATCACCAGTAAGCCCACTAATCCAACTTTCAGGTAAAACCAGAGTGCTTCATGGTAATGCCGAGTTGCATCACCCCAATCCACTAAAAAATGCGCTGTGATGAGAGTGGCAAGCATTGACGGCCACATGATGCCGCGGTACAACTTTCGTTCCATAATCTGGAAACGCTGATGACTCGTGCCATCTTCACTCATCGCATGATAAACATATAAACGTGGCAGGTAGAACAATGCCGCGAACCAACAAACGACTGCAATAATATGTAATGCTTTTACCCACAAGAAAGCATCAGAAGGAGCATCCATCCATTCACCCTTTTAAAGGGCAGTGTGGCAGAAGTTGATCATCCATGGCTGAATGATCAACACTTCTTAGCTTAGCCTTCCTATTTTTTGAAAACAAGAAGACAGGCATTTACACCGCCAAAACCGAAACTGTTACTCATCACAGTATTCAATTTTGCATCACGTTTTTCAAGTACGATATCAAATCGTTTTGCGCCTTCATCCAGTTCAGTCACGTTGATGTTTGGTGCAATAAAGTCATTTTTTCATCATTAATACTGAATAAATCACTCATATAGGCATACGATACGGATACAGTCCATTCAGTTTCGCTGACTGTAAGCGTCATATGTTCACAGCTCATTAGCCATTGCGTAGTGATCCTGAAAACAGCCAGTTTTTACGTCCCATGCATGGGTATTTGTAGTCATGAATTAAGTCCCCATTTATTTTTAAGTGGGAACTTAATTAAGGCTTATCGGATAGCTTGGTAAAGTGTGTTCACTAGAGAGGTTGCTACAATCCTTTTTGGGGAAAGAATTAGTTCATTAGAAAGTGATGATTCAGTGGAATGAGCTTAGATAGTGGCAGTCCGAACCGATTAGGTATCTAAATTAGGAAGGAATTGTTTTACATAATACTTAAAAATAGATTATATTATTCTTAATTAAATAAGATAAGCAAAATACAGATGCAAACATTTTTATTAGGAAAGAGGGCTCTTTCCGTTCTTGTAGTGCTTATTACATTAATCTTATTTTTGGTTTATGTCCTATTGCGTACAGGACCTTTTGCACCTGTCAAGGTCACTCTGATACAAGTTCAGTATAAATCCATTCAGCCTAGTCTATTTGGTATAGCGACTGTTGAAGCTCGTCATAATTACAAGATTGGTCCCACAACGGCAGGTCGTCTTAAAAACCTTCGAGTCGATATAGGAGATGCTGTACAAGCTGGACAACTTTTAGGGGAAATGGATCCCGTTGATTTAGAAGAAAAAATACTTGCGCAACGTGCCATTATCCAAAAAATCATCTCTCAGCAACAAGATACTCAAATTCGTCAAAAGTTTGCACAGCAACAAGTTCAACGCTATCAGCAACTCACCAAAATCAATGCCACCAGTCAAGAGTCACTCGCCATTAAGCAGCAGGAACTTGATCTTGCTACAACGGCACTTGGCTCAATGCAGCAAGAACTTAATAAAGCCCGTGCAGACCTCAATACACTACAAGCCCAGCGCGACAATTTAAATTTAATGGCAACAGCACCAGGTATAGTCACAGCCCGTTATGCAGAACCTGGCTCTACTGTAGTTGCAGGGCAAACCGTATTGGAAATCGTAGACCCGAAGTCTATTTGGTTGAATACACGCTTCGATCAATCTAGTGCGATTGGCTTAGCCTCAGGTTTACCTGCACAAATTCATTTACGTTCGCGTCAAAGTAACACGCTTTCAGGTCAAGTCTTATGGGTAGAGCCTCGTGCAGATGTTATTACCGAAGAAATCTTAGCCAAAGTAGTCTTTAGTCAACAACCTAACCCTCTACCCCCTTTAGGTGAATTAGCAGAAGTGACAATTAAACTAGCACCACTGTCTCGCAGCCTTGCTATTCCAAATGCTGCTATTCACCGCATCAATAACCAAGTCGGTGTCTGGAAAGTGACAGATCAAAAACTACAATTTATTGAAATTAAACTAGGTCGCTCTAATTTAGAGGGTGATGTTCAAGTACTCGATGGTCTATCAGAAAATGATCAAATCGTTTTATATAGTGAAAAACCACTTAATGCGAAAAACCGTTTGCGTATTGTAAAAAATCTTGCAGGAACATCTGAATGATTAGCTTAGCCGGTCGGGATATATTCCATTCATGGGGTAAGTTTGTTTTTACTGGTTTTGGACTTGGCTTGTTGATCGGCGTGACTCTAATTATGGCGGGTGTCTACCGTGGTATGGTGGATGATGCCAAGGCTTTATTAAATAATAGCGGTGCAGATTTATGGGTAGTACAACAAGATACGCTTGGTCCATATGCTGAACCTTCTAGTGTGCGTGATGATTTATATCGTAGTGTCATGACTACACCTGAAGTAGAACATGCCTCAAATATTACTTATCTGACCACACAAGTTCATTATAAAGATAAAGATATCCGTGCGATGGTGGTTGGAATCCATACAGGTGAACATGCCTGGAATAATTTAGGCTGGCCACCTTACCTTTTAGCGGGACGTCAATTGACTCGAGGGCACTATGAAGCTGTTGTAGACATCACTTCAGGACTTAAATTAGGTGATCGCATCAAAATCCGTCGTAATTATTTTACTGTAGTAGGATTGACTCGACGAATGGTGTCATCAGGTGGTGACCCGATGATTTTTATTCCGATTAAAGATGCACAACAAGCCCAATTTCAAAAAGATAATGCGGCAATTTTACAAGACCGCCGACGTACCGCACAAAATCCAATTTACAATCGGCCTGCTTATCCAGATTTATTAGACAGTGTTCTGAGTGCTCAAACCAGCAATCGTTATGTAAATGCAATTTTAGTCCGTCTTAAAACTGGTACTTCCGCAGAAGATACTGCTGAACACATCCAACGTTGGCAGCAACTGACTGTCTACACGCGTCTTCAAATGGAACATATTTTAATTAGCAAGATGATTGCAACGTCAGCAAGGCAGATTGCGATGTTTTTAGTAATTTTGGCTTTCGTGAGCGCGGCAATTGTGGCATTTATTATTTATACCCTAACCATGGATAAAATTCGAGAAATTGCAGTTCTGAAACTAATTGGAACACGCAACCGAACGATTGCCTGGATGATCTTACAGCAAGCGCTCGCACTTGGTCTAATTGGATTTACTATAGGTAAAATCACTTCAACCTTTGCTGCGCCATATTTTCCAAAGTATGTATTATTGATTCCTCAGGATTCTATTCTTGGATTTATTGCTGTGATGTTGATTTGTATGTTGGCAAGTCTAGTAGCTATTCGTATGGCATTACGTATTGATCCAGCCGAAGCAATTGGAGGATAACACATGACCCACGGAATTTTAATTGAGGGTTTAAAAAAACGTTTTGGGCAAGGTGATAATGCTTTTTATGCATTAAAAGATGTCAATATGTGGGTGGATCCAGGAGAAGTTGTTGGACTGATTGGTCCGTCAGGTTCAGGTAAAAGTACCTTATTAAAATGTTTAGGCGCTGTGATTGATCCCACTGAAGGACGTATGACTTTAGGGAGTGAAGTGATTTTTGATCAACACTGGTTGGTAAAAGATTTAAGTGCATTGCGACGTGACAAAATTGGTTTTATGTTCCAAACACCTTATTTGATTCCTTTTTTGAATGTTTTAGATAATGTTGCGCTATTACCTATGCTTGCAGGTGTTCCTAATAACATAGCACGTGCAAGTGCTTTAGAAATTTTAACGGCTTTAGATGTTCAGCATCGTATTCATGCCATGCCTGGGCAATTATCGGGTGGTGAACAACAACGTGTAGCTATTGCACGCGGCTTGATTAATAAGCCACCTGTCATTTTGGCAGATGAGCCAACGGCACCTTTAGACAGCGTTCGTGCCATGACTGTAATTCGTTTGTTGCACGAAATGGCGGAAAAATTTCAAACAGCAATTATTGTTGTTACACATGACGATAAAATTATTCCGACTTTCCAGCGACTATATCATATTCGTGAGGGAATAACGTATGAAGAAAAAGGAGAGGGTCGTAGTTTCTAAAAGCGTAGAAATTTAAAGTATTTTATCTAGTTGATAGATTTAGATTAATAGCTTAATTATTTTCAATAAGCTGAATAAATTTTCTTTTTATTGCGTTGTTTTAAGTGGTATTCATCTGCTTTGGATAAACGAATAGTTTTCATATTTTTACGATGATATGTAATTAAACCAAATGTCTTGATTCCTCAAATTTGATTTTTAATTCTTGACTGATATATCCATGAACAGCATAGAGTTTTGTTTTTAAGCCTTCTACCAAATGCTCAATCATTTTAATGTCTGCTGTATGTTCATTAGATAAAGCTGTACTGACAATCTTGCCTGACTGACTCATGATTAAATGTAGCTTACAGCCAAAGAACCAGTCCATTGAGCTTTTACCACTTGTTGCAATGGTAGATATTTATACCGTTGAATACGCTGATTTTTGCCTACAGGCAGCGTAGTCGATTGATCCATAAATAAAATTGCTCTGATATAGTCAAACTACTTTATTATTCATACAGGATTCGAAAAAAACTCGAAATAACTCATCGACTGAGTCGATCAACCATTCTTTACGCTTATGTTTAACCCATGCCCACATCTGTTCTATAGGATTTAAATCAGGGCTGTATGCAGGAAGCCAAAGAATTTTATGCCCTTGTTGTTCCAAGAATTCCTGAATATCTGCTCTTTTATGAAATGCTGCATTATCCATAACCACTACACTATTTTCAGGTAATGCTGGTATCAGGAATTGCTCAATCCAAAAATGAAAAACATCTGAATTGATTTTGCAATCAAATAAACCGACTGAAAATAAATCCCCTTTATGGATTGCTCCAATGGCATTGGTCTGATTCTTTAATTGCCAATTATATTGCCCTAAACAGGGTACTCCTTTTCGTGAATAGCCATGAGGTCTATAATCATGTGACTTAAAACCACTTTCATCCAGATAAATAATCGGGTGGTTTTTTTCTAATTCCTTCACTTGCTGAATAAATTTATCCCTAAGCCTTGTATCTGCTTTAGGATGGCTTAACGTCTTTTTTTAACTGTAATATTTAAGCGCTTTAATGCAGCACCAATAGATGAAACACCACAATTAAAACGTGCAGCACGTTCATATTGATAAGCATCAGGATACTTTTCAACATCTTCACGTAAAGCATCATCGTTAATTTTAGAAGGTTTACGTACACGAGTTTTTTTAATCTCTATACGTTTCTTCCATTCAACAATGGTATTTTTATTAATTTCAAATTGTGCAGCTACCGCTCGAATAGAATAACCTTCCTCAAGCTTAGCTAAAATTTTACGTCTAAAATGTTCTGAATAACTCATTGCACCATTGTATTGGTTTTATAATGATTTGACTATAATCTTTCATCAAGACAAAATGTAAAGCATACAGTGCCAATCGATGTGCTCTGATGAGATAAACTATCCGTTGTTAACAAGGTAAATATCTAAAGACTTGACCGTGATTTTGCTTTAATGAAAAGAATAAAACTTTGAGATTATGGAAATACGAAAATTTATACTAAATGGCAATAAACACGATTTACGAAACTTTTAATTGAGAGGATCGTATTTTAAAAATTGCCAATAAGTTACTTCGATTTTTGAAAAAAGTCATCAATCATGCAGAAGAAATATGTAAAATCAAACATGGTCGCTGAAAGCGTAGGTTGTGTGGTAACTCCCTAATAGTATGTAGCCACCTTTTTTTTCAAGCCAATTTCTTATCCACAATTCAGGTTATATTGATTTAAAAAGAGTATAAATCCTATGAAATTTATTAAAAACTTGTGCTTGTCTTTTCTGCTGTTTTTTTCAAGTTTATCGATTGCAGTAGCAGAAACAACAAAAGATCCATTATTTGTATTGCTTACCAGTAATGATGCTCATCGTACAAAGATGGCCATCGGCATGAGTAATAATCAATTCCAAAAAGGGCATCCCTTGACTGTATATTTAGTCGATCAAGGGGTTATGCTTGCTTCTAGCCGCTTCGAACATAGATATGCAGAGCATCAGGCCATGCTGAAAAATATAATGGTCAATGGTGGACAAGTCTTTATCTGTAAAATGTGTATGGATCAATATGGTGTTAAAGAGGGTGATCTTATCAAAGGTTTAAAATATGCGAATCCTGATGATATGGGGGAAGCAATTTTTCAACCTGGTACCAAAACTCTATCATGGTGATTTAATCAGATTTCTTACAACAAAGTATAATAAAACCTATTAAATTCACATGACGTTACTCAGAGAACTATAAAGCTACAGCCGTGAAATTTCAGGGCTGTAGCTTTATAGAAATACCACAACTTTTCGCAACAAGAATAGCATTCGGTATTCCTGCTAATAGCTCAGGAAGAGAAGAACTTGATTTTCCAAGCTTAATTTGGATGGTCTGCCTTTAGATGGAATATGCATTTTCAATTGCTTAACCATTAAATAAAAAGTTGACAATCAGATACCTATGTATCGCTTGAACTGAGGATCAGAAAGAAGATTGCTTTTTGATTTATGAAAAGAAGTCTAATAATATTAGACAATAATGAGAATACTTATTATATTATAAATATATAAAGTATAGTGATATCGACTTCCAGAGGGATAGTATGAAAACCCCAAATCAGCTGATAACTGAAGCTAAAAATAAGGTTATTGAAATAAAAGTCGAGAAGCTGTACGAGAAATATTTAGAATATCCTGACTTAATTTCAATAGACGTTCGTGAACCTGAAGAATACAAAACTGTAGCAATTGATCGAGCTGTAAATTTTCCACGAGGGATGTTGGAAATGAAAATAGCTCAACATCCCCTAGTGAATCACCATTGCGAAATTGAACATTCTTTACAGGAATTATCAGAAAAAGATATTTATTTAATCTGTGGTACAGGAGCTCGTTCAGCTCTATCAATTCAAGCACTTCAAAACATAGGATTTGAAAAACTCTATTCTGTAGAAGGTGGTATGCAAGCTTGGATTGATGAAGGTTATCCAACTGTTTCTTATTTGAACTAATTTCACATCCACTAAGGAGACTTTAAATGTCTAACCTAGATGAAGTTGTAACATTTCCACAATTAAATAGACCAGCTCCAAATTTCAATGCCAAAACCACTCATGGCATGAAAAGTTTAGAAGACTATAAAGGTAAATGGTTAGTTCTGTTTTCACATCCAGCTGATTTTACCCCTGTTTGTACTACTGAATTTATGGGTTTTGCAACACGTGCTGAACAATTCGCGGAATTGAACTGTGAGTTATTAGGTTTATCAATTGATAGTGTACATTCACATATTGCTTGGGCACGTAGTATTGAAGAAAACTTTGGTATTAAAATTCCATTCCCGATTATTGCCGATCTTTCAATGGAAGTTGCTAAAGCTTATGGCATGATCCAACCAGGTGCTAGTGATACAGCCGCTGTTCGTGCCACTTTTATTATCGATCCTGAAGGTATCTTACGTGCAATGGTTTATTACCCGATGAGTAATGGACGTAGTATTGATGAGTTTCTTCGCGTACTTAAAGCGTTACAAACCTCTGATGAATACAAAGTGGCTACACCAGAAAATTGGCAACCTGGCCAAGAAGTAATTGTACCACCACCAGCAACAATGGAAGCTGCAGATACACGTAAATCTGAAGGATATAATTATGTAGATTGGTACTACAGTACTAAATCGCTATAATTTTTAAAGTGATTATTTACTTTAAAATATAAAAAACATGAGGCTATTAGCCTCATGTTTTTTATAATGAAATGAATTTTTATTCTAAAAGACTTCTTAACATCCATGCGGTTTTCTCATGAATATCTAATCGTTGTGTGAGTACATCTGCAGTAGGTTGATCATTCGCTGCATCCACAACATCAAATATACTTCTTGCAGTTCTTGCAACAGCTTCGTGTGCATTGACCAGCAATTGAATCATCTCATTCGCTTTTGGAACACCCTCTACTTCTTTGATTGATGCTAATTCTACAAATTGCTTGTAAGTGCCCGGAGCAGGAAAACCTAACGCACGAATACGTTCTGCGATCACATCTAGAGCATTCCACTGCTCAGTATATTGACCCATGAACATGTTATGCAGGCTGTTAAACTGTGGACCAGTGACATTCCAGTGAAAATTATGAGTCATCAAATATAAAGTGTAACTGTCAGCGAGTAATCGTGATAAACCTTTGACAATTTTTTCACGGTTATCTTGAGAGATACCAATATCAATTGCTACCATTTTAGCTTGCTTTTTTGAACTACCCATAATATTAACATCCTGATGTTTTGAAATGTAATTAGACGACCATAGCATTGTTAGATATACAATTAATAGTAAAAGAGCAAATTATCTGTACTTACTCTCACATTTTCAGGCAATCAAGATCAGTTCTCCTTTTTAGAAGAGTATCAATATTGAAAATGAAACCCCTAGAATATCGCTGATTCAAATACAGTGCCATTATCAAGTTAAATGAAGTCTAGATGCTGATTATTTGATGTAAAGCTCATGTGTTCAAATATTCAATTATCCTGAATAGTGCTTGTTGAGGATTATTATGCTTAATAAGTAGGAAGCCTTAAACAAGTTTAAGCTACAAACAAGTTTAAGCTACGACCAAGGTTCAGCTTGCCTTTCAAGCCCGTGCCGAATGGCATATAATTATGATAAGTAATTGCGATATAAAATAAAATTATAGGAGAAATAGGGATGGCAGGGTTATCTATTTAGCACGTACTCATTTTTGCAATTGTCGTGATTCTTTTATTTGGCACATTAAAACGGCTTTGTTGCACAAAGATTTGAAATGCAAAGCGCCCCTAATTGAGCCAAATTTAAGGCGTAACTTGGGTAAGTGGTCGACCTAATTCCGTAAATCTGTTGAGGGCTGCTACACGTGCATGAATTTCATTCACCTGACTAGGAAAGCTTCTTGCCATTAATTTATCGCCTAATAATTTGATGCAATGCATCTTGGTTTCCACCAAACTGCGGCGATGATAGCCTGACCATTTTTCCATAGTGTCCTGCCTAAACGTTTAATTGTTCGAAGTAATTCATTTCGCTCTAGCGAGCTACTCTTTGTATCTTTCCATGGTTTCGCATTTTTTCTAGGTGGAATCACCGCATGCCCTTGCCGATCTGCAATGACCTGACGGCATTGCTTGGTGTCATAAGCTCCATCGGTATAAACAGAGTCAATCCGCTCATCTTGTGGAATCTGATTAAGTAAATCACCAAGCACCTGTGAATCACTGACATTATTGGTTGTAAGCTGAACTGCTCGTATTTGTAGGGTTTTAGCATCTATACCAATATGAAGTTTACGCCATTGGCGACGATATTCAGGTCCATGTTTCTTGCGTTTCCATTCGCCCTCAGCTAGAAACTTCATGCCTGTAGAGTCCATGAGCAGATGCAGCCCATCGCTACTTTTTTGCTAGCTGATTGCAATATCAATATGCTTTTGTCTTCTACAAAGCGTGGTATAATCTGATGCTGTCCCATTTAATCCGCACAGTTTAATCAGACTTTGCACAAAGCCAGTGACCATACGTAAAGACAGACGGAATAAGGATTTAATCATTAAGCAGCATTGGATGGCTGCGTCGGAGTAGGTTTGATTTCGCCCTTGTTTGCCTTTTGATGGCGCATACCATTGCGTAGGAGGATTAAACCAAATGGCAATATTTCCGCGACTCATGAGTGCTCGGTTATATGCGGGCCAATGGGTTGTGCGGTAGATTTTGTGTGTAGGCTTCTTCATTTGAAAATTATATCGCTGAAAAACCCTTTACAGATAGGTTTGTGCAACAAAGCCGTCCAAATCTCTCATCAAACTTATTCAGATCCAGCAACTTTTAACATCTAAAAAACTGAACCTCTATAGAAAATAGGTCAGTAAGGAAAACCTCACTGACCTGTGTTTAAAACTTAATAAGCCAATTTTAACAGAAATCTAAATAGTCCTGCGACCAATGCCAAACTTAAAAAACCAGCCAGCCATAAGCCAATAAACCATTTCAATTCAGAAATTTTCATTCTGCCTCCTTAATGATAACCCTCATCACCCACACGCACTTTATCTCGGAAAATCCAATAGGATAATCCTGTATAAATAAGAATGATCGGAATTAAGATCAACGCTCCAATGAGGGCAAACAATTGACTACTAGCAGGTGCCGCAGCCTCCCAAATGGTGACTGATGGTGGAATGACGTAAGGCCATAGACTGATTAGAAAGCCCGTATAGGCCAAAATTACCAAAGCCAAGGTATAAATGAATGGCAGGAACTCTTTGCGCTGCTTACAGGCTTTGATTGCCAGGAAAGTAAACAGCAGAACCAATACTGGCACTGGACTAAAATAAAAGAGTTGTGGTTGGCTGAACCAGCGTTCTGCAATTTGAGGATGAGCCAAAGGCGTATAGATGCTGACACAAACAAAAATCATCAGTAATGAAATCAGCAGTTTTGGCATCAATTCAAACATGCGGTTCTGCAGCATTTTTTCGGTTTTAAAGATCAACCAGCCACATCCTAGCGTTGCATACAGAACAACAACACTAATACCAGTAAAGAGTGAAAAAGGTGTTAACCAGTCAAGACCACCGCCAGTATATATCCCATTGGTGGTTTCAATTCCCTGAATATAGGCACCTAAAATTACGCCTTGTAAAAATGAACTCAGAATGGAACCCCATATAAAAGCTTGATCCCATAGATGTTTAGTTTTATTGGCCTTAAATCGGAACTCGAACGCAACACCACGGAAGATCAACGCGATCACCATCAGAATAATCGGCATATACAGGGCGGACAGTACAGTGGAATACACTAAGGGAAATGCTGCAAATAATCCCGCACCTCCAAGTACCATCCATGTTTCATTGCCATCCCAGACTGGCGCGACGGTATTCATCATGACATCACGTTCCTGACGATCGGAAATAAAGGGAAATAGAATACCGATGCCGAGGTCAAAACCATCTAGCACGACATAGATCAGCACACCTAATCCAATAATTAGAATCCAAATCAATGATAAATCGATCATTTTTGGTTCTCCTGATCCTGTTTAGGATTTTCTTTATTTAGGTCGTTCTCATCATCAATCGTACTTAATGGACGTTTTGATGCCTGTATAACTGCCTGCTCACTATGTGGTGCCGAATGTATAAATTCTGGACCTTTGCGCATCAATTTCAACATGTAGAAAATGCCGACTCCAAACACAATAAAGTAGACCATCACAAAAATAATAAGGGTTAAACCTACCTGTTCCGCTGAAACTGGAGAAAGTGTATCTTTGGTACGCAATACACCATAAACAACCCATGGTTGACGACCGACTTCAGTGGTAAACCAACCTGCAAGTAAAGCGATAAATCCTGAAGGTCCCATGTATAGCGCAAATCTATGCAACCATACCGAGTCATAGAACTTGTCAGTTTTTCTTAGCCATGCACCTAGCACCGCCATTAAAATCATCAGTACACCAAGTCCGACCATAATCCGGAAACTCCAGAACACGACCAGCGAGTTTGGACGGTCTTCAGGTGCAAATTCCTTTAAGCCTTTGACTTCACCATCTAAGGTATGTGTCATGATCAGGCTACCTAGATTCGGAATTCCGATCGCATACTTGGTTTCTTCAGCTTCCATATCTGGAATACCAAATAAATACAGTGGCATGCCATGATCTTTATTGGTTTCCCAGTGTCCTTCCATAGCTGCCAGTTTGGCCGGTTGGTGTTCTAGGGTATTCAAGCCATGTAGATCTCCGACAAACATTTGCAATGGTGCCAATGCGAGAATCATCCACATGGCCATGGAAAATGATTTTTTCACCAA
The DNA here is from genome assembly GCF_044778325.1 of Acinetobacter sp. BD54. Classification (NCBI taxonomy): domain Bacteria; kingdom Pseudomonadati; phylum Pseudomonadota; class Gammaproteobacteria; order Moraxellales; family Moraxellaceae; genus Acinetobacter; species Acinetobacter sp. BD54. The sequence continues at coordinate 2,595 of NZ_JANJEP010000024.1, read as the reverse complement.
GGCATCACGACGGCCTTTTAATAAATGAAATGCGGCTGTGGCAGCTACTAGCAAAGCAGAGACCAGAAAGGAAGCCATTGCCATATGTGCCAATCGATAAGGGAAAGATGGATTAAAGACAATCGCAAACCAGTCTTGCGGGATGATGATCCCATTTTCAATGGTGAAGCCTTGTGGCGTCTGCATCCAACTGTTTGAGGACAGAATCCAGAACATGGATATACAGGTACCGACAGCCACCATCAGCGTTGCGAAAAAATGGGTTTTGGGTCCCACTCTGCCCCAACCAAATAGCATAATCCCCAGAAAACCAGCTTCAAGGAAGAAAGCACTTAAAACCTCATAAGCTAATAATGGTCCAGTCACACTGCCGGAAATCCGTGAAAACTCACTCCAGTTGGTACCAAACTGATAGCTCATCACCACGCCAGAGACCACGCCCATACCAAAGGACAGGGCAAAGACTTTGATCCAGAACTTAAATAAGTCTCGGTATACTGGATCGTTAGTTTTAAGCCAACGCCATTCCAGAACAGCCAGAAAACTGGCCAAACCAATAGAAATGGCAGGAAAAATGATATGAAACGATACGGTAAATGCAAACTGGATACGCGCCAGTTCTAGCGCGGTTAACCCTAAGTCCATGTTGTCACCTTATCCTTCTATTAATGGGTGAAAAGATTTCAGCAAAACACTCTGAAATATCGTTTTATGTATATTTAAATTTAAGTGTGTCCACATATTTACAGTATTGTAAATACGTAAGCCTTCACGTTTGCATGCCCACATTACTTTTTTAAGGCTGAGATAACTCATAATGCTGCTAACAGGCAACAAAGTATTAATTTTCATGATTAAAACTCTTTAAGATGTTGTGTGGTACAAACAAAACAACTGTTTGATGTGACAAATCGTGTCTTAAAGAGCCAAAGGAGGCGCTCTGCCCTGCGGCAGCAAATACAGCTTCTGTAAGCTGAAATAGACATGCCGGAAAACAGTCTGATAGAAATTTAATCTGACTTGAATCCGGTCCAGAACTTCATCAATCCCCAACTTAAATGGCAGCACCAAATCACCATAGACCTTACAATATTGGCATTGATGGTTATGTTCATTGTGATCGTGGGAATGTTGAAGCATCAAATCCTGTAGCAGCTCATGATGAACCGAGTGGATATGCTGATGATCAGCAGGCGAAAGAAGATTGTGGGTGATCGACATACAGACCGGAGCAATATGAAATTTTTCCGGCAGCAGAGGCTGTAAATATACTGCAATTTGCAAAAGTATGGCTGCAAATGCAATAAAGATTCCACTTCGCTTCAGCAAGTTTTCTCTCGACTGGCATCGAATAAGAGGGATACGCTGGATAAAAAGATGAAATTTAAAGATAAATTCCTACTTATTTACTCAGCTTTTCATTCTATAAATATATAATATATATTCGTTTTTGAAAAGCAAAAAAAAATAAATAAAAAGTTGATTAAATAGGACATACGCATTGACAACATAAAAAAATGATGAATATGTTGTATAACATGTAAGTGATCAGACAAACCAAACATGCTTCTACAGCTCAATGTACTTTACCCATCTATATGGGATTTCTTATGACAGAACCACATTCTATAAGTTGTACGCAACTTGCAGATACTTACCAAATTTCTCACGATAGCGTAAATCGCTTTTTAGAACGTGAGAATTACTGTCCACAGGATTTATATGCTGAGGCTATTCAATACATTGATAATAAGAAACTTATTGTCAGCGTGGATGATACTGTACTAGATAAACCCTATAGCCAGCATATGGATCTAGTTGGCTTTTTCTGGTCAGGTAAACATCACCGTTCAGTAAAAGGAATTAATCTCATCACCCTGTACGCTACAGATTTACAGGGTAAGAATGTGCCTATTAATTTCAGGTTGTATGATAAGTCTGAAAACAAAACTAAAAATGACTATTTTATTGAGATGCTAAACGAAGTTCTTCAATGGGGAGCTGATATTTGTTATGTCACAGGTGATAGTTGGTACGCAGCCACATCTAATCTAAAAACCATAAGAAATCATGGTATTCGGTTTATGTTTGGTATTGACAGTAACCGCAAAGTCTCTATTGAAAAAGGGATTTGGTATCAGATACGGACATTACCTGCCTTTGAAAATGGACAAAGCGTATGGCTTAAAGACTTTGGATATGTACAATTATTTAAGACTCAGCTAAGAGAACAGCAGAGGTTTTATATTGTTTATGATCCAGATCAGGTTCCTTTAACATTTGAAGAGTTTCAAGCATTACATGCAAGTCATTGGAAAATTGGGCAATATCATCGAGTGATTAAGCAAGTGTGCCATATTGAAAAGTTTCAGGTTAGGCGATCGAAATTAATTAGCAATCATATTTTTGCTGCATTGATGGCTTATGTACAGATACAGAAAACGCAGTGGAATGATATTTTTATGAATATTGAACCGTACCGGGTTTGTCGGAGACTTTTTATTTAAGTTAGGCCACCTGACCTAACGGGTTAATCTTATCATAGTACATTGCTTCAAACTCAAAAGGCGATACATAACCCAGTGCACTGTGTAC
>NZ_JANJEP010000023.1:0-24343 GCF_044778325.1 Acinetobacter sp. BD54 | reverse complement strand
ATCCCTTCTGTGTACTTTGATTTAATGCAGCACAAGTCAAGGTAGCCACAGCTGCTCCATCAGCCAAAGCTTTAATCTGTGAAGTAAAGGTATAACCCGTCAGATCAATTGCACGGCGAACATCATCGGGTGGATATTGCAAAGTTTCATCCATATCAACTAGCTGAAGATTTAAGTTGAAAGTGTCACCACGCTTAAAAACAAAATTGCTCATAAGTGATTCCTATAGACATAAAAAAACCACCGATGAGGTGGTAGTGAAAGATTGGTTTGTTATGTGCTTTAGTTAACTAAAAAACTTATTGATACATTGTATTGAATGAAGTCAGCATCTTTACCCGCATAAATAGATTGGCCATTCAAACATTCTAAATGTTCGATTGAGAAATATTCAAAATGAGCAAGTAATGCATCACTCAATTTTGTGATTTCGATTATTCCTGAATTGGGACGTGCAAAGCATTGAATCATGATATTACCGGTACGGCGAGTACATGGCTTATCTGCAATGCCAGAAGTAAAACTGGGACCACCTGCAATCGTTAAGCGGCACCAAACACCATCTTTAGGTACATTAAAGCCTGGTAAATTTGGATACTGGATTCTGTCTTGCGTAATACCGGTAAAAGCTTGCATACGATCGATAATAGCTTGCCTTGTCTGCTCTAAAGTCATTGCCATTTTAGCCGCCATACTTCTGAGAAATAAAGGTAAAGGTGGTGTTGTAAATTCCTTGTGGTGCTTGATCAGACCACCCATTTTCTAAGCGCTCTGCATAAGGCTGGTTGTTCTGGATATAAACTAAATTGCCCAATTTAATCTTTACAGCTTGAATAGCTGCATCCTGAATAGCATTTGTTTCAGGTCCACGGACACTATAATCACCAGATTCAATTGAAACGATATGCGAAGCACGATAAGCGCCAGTATCAACAGGACTTGAAACCACTAAAGACTGAACAGCATCCATTGTAATTTTCTTTACCTTTTCCTCTGCTGTTTTAGCCACATCAAAACTAAATTCAGTTGGCTTTTTCCCCTTCCATCCCATCATTCACCTCGCTTTCTTCATACATTTTAAAAAGGTCTTGAGCGATCGCTTGAATTGAATATGCTTCAAACTCAACACTTGGCTCGCGCTCACCCATTAGCTTTTTAATCTTTTGCCAGACATGAACAGCTTTATGTAAAAGCAATCCATACACTTCAATTAAATTTCTTTCTGAGGTATCGCCCAACTGAACAACTGCATACGCGCCGTCAGAATAAAAATCAACTTGTGCAGCAGCACCTTCAGTAGACAAGAACTTATCAACGTTATTCATGTCCTCGAATAACAGATCCATGTGAAGCTGACTTCTAGCAAGAGTGTATTGAACATGTTGAAATGGTGAGATATGCCATAAAGGTACGTAATCTGTGCTTATCATTTAAACTCCTAAATTGCCCCCATTAAAAAAACCCACCGAAGTGGGTTTTTATTTAATCTTAAATTCTCGCAAGGAATTATTTATTGTAGAAAGCGTTTCTACAAATCCAGTAAATCTTTCAAAAGACTTTTTGAAATAGAGATTCTCTTTGTCCGCATAAAACGTTTTAACTTCATCACTCTCAAAAATTGTCGTATTATTCTTAAGTTTTTCGTGAGCAATAATAGCAATATTCATTAAATTTAAATAATTTAACATCTCATACATTAAATCATTAATCTGATTAATAAAGTCATTTGTTTTAGGTTCACCATCAAACGTAATACCTAATTGAGTATTTTGTTCAATTAAGCGCTTTCTCAGATCAAAAATTATTTTTTGAGTATCTTCAACATTTATGTTTTTAATATCCTTTCTAACTTCTGCATCTAAAATATCTATTTCAAAATTAATATCGAGTAAATTTTTTACAATTTTTTCAGCTGCGGTCTCCATTTTGATAGCTAAATGTTGTACCCGCCAATCACTAAATAACAAAATAGCTATGATGGGAGCTATAGCTGTAGCTGAGAAGCTCATTCCATCTTTCACCATATTTTCTAGTGTTGTGTGCGTGATTGATCTAAAGGCTAAGTTAACTAATATATAAGTTACTAGCAAAATTATGAAAAATATTAAGGTAGTCGCAATTTTTTCAGCATTATTTCCTTTTAGTAACATAATATCCCCCTAGTTTAGAAGGATATTAGAACAAGTATTTAAACCTTCCTCAACTGACATTTCCAAATAGTAGATGCTGGATCCTGTTGAATATGAATTACCCGGAATGAGCCTAAGCTTGTTAACCATTCATCATCAATTTTTGGAGTCATAGTTACTTCATTTTGAAGCACGGTCGCCTTTTTATCCGTGGCCAATACTCCAAGCGTTTGTATTTCATATTGACTGTATGAGCCAAAAAGAACACCACGGCCAGAATAGTTTTCTTTAACTTCAACATACGTTTCAGTCTTAGGATCCCAATTTGTTTTTGAGATCCGCTCACATGTAAAGGTATGAACGGCATCCGCTAAATCATCATTAAATGCTTCAGCAATATCTGCCTGAATTTCGTCACGTAAACTCATTAGATTTTCCTGACAAAAAATACAGCTTTTCGTTTGCTGTAAGGCTTAATCAAATCAAGAATGAATTGCTCAATCGCACTAAGTTTTACTGATCCGTCCTGATATTCCTTTTCAGTTTCAACCGTATCAGCTTTGACTTTCTTACGTTTTAGTGCCTGTTCTTGCCCTTGATATAGATCACCTTTCATAATGCCCTTGATGATTTGATAGGAGGCCGTTTTTAAAGGTTCAGGTACTTGGGTAGCATCTTCATAAAGCTTAACGTTACGTGCTAATAGATAAGCTTCAGCCATCTGAAGGTATTGAGCCTTATCACTGGCAGATAAAGCATCAAAGCCTTCAACATGTTCTATCGCTTCTTGTTCAGTGATAAAGCTCATGAATTATTCCTTTGGAATTAATGCTAAAAGTTCATCTTTTTTAGCACCTGCTTCAAATGCAATGCCTTTTTCAGTCAAGACCGCACGCAACTCATCAACTTTTAAACCAGCATAGTTAATTGGTTGTGGTTGAGTATCACTTGGTTTTTGGTCATCTTCAGGTGTTTGACCACCTTCACCTGATTCAAGTTCAGCAATACGTGCTTTCATTGCTTCAGGATCATTTTGGAAAGCAATGAATTCACCTTTCAAAGTTGCCAGTTGTTCTTCAAGCTCAGCAATTTTTGTTTCTGTCATTTGTTGTCTTTCCCGTGCACGGTTAAATGATGAAAGTCCCATATGTGGATCTCCAAAAAGATAAGGCGGTGTTACCCGCCTTTTTGTTATTTGATCTTGTGCTTGAATGCCACAATACGGATCTGTTTAGGATCGTAGACACGTTCCCAGTTATCAGACGTAGCAAGACCGGCATTATTAGGTGCGATACCCGTTGCACCTGCCCATTTAATGCCACGAGGATGCAATACAAAGTGACGACGGTTAATAAGAATATCTGTACCTGCTAGACTGTCGCGATCAGTCTCTACACCAACTGGTGCGCCAATATCTTGGAAACCAATCGCACCTTGGCCAAACAAGAATGAGGTAAAGACATCACCTTCAACGGGCATACCATCATCAACAATCACACGACGGTCCATAAAGGTTTTGTAGAGAACCACACCATCAGCATCTCGAACAGTTTCGATTAAGCCTTGCTTAGCTAAAGCCGCCATGGTTGCCGAGTGCATTGCAATAGCCGTTAATTTATCTACGGCATCACCCAACTTATAAGAAGCATCAACAAAAGATACGCCATCAATTACAGCTGCAGCTCCAGTTCCAGCCGAAATATCATGGGTATTACCTGCCATGCTTGCAGACCCAAATACACCTTTAAGTGTATTTACGGTAAACCCCTGAAATTCACGCGACCAGTAATCTGCGACCAGATCACCAACCGCACCAAGTGGATCGTCACCAGATAATGCTTTAGCCAAATCATTAGCGCCCCATGCTTTACCACGTGCATGAAGAATCGCAATGTCCTTGCCTGAAGTGATGTTATTTACAGATAAAGGTTTTGAATCTGAAAGTACTTCAGACTCACCGCTTAAATCATTCCAGAAAGGAATATTTACTGTGGTACCGCCTTCTGTACCAAAAGCAACTTTTTCATCAAGCTCCCCAACAATGCCTGACTGCCATAAAGCAGACTTCTCGGCAGTCTTATTTAATACGTACGGAGTAAATAACTCAGGTACGATTACATCAGCAATTTTTGTCTCAGCCATTAGGCTTTACTCCTTAAAGTTTAATACCGTGTTTTGCCGCTAGCTCTTTAGCTAGTTGCGGGTTTTCATTTCGTAATTGCGCCAATTTGGTCATATTTACCGAGCCATCTGCTTTGAGAATGTCTGGCTGACCTTTTGAATTGTTGCTACCAGGTGCGCCCATGCCATTAGGCTTAGGCCAGTAATACGGTTTTTGCTCGCGTAGAGATTCAACCCATTCTTTTGGAGTCATAGGCGTCTGACCGTCTTTACCAATCACCACTTCGCCATTTTCATCAACTGCCACAGCTTTACCGTTTTCATCTAATGCAAATTTTGACTGAGCTAAAAAGGCGATATCAGGAGTCGCTTCTGGCAATGCTTCAAGTTCAATAGCAGCCTGTACAATTTGGCTCTGAATCACTGATTGCTTGAACTTTTGTGCATAAGCTTCGGCTTTATCAGCACGTTCTTTTTCAGCCTTCAGTAACTTTTCATGTTCTTCACGCATCTTCTCGGTACGCTTCTGAATCACTTCGTTAACCTTGCCGTCTGCGATTAATTTAGCCTCTTCATCTTGGTCAAGTTGAGCAAAGACTTTCTTAACAATTTCAGGATCAATACCCTCAAATTGTTTTTGAAGTTCCTGAAGTTGTCGATTTGCAGTTCTTGCAGCCTCACGCTCGCTTTGAAGTGCAGATTTCAAACCTTTTGGATCTTCATAGCCTTCTAAATCAAGGCGAAACTTCCCGTTTTCCTCGACATATAAAGCTCGGTGTTCTTCTTTGATTGCATCAAGTGAATCAACAATAAATGGCAATGACATGTTCAAACCTCTCGTTTGATTGGGGTAAAGCCTTATCTCAAGGCATTAAAAAAGCGCCCCTAAGGACGCTAGATTTCGATTAAAAACTTAGAAATTTGTTGCAAATAAACGGTAGCCTTCTAGCTCCCAAAGTTTATTTTCGGCTGACTTTTCTGCATTTCCACGAGCCATACGCTCACCAATTTCAGCATCAAAGTTTTCAGCATTCACACATGCACTAAAACCCGTTGCTAGAAAAAACTTTTCATCTAAAAATGCATGTACAAAAGTAGATGTCGTGCCTCCGGGACGTTGCTCAACCGTATATGTAACACGCTCCATCAATGCATCAATTTGCGCTTTAGTTACTCGGGGTGCCACAGACTTTTCAGCTAACTCTTGCTCTGTTACTTCTTTGATCATTTTCTTCTCACAAAAAAAGCACCCGAAGGTGCTAAGGTTAAAAATTAAGTTCTAATTGATGAGTGCGATTGCTTTTAATCTTGCAAAAGTAAAACCATAAATTGCCATGGCTCTTGAAATCTTAATTTGAAGAAAAGGCACCAGAATTAATTTTGTGCTCAAAATATATTGAGCATCTGACATATTGATTTGCTTTTCAGACATTTGCAGTACCTTTAGCTACGTTTCCTTTGCACCCCAAACCCTTTGTCTAGGTTCGTCACCAACCAAGCGGATTCCTTGAGGACCGCCTACATCAAATGTTGCTGTGATAGTCGCTGGACCCTCAAAAACACTACAATTCATTTTTACAGCGGTTAATCCAGCTAATGGAATACCTGTTTCCTCGTCACAAAGAGCAAGATGAGAAGATTTATCTGAAACTCTTTTAAGTACCAAATGTCTAACTTTTGATTCACTCATAAGCCAAACTCCATAAATGACAAAAGCGCCATTTGGGCGCTTATATAGGTGAAAATTGTGTCTTAAGTGAGTTTAGAATTACCTGTAATCGGCAATAATTACTCACATTTAAACCCTGTTCCAACAAGGTCTTTTTTCAAATTTGAAACGAGAGTTTGTTGTTCCTGCTGTTGTCCACTAAGATAATTTTTATCTAGAGTCTCTGCACCATCAATAGATTTATAAAGCTCTTTAGATTCCTCTAAATTGTCTTTTAAAAACGTGGTGAGGTTTAGTTTCGCCTGGGCAGCTCTACATAAATTATTTTTAGCTTCTAAACCTTGAGTAGCCTGTTTTACTTGACCAGTTGCAGGATCAAAAGAATATGCATTTGCCATTGCTGACTCCAAAGCTTCAGACAATCGATCATATTCTTTAAGATATTTTTGACTTGGTTCAGCTAAACAAGTGATGGAAATTAGGGTTAGACATACAAAAGCTATTGTTTTCATATTGTATAAATTCTGATGTTTTAAAAAATATAACATAAGAAAAATTACAGACCCAACTTTTTAAAAGCTTTTTCATCCAACTTTCTCAAATCATCTAAGCTATAGAAACGGCCTTCAGGATCAAAGAACTTATCAAAATCAAATTTCCCATCTTTATAGAGCTTAAAGCGCTTTGGCCCTAGCCACTCCCTTTGAAAGAAATCATCTGTTTTCTTAAAGAACTCTTTGAATGTGGTGTTTGCATCTAACTGTCCTATTAACTGGCTTCGCTCTTCTTTGGGGATGTCTTTAACTCTACGTTCGTCCATTACAAATGGCCGTTCACCGATAAGTTGACCATCTTTTTTAACTGGTACTAGTTCGCTGCGACAATTAGGATGCAACGGCGGTACACGTTTTGCCGGATCATCAATCCTCCAGACAGTACCGTCTAAATGAGCACAAAGCTTAGATGTTCTTCCATCCAATACACTAATAAAACGAACATACTCAAAACCTAACTGTTTGAAAGTATCTAAATACGTTTGATTAGCAACATGACTACGAACTGTTCTTACGGTACGTTCAATATCCGTCTTAGAGCTACTTAAAAGCCCATCCTCATAATTAAGGCGCTTGGTGCCGCGAATACGCTGAACTATTTCCTGATTTGTTTTACCTGAGTTAATGCCATCCCGAATTGCATACTCAACCTTTTGGCGGGCATTTTCAGCAATTCTTGATAGCAGATCATCAACAAGAGCCCCACCTACCAATGGTATTTTTTTAGCTGCTGCATATAGCTTTCCACCATTTGGTTTTTTGATCTTGCCGCCATATAGCTTCGCCATGTAATTGGCTTCATAAACAGCCAAGGCAGTAGCAGAAACAGCGAAAGCTTCAGGTAATGCAGTGTTTATTGCAGTAAACCACTGAGCAATCAGATCACGAACTTCCTTCAGATTTGACGTTGTGTACTGTCCACTTGCTAGAGCCATCTTTTCAGAATCATTTAATTCATCAAGCAAATCCCGAAGCTTTGCCAACATTAATATTGACTCATCATTAAAGATTTTTAGTAGCTCATTAACAGATTGAGAAGACACCCGATATAAGTACGCCTGATGTTGGGTAAGTACTTCAATCAATGATTTATCTTCTTTTGAAGCCATACGTCACCTCTACAACGGCATACTGTCCCGTTCACCTTCAACCCGCTTCACTTCTTCCTGATAGTCGTGAGCTGGTAATTTACCTGTCATCAGGTATTCCCAATATGTGCGGAAAGAGTTTTTCCCTGAAATAGCACCCTCATAAAGCTGTTTTGCAAGATTAATATCCGTGACCTGCACAATAAACTCAGGTTCAACTGTAAATGAATATTTTGTCGAATCCAGCTTTAACCACTGCGCTGCATATTTAATGGCTTGTTCAATTGCTGCAGCTGCACACATCACGATACTGTGAAGACTTGCTTGCTGATCGTCTTGCCGTGCACGGCGCGCTTCACCTGATTCCTGTGTATTGGTATCAACTACTTTAGCCCCAGCTTCTAATGCTGAATTTTTTTGCGCATCCATTTCCTTTTTAGTGAGTTCAATGCCGTTACCTGAAATTTCTAAATAACCACATTGTGAATTTGGAGGAAGACTCCAGACAGCCATAACACCAGTAACGCTAATATCTTCATCACCCTCAAGTCCATTAATCCAAGGCTGCGGATGAGCTGTATGGTGAAGTGACTGGTAATAATCTGCACTAAGTTGGTAATACTTCAGAGCAGCCTTGGCCATTGTCAAAAGCGGTATGGTACCTACATCCGGAGAATTACTAGTGGCACCGCAGAAAACAAATGGTGTGAAAGAAAGTTGATTACCGCCGAGATCGGGAGTTTTATCCTCCACATTTGAACCATCGAACAATCGGACCGCTAATGCTCCATCATCCATAGATAGAACGCGGTGAACCGTTTTAGTTTCGTGCCCGAATTCATCTTCACTATTATCAAATTGCTCCTCGAGCACTAACAGTTTTAGATCTTTACGACCACCGATACTGTTTTCCTTCCAGTTGATAATAGATAACGCATCATATAAGGCGAAATATGGCACTCCGTTAGCATCAACATCGACAAGCAGCCCACAGCGCCCAAACTCTAGCAACTCTGAACAAATGCGAATAAAGAGCTGTTTAAGCCCAAAACCGTCATTTGTTGCATTCTCTATCAATCCTTTAAGTAGAGAACTTTCAATCACAATATTCGGCTCAAGCTTTGAAACTAACCCGATCATTGTGCGTAATGCGTCCTGAACCCATAGCGGATACTGAGCTCGACTTAGATAGGCCTTATAAATCTCTCCAGTCGTATCACCTTGCTTTTCAGCCTCAATCATTCCGGCCGATTTAGCTAGGTACTTTGTTTGTGCCTGTTTGATCTGCTCTTCACCAGCAACGGCGTCACGCATAATCAACCAGCTTTTTTGTGCAGCAATATACTGCGGATGTTTATCAGTAACTGCCATAAAAACACCAATAAAAAAGCACCTGAAAAGGTGCGTTGTTTAACGGGAAAAACCAGCGATTGTGCGCCGTTTAAATACTTTCTGAATGATGATCGGGAATCTCTTGGCTATTGGATATCCACCAGCATCGCCAACGTGGTCCAAACCAGCGCTTTTATCTGGCATTCCAAAATCATCATAGACTTGCTGTTCTAAAGTAGCCGTAAAGTTAGGGCACTTATTTGTGTTCACTTTTAAGTGTCGTTCACCCTCAGCATTTAGGATTTGTGCATTAACAGCAGTAATACGATCTTTAATTCCGGGATTCACACCATTCACTTCAACTTTGAATCCATTTTTCTTTAAGATTGCATGATCTGATTCACTGAAGTTCTTTGAAGATGTTGCCTGACCTGAAGCATCTGGAATCACGGTAATATCGTGATCTGGAAAGCGCTCATTAATCAATTGACACATCGTCGGTGTATCTCTCACGCCAACCAGTTCATCTAAAGCTCTTGGCTTCCCTTCTCGAATGACATAAACCACAGCAGCCATTTTAAGCACGTTAAAATCCATACCAATGAGTAAAGGCTCACCTTTCTTAATTTCTTCATCCGTGTGGTTTAGAACTCGATCAAAGTCGGGGTAAACAGCACCGCTGGTTAAATTGACAAACTGCCCTCTTAAATAAGCTGAAATTAATTGCGGCGGATAAGACTCATAAAGTGATGATATGTAGTCATCTGGAAGATTAGCTTCATTGTCATAAGTTGAAGCTTGAATCATTCCATATAGCTTACGCTTAGCCTCTGATTTATTTGCCTCTTTAACAAATTGCTCGTATGTAAACTTAAAACCTTCAGGTGTAGTGGCCACATCAATACCGTTGAGCAAACCAGCTTGCTTATAACGCATACGTGCGATGATCTTACGCCAAGCCTGTTGAGCTTTGACCTTGGCCATAACATCAAGTTCATCAATCAAGGCGTGGCCAATTTTAAAACCTACAATTGTTGCTGGTTTCTCCATAGACCGGCAAATGATTGTCGTTCGATATTGCCGACCATAATAGATATCCACCTCTTTATTGGTTTCATAAACCTTAGTTTTAAGCCCCCAATCGAAAGCAACCTCTTCAATAGTTGGAAAGAAAATGTCGCGAATCTGCGGGTAAGTTGGAGCAAAATAACCCAAAGGTACTTTAGGGAATTCCCAAGCTTTGTTGCATAAACTGGAGCATCCAACCCAAGTCTTTCCCGATCCAAAGCCAGCGACAAATGCGCGGAACTTCTTTTCCATCTGCAAAAAATTAGCCTGAGGTACATTCAGTGTCGGATTGATGTTCGGCATCTTTTTTACTCGCATCCACAACTTGAATAGTTACCTTGACTGGTGTTGGATCTTCATCACCTTCACCCTCTCTTAACTTTTCAATCTCAAGTTGCTTTAACTCAAGATTTAATAACATCAGGTCATAACCCTGCATTTCTTCCCGAACCTGTTTAATAACCCCTTGCTTCATAAGCCTGTTGTTCTTCCAGTCTTCATAAATCTTCTGAAGTTCTTTAAGCCGATAGGCTTTATTAGCTAAAGGGATGTCATAAACATTCTTTTTAAAGTCCTCTCGGGTTTTATGAAAAAGGTCTTTATATTTCTTACTTAAATTCTTTCCTGCCGCTTTTGTCGGGTCATAAAGTTGTACCTGTTTTCGATCAATCTCAATGTTAAATTCTTGCTTGACAGCATTAGCTACCTGTTGAGGGGTATCCATGCAGGCAAGCGCTTGAACAATAAATATTTTTACCTGTTCTTTAAGTGCAGCCATACCCCCACCTTTGTCTAGCTACGTCTAGCAAAGAAGGCAAAAAAAAAGAGCCATTCGGCTCAGTTGATTACGCAGTTTCCGCAGCATTTTGAAATATCAAGATTCGAAACAAACGGCGGATTTTTTGCGACTTCAATAAGTCGCTTAACATTCTTACTTGGTCCCCACCGTTTAACCACGCCAACAAATTCTTCTACATCATGACCAGCTAAGTAATGCTTAGGCAGCCCCGTACTATCGCTATAAATGATTTCGCCGTCTTCGTCCTTCATCACACCAATGTGATAAAGCTCATGTTCAAGCAAGTAACAGAACTCTGTATCGTTTGCACGCTCACAGAAAGATGCATCGACCGTTATTAAATATGTAGGTACAAAACCAAACCAGTCTCGCATCTGTTGCTCTTGTCGAGCTTTACGCCAGCCACCGACATTGAACATGACTTTTTCGCACTGGCCCAACACCATAGCTTGCTTGCTTTTATATGCAGAAGAGGCCCACGCGAATGCTAAAAATTCTTCATTATCGTGAAGCAGTTCACCTATGTGATCATGATCGGGGTTATAAAGAGGTCCACCAATAGTTAAGTAATTAGCAACAACCCATTTTTTTAGATCTGGTGCTGGTGTTAGTCTAATTGCTTCTTCTTCATCTGCTTGATCAATAAAATCAGTCGGTGGAAATGGTCTTATTTGCTCCATCTTCAATTCTCGCTAATTCACTTTTTATCCAGTTGATGACATATCCCGACAAAATAGAATCTGGATGAAAGCGCTCTATTTTATAACCCATCTCTTCAGCTTGATCATATCGATCAAGACTCCATGCTTTATTTGCCAGCTTTCCACCACGTCCACCAGACCAGGGCCCACCCTCAATTTCAATGAGCAAACGCAATTTCACAATATGAAAATCAAAGCGCCAGTGTTTGGTATGGATCGGTTGAAACTTACTTTCAAAACCAATCGCCAAATCCTCAAGTTCTTCCTTAAGTGTTGCCTCAGCCTCGAGATATTTTTGCTTCGCTTTAGGTAGCGGTCTGGATTTAGGCTTGGTTTTAGGTTCTTTTTCCGAGTAAGCCAAAAGTATTCTGTAGAATCCATTATTCTCACCCATAAAAAAACCGCCCTAAGGCGGTGGCTAAACTCACAGGCAATATAGTATTACTTCTTAAAAGTTGCCTTATAAAGCTTTGAATTAAAGTAATCCGTAATTTCTTTACCTTCGTTTTGAATTTTTTCCTCATTTAAGGGTAAAAAATCTAATTCAGATTTGAAGCTCATATACTCTGGAATAAATTTCTTTATAGGCGGAGGTGGTTTAGGTCCACCTTCTGTAATTTTTTCGATAAATCCAGCTAACCATAAAATATACTCACCTTCTGAATTATGAGGAGGAATCAAACTCACATCTATTTTTACTTTACATTCATCTAATTGTTTACTAAACAATTCAACAAAATCAATAAAATTATATTTTAATTTAAATTCTGTTCCCTTAATTTCTCTGCGTATACATGTCATAAGTAAGTTCATATTTTCAATACAGTCATGTGAAAACAATTCCTCATCTTTAATTTTGTTATAAATATTTTCCGCAAACATGAGATACTGTGTCATTTCAGCAGCTCCTCATTTTTATAAAGTATTTTTCTTAAGGTAGTCCTATTATAACAATGTTGCAACAAGAAATTTTCCATTTTTAGTTTAAGAAAATTTTAAAAATTATAAAAACGATTATATTCAATAAATTAGTACAAATAAAAGCTATGGAAGTTTGATCTTTCTATTGAGCTTTAAAATGGATTATTGTGTTTAAATCATCAATTTAAAAAGCTTGCCTAGTAGGCAAGCTCCCCCTTTTTTTGATATTTGCGCTGATCAATAAGGTTTAGTGTTACTTAAAGCAACACACTGATAATACTGAAATATTTAAAAATAAAAAAGCCCACTTCCTATTTTTATTCAGAAATGGGCTTAGCGAAAAAAAACGCTTAGACCTGAAATAGGAAATATCTATTCGGAAATATCTCCAACTTCATATTGGCATAATATTTAAGCACTAGCAATAGGGATTGAATTAAAAATATCAAATATTCATATTTAAATAGATAAAGATTTCTTTTTTAAATAGTTTTATTTTTAGCCTACATAATTTTTTTACTTATCAAGAGTTATAAAGAATATGTGCCCATCAATAGGTAATACTTAATAAGGTCTTATGTGTAGTAACCATTAGGCTCTAGAGACTAAGAACTCAAACTGACTAAAAATAAAAAATAATTAATTTTCAATATTAATGATCATATACTGCAAAGTTATGTATATTCCAACTTCTCCATTGTTGAGTGCCTCATATAAGTCTTCATCAACGAAATCTCCAGATTCATCATATAGCCATTTATGAATTTGAATAATTTGTATATTCCCTTTTTTGTCTATTCTTGCTATTGGGTCTATTACGGACCGAACTATCACCTTCTTCTTCGTCTCAACATCAAGCAATGTGATAATTGTCATTTTAAAATCCTTATAAATATCCTGTATAACAACTACGCTCAATCAATAAAGATTTTTATATTTAAATTACTCCAATAGCAATCTTTTCAATCTAAAAAATAAATAAAAAACACTTTAATAGTATGTGCCTATTAGAAAAGATACCTTAAATATTCTACTAGCAATAAAAAACCGCTTTAAGGGCTGTTCATCTAAAATTCACAGGTACTTAATGAAGTTTTTTTTTCTGTCTTTGCATCTTTCTGGGCTCACAAATTTTTCCAATAAAGTTAGTTAACCACAAAATACTTTCTTCACGATCTTCAAAATGAGGTATAAGACTTAAATCTACTTTTATCTTGCGATCAGCTAAAGGCAAACTTAAACAATGTTCAAAGTCTATTGAGCTGTACTTCAATTTGAGTCTTTTTTCTGCAGCTTGATTCTTTATCTCAGCCATAATGCGATTTAGATTAACGATCAAATTATTTGAAATTTTATTATTTTCATATACCCGTTCGTAAACTGTCTCAGCTACATCAATGTAATTTATTAGCTCTACATTCTTATTCACGACATTTGTACTCCGTTTTTTATAATTATCCGTCTAAAATAATGTTTATTTGATTTACTAAATCCTTCGCCTAGGTAAAGATTGTTTAAATTCTGTCACCCTGATTTTAAGTAAATATTTGAATTTATTATGCAATTACTGAGTTTTATAATATTTATATACATCTTTGTTCTTAACGCCCCTTTTTTCTATCACTTGCCCATTGAGTTCACCATCAACGCAAATAAACATTGTACTAATCCATAAAATTATGGAGATCAGCTTAACACAAAAAGAAAAAGCCCCCACTAATCAATAGTGAGGCTTTGCCGTATTTCCCGGCTAGCACATTTAAAAATCGATAGCTAAAAAAAAGCCAACTTGTTAGAGTCAGCTTAATTCAATCGTTTGAGAATCATGCTTGCATAGTTATTGTCCGTTGCAATCTTCTATCATTTTTATTTTTATAAATATAATTTAAACCAGCCATGTGACATTTTGATTAAATTTCACTCAACACTTTTTTTTTGTTAAATAAGTCACATTTAATCTTATTAATGCACTAACCATTACAACCAATAAACACAATGTGTATCAATTACTTCTGCTTGATTTTGTAAATTACAGTATCCTTAGTTTACCTAACTGCCAAAATCAATAACACAATGGAACACCAAACACTTTTAGACGAATTAAATTCGCAGATTGAATATTACTCAAAAAGAACTGACTGCCCACCAACTAGAATTCGTATTGGGTATAAAACCTATTACAAATTAATGCAGAATCCTAAATTTGCCGATGAAGTATCAAACTCCGCTTTAGATCCAAACAAACGCAAATACAAAAAATTAAAAATAAAAGTTACTAAGGATGACAATCAACTTGAACTTGAATGATTTCTCATAAAACAGCCTACTCTTTCAAGTAGGCTTTCCCCTTATGACTTTTGCGCTGATCATTAAGGTTTATTGTTGTTTAAAGCAACACTCAGATCTTACAGAAATACTTAACAATAAAATAGCCCGCCAATAATCGATATTTAGCAGAGCTTCTTAAAGCTTATACAGTTTATCGTGGAAGATATCTTTTTGAACCTGTGCTATTAAGGCAGTAATGTCCACCTCTAGGCCCAACACAATAAGTTCCAGATGTGCAGTAACAAGAGTTATTAGTCGTTTTACTATAACTTCTTGGAGTCCGTGTAGTAGTAGAACTTCTAGTTCTAGTATTATTATAGCCTTTTGATTCTCTTTGAGGAGTTGAGTAAACAGGCTGCCTGTTATCAAAACTCCCTTTTGAATATCTATAGGTGACTGGTGGAGTATAACAACCAGCAAAACTGCACAAATATTTAGTATCAATCCATTGTTGTCTATCCATATTTGGATTTAATAACGCCCATTCATCTTGGTACCAGAATACATAAACTTCACTTCCCCCTTTCAATTTAAAGATTTCTTTGCCATTTGGCATATCCTTGACTGGAGCGGTATCAACACTAATCCAATTTTTAACTGGATTAAACCTTTCAACTTTTTGCTGCGAAAAGTCTATGGACGGTATAGATACACATCCACTAATACCCAAAGTAATAACTAACCCTATTAAATAATTTTTCATTTTATTAACTTCTTAGAAAGAATAATTTTAATGCGAAGTAAACAATAAGCTACCTAATAAAAGCAACATATACTTTCATCTAATTTAAATACATAAAGAAAAATTAAAAAACCCGCTTCTAAAAAGAAACGGGTCAAAAAACAAAAAACTTTCAGCGCAGTATTTGTGACATATCATACAAGTTAGAAGATGTATTTACAATATACTTTAAGCTTAATTTTTTGATGCTCTCAAAATATCCAAAACTCGCTTTGACATTTCATGCAAGTTGGACCCTATTGGTAGCCAAAAATGATAATTAATGTTGTCACGGTTAAAAACTTGCTTGTAGTACTCAGTTTTGAATGATGGATCAATGTCAGAAGCCTTAAGTAATCTGCCTTCTTTTTCGATCACTTGCCCATCTAATTCACCACCAACACAGATATTCATTTTTACCAGCCTGGACTATATAGCAAAAAATAAAAAAAATCCGTACCTTGGGGAAAGTACGGACTAAGCTTTTCAACTGAAAAACACTATAATGGAAATAGACATCATATAGTAAGTTTAATATACGATAAATTTCATGTTTTCTCAAATCCTAATTAAAAGCCCACGATTAAGTGAGCTTTTAAAACAAATTGGTGCAACGCTTATAACTTCGTCCACTATATCAAAAATATGCCATAAAGCGTCTAGACAGTCAACAAGTCTAAATTATGCTTTTCTACTAATTGAGAAGCTTTTAAACGTTCAACGATTTTAATCATTAGATCATTGGCAGTTATAACGTCGATTCCTTCAAATGCTTTTAGTGTTAATTGCAATTTATTATTAATTACATTTGTAATTATTGATATTTTACCAAAATAATCAGGGTAGTATTTCAAAGTTTCATTAACTTTCTCCCGACTAACGCCTTCATATAGTTTTACAGTGTATGTTTTCATTTGAACCTCCATTTTGTCTTAATCTTTTATCATGACCTAATAAATAAAATCTAGCGCAACTCACCATAATTGCGACCTGAGCTTTAGATTGGTTTGTTTCTTGAGCAACCTTCAACAATCCTTTATTTTCAACCTTATTTTTAATTAAACAAATTAATGCAAACTTAGTTGTAAAATCTGTTTTATCAGAATTTAATAGACTTCGTAAAAGTGCTTGAATTTGATCCGCCTCATAATCACTGATCTCACATCGAATATAAGATTTACTTTTTTGTACTTCTTTGCCAGCTTCACGCATCAACCAGTAAATTTGATTGATATGAAGCCCATCTGGCAAATCACCCCCTTTCATTCTAACTGTTTCACACCATGCGCCAAACTGCTCTAACCAACCGTCAATAGTATATTTAGACCAATCCATTTGTTGTGTTTTTAAAACTGCACTCATTTTTCACCTACCAATTGCTCAATTTGTTTAATCGCCACGCCTGCTTTCACTTGCTCTGTGCTGAACCGTAAAACTGTAAAACCCATCATTGCTGCGGAGTTGTATTTCTCCATATCCCCTATATAGCCTTTGCCCCTTGTATGACGGCCTCCACTCCAGATCCCGCCTTCCACCTCAATCAAAATCTTTGTACCCGTTATTAAAAAATCTGCTCTCCATTTACGTTCAGGATGGAATTTATATTCCTGTTCAAAACTGATCTTGCATGCTTTTAAATGTGTTGCTAATACCGTCTCGCCTTCACTCGGCTGTCTTGTACCTTGCTTTGCTGAACGCCGCTTTTTATTTTTCTTTATCGGAAATAACTTGCGGTATTCAGCAATGCTGACTGATGACATCAAGCACCACCTTTCAGCAAATTTTTCAACTGATTAGCAAAGCAGTTATAAACTCGTGCTTTATCTTGATCGCCAAAAAGGCTTGAAGCATGAGCATCGTGTTTATACTTTTGAACTAGGTTTTCAATTGAACTTCTTAGCTCAACTAAATTCGCTTGTTGTTCTTTTTGAATCTCCCAAGCCCACTTTCCAGATTTACCCTCAAACTCAATCATGGCTGGCTCCTTTTCCTCTGGCAACTTAGTCATAACACCATCTGGAAATTTAAAATCTCCATGCCACTTCCCGTTTTCCCAAATAGACCAAATCCCACATTCATCACTGTTGTAGTAATATCCAGCCTGCCAATGTGTCGCACCTTTAGGGCGGTGTTTTAATATTTGTTCAAACATTACCGCCTCCGTATATTGATTCGTGGTCGCGGATGGCTTGCTCTAATGCAGGTCTTTCAAATAATGTCGCGTACTTGCTGCCATTTTTATTGATGCGGCTTAGAATCTCTTTAGCTTCTTTAATACCGCCATCAAACGCATTAATTTGATCAATCGATTCCAGCAGGCGCTTGAGTTCGGAAATGTCTACAAAATACTTTTCTCGATCAGCCTTGCTAATCTCTACACTTTGACCACATTGGAACTCGAAACCTTCATTCCATTCAGTTGCGTTAGAAGGTGCTGAATCTACGATTTCCTTCGCGTATTGCAGTCCTTTATCTCTAATCAATTTAGATGCTTTCATGCATTCGCCCCTTCAATTAACTGCAGAATATTTCTTGGAATAGGCATACCTTCACGGCGGCACATCTCTGCGTATTCGTGCGGATTATCGAAAGGATCTGGACCTAATTCTTTTGCAAGTTCAGGCTCTTTTTCCTTAGCCTTAAGCTTTTGTACTGGTGCAGGTTTACGACCATTGATTTTTAAACGTTCCATCAATGATTGGAGATGCTTTTGCGCTTCTTCATTGCTCACAGGAACGTGTTTAGGTTCTTTGTGTTCTAGTTGTAGCGGTGGAGCGTAAAACTCTTGCTGACGACCTTTCAATTGAGCTTTAGCCACCATCACGTTGTAGGTTCCGAAGAAATTATCTTGAGCTGCTCGCATTTGGCCGGCTTCGATCAAATACATCACTTCGTCTAATGCATATTTTGTAATTTGTGTAATAACCACGGTACGGTCAGTCGTAAACTTACATGCACGTGACCAAGCTTCCTCTGAAGACATCCAACTTTCACCAATACACCAGGTGCGAAACTCAGCAAATGACGGCATAAAACGTCCACCTGCTGTAAGTAAACGAGCAAGTGCGTTGTTAAATTGGTTTTGTTGAACGCCAACCAGTGTTTTAAGTGCGATTTGCTCAACCACTGACAGAGGAATTGCACTTTCTCCTGTTGCTGGAAATTGCTTATTGAACTGAGCAGCGTAAACAGTGCGAAGAGAAGCGATTAATTGACGCACTTCGTTCAAGGTAATCTCATGCATGACCTACCTCCTCAATCATTGGAAACTTTTTTGCTGGGGTTACATCCACGATTTGAGATTCGCTCTGTTCTTCAAAAAGATTAGCGAAGTAACCCGACTCTTGTGGTTTTTGACCGGTTGAAGTGATTTGCTCTTGTTTCTTGCGGTTTGCAGCAACTTGTTTCTCGTTGTTTTGAACCCAAGAGAACCACTTAACCAACCAGATGCTTGGTGTATTCAACGAACTTGATTCGTTTGCAAAGTACCAGTCACCGAAATTTTGAATCATGGTTCTCAAGTCGATTTCAGGTACAGAAACAAATCTTTGTTGAGCAAGTGAGATGAAATCGTATTGAAACTCGCTGTATTCAGAAATGAATTCACGCATTGAGTAACGCTTGTGATCATCGATCTGATACTGAGCAAATTGGATTGGTGTAAATTGCGAATTTTCTTCACGCGCATTACTACTACTATCTATATATTGGTTATCGGTTAACGGTTTATGGTTAAGGTTTTTTTGGCTTTCACTTTCAGAACCCAAAATTAACCAACTGGGTTTTTGTGGGTTTTCAGAATTAACCGAGTCGCCTTCACTTTGGTTTTCTTTTGGTTTTTCCTTACGTGGACGCCCACCTTTCTTACCATTTTCACGATTTTTATCCCCTACTTTTTGATAAGCGGCGATTTCTGAATCACAACGTTTGTTGTGAAACCCGTCTTCCTCTTCCACAAAAAACTCTTGCAGCACAATTAATACTGCATCCCTTTCTTCTTGGGTATTTGCACGTAACCGACGAAAAACCGACTGGGTTTCTTTGGGTAATGGTTTTTCATTCAAATAATAAAAATCGAGAGCACGGCGATAAAAGCACTCTTCAACTGGGCTAAGGTGCGCTGTAGCAACCATAAAGTCGCTGATATGGTGGAGATATTTATACATCAGTGACTGCTCCTAATTTTACAAGACCGCGCATTTCCAACTGACGAATAATTCTTGGAGGAATAAATTCGTTGTTGATTTTGTAGCGAATACGAGACTTTTCTTTCACCTGAATTAGTTTGTGCCCATCCTCCATGAGACGGCGAACTGCTATAGCCTGCCCCCCCATATGGGTTAATTCTTCAAGTTGATAAAATCTTTCCTGAGCCTCAATTGCGGCATTCATAACTGAAAGTGGCATAGCTGCTAATTCTTTAGCCGAATAGATCTTTACTGGTTGTTCCAGTGGAATTACCACCTCTAGCGGTGTGGTGGAAACGGAAATATCCTGTTTTCTTTTTGCTGCATATCTCACTTTTCACCATCCTTTGGCTTAACATAGCCTCCAAAAGAATCAACCAAACACGCCTTGGTTAAGCTGGTTACAATCTGCTGTGCTAACCACTGCGTTATGCGAAATTGACGAGCCATAGCCTCTGAAAATTCAACTTTGGTTACCGCCGCATTATTTTCGTCATACCCTTTGTTGCGTAAATTTTGCTTTTTCACCTCAAATAGGTGGCCAAGTACTCGCAATGCAGGCTCATAGAAAGATTGGATTTCACTTTGCTGGCGAGAATCTTTGATTTGGTGTGTAAAGCTGTTCATGACACCTCCGCTAATGCTTGCTCAGCGCTTGTTAGTCGGCGTTTGGCATTAAGTTCAGCAACTGTTGCTGTACGGATTTCTTTTGATGAAACCAGAATCAAATGTTTCTCTGATTTGATGGTCCATAAACTAGTCAAAGTTTTGTTTTTAACTTCAAACAAATCATTTGATTTGAAAGTACGGCACTCTTTAGTAAGCACTACAACGTCACCTATTAAAAAATCTGGTGAGTTGAGTTCGATTGGTTGTTCTGATAAATTGTTTGTGTTCATTTGATCCACCTCAATTGAATGCCTAACCACTCCTGTTCGCGCAGGTAGTGGTTTTTTATTTGAATAAAATCCGCATGTATTCAGGTGAAGTGAATGCATGTGCTAAATAAACTCGCGTTGCTTCTGCAATTTCAGGTGAGCAATACACATCACTCTCTTGCACAACCTTCAAACCAATGGCTGTCAACAAAAAGCTAATAAACTCAATCTCAGTCCAACCATTTGATTTCTTTTCTGTTTTCATCCGTGAAAGGATGCTCGCATCGACATTTATCATCTCTGCTACTTGTCTTTGGTTGCTAGCGTTAAGTGCTTGCAATATGAGCGATTCGTTATTGCTAGCGCTTGCAGGCAATTCATTTGATACTTTGCTCATGGGTAAGGTCCTAAGCGGTTAATGTTTCGAATTCTGAAAGTGATGGACAAAGCTCATAAGCTTTAAAACGACCTTTAGTTACACGCTCAGCGCGTAATGCAATCTTTTCGGACATTTGGTTTTTTCCTTTAAGCCAAGCATTTACAGAGGGTTGTTTTATAAGTAGGACTTGAGCTGTCTTTGTTTGGCCACCTAAGAACTCAACTAATTTTTCATAGATTGCGATGAGATTTTGGCTCATAACTATCAAACTCCTATTTTGATAGTTAATTTATAGTTATACCTATCATATGTCAATAGGTATGCCTTTTTGAAGTTTTATAGTTGAGCCTATAAAATCCAATTCCAAACAAATTAAGGTTTTTGTTATGTCTGATTTGGCAACTCGACTCAAAGAAGCTCGTACTAAAGCTGGTAAAAGTCAGTATGAAGTAGCTGAAGCAGTTGGTATTAAACAACCCACATATCAAGCCTTAGAAAGTGGTAAGAGCTTGAAGTCTGCTTTCCTTCCACTGATTGCAAAATACTTAGGTGTAGATGCGTATTGGCTAACTACTGGAAAAACTGAAGATGGTTTTTCCGAAGATGATTTTGTAAAACCTAAAGTGGTTCATAAAGGAATAGACAATTACATTTGGATTGACGTAGTGGAAGCTAATTTTTCATGTGGACCAGGTGAATCTATTGAATTTCATTTTGATGCAATCAATGGAGCAATCCCTTTTCCACCATCATTTTTTAAAGAAAAACGTGTCTCTGAGGATTGCATGCGTATCATCAAAGCTAAAGGTGATAGCATGATGGATTACATCAAAGATGGTGACTTAGTTGGTATTGATATTTCTCAAACTGAAGTTATTGACGGTGAAATATATGCTGTTTACTTCGCTGGTGAAGGAATGTTGAAGCAAATTTTTAAAGAGGCTGATGGGTCTCTAATTCTTCATAGTCTCAATGAAAAGTTTAGAGATCGAAAAGTTACTGATGAGAATGGAAAAAATTTTAAGGTAATGGGTCGTCAATTTTGGCGAGCTGGTTAATAAATTCACCTATAGAAACAATTTTATACATTTGCCCACCTATAAGGTGGGCTTTTTATTTATAGGTTTACCTATCAATTTAGAAATTTACACCTATCATTTTATAGTTATACCTATTGACACTAATAATAGATAAAACTATATTTGTCTCGTAGACAACAAAAAAGCACACCGACCGCTAAATCTGATGTGCTTTTGCAAACTGCGAGATCAATTATGAACGTAAAAGCTACCCCTTTCAACTCCTTTGCATTTGTCAGCATGGCTGCTCTTGCAATCTCTGGTGGTTCTTTAGTTGCTTGCCAATTGCAACCAGCTTTCCAAACAAAAGAAGCACCTACTCTTTTCACCCCTAAAACTCAATCAAGTACTTACGGTGTTTTAACCGCAAAAATCACAGGTAAACATTCTGGCGTTGCTGTAATTAAATTAGATAGCTTCCGTTTAAACGTTAGCTTTGATTTTGAAGTTCATCCAGACAGCTACGGCGTTCCGGGTTCTGAATTCACCGCTGTCGATATTACCCAACTCACTGTGAATGAAATCACTGACATTAACGGTAAGTCATATAACGATTTCACCGAATTTGAAGACATCCGCAACATCAATGACCTTCTAAAAGGCTTCATCGAACGTAACAAGTTGGTGGAGGTTTAATGATGTCTAATTTCAAAAAACATCCTGACGGCTACAAGTCATTTTTAGGCCGTGATGATAAGGGTCTCTACTCTGTCCGCATTGGCTGGCAAGTGTACGCATCTAATGCTAATGGCTCAGTTCTTTACAAAGTTAAAGACGGATTTAAGACGCCTTTAAATGTGTTCAGGTTCCAAACTTCTTATCCAAAAGTTTGGAATGAACTCACCCAAGAAATCGATTTTCAGCGCAGAAAGCAGCTCGCTATAAAACTGCGTGAAACAAACATCCCTACCTATGACCGCAAAGCTTATAAAACTAAGCGCGGCTTCACTGGCTCAAGATGAGGATAAGAAAAATGGCGTTACCGATTATTACTGCTGACCAAACTTTATTGGTTCAAGCAATTATTGTGTACCTATACGCTGATCCGGGTTTAGGTAAATCATCGATGGGCTTTACTGCGGAAAAAGCAATTTCTTTTGACTTTGACCGTGGTGCTCACCGTACTGGTGAATTACGTCGTGGTGCGGTTGTACAGGTTCAACAATGGAGTGATGTTGCAAACCTTACTCCGCAGGACTTAGCACCATATAAAACCGTAGTCATTGATACCGTGGGTGCAATGCTTGAATGCATTAAAACCCATCTATTGCTAACTGCTAATAACCGTCAAAAAGATGGCTCTTTAAAGTTAAAGGCTCAAGGTTTAGCGAACCAAACGTTCAAGCAATACATCAATACTTTGATCAGTTTAGGTAAAGATGTTGTTTTCATTGCACACGCATCAGAAGATCAAAACGGTGATCAAATTATTTACCGCCCAGATCTAGGTGGTAAAAACCGTAACGAGCTTTACCGTATCGCAGATGTCATGGGTTATCTAACAACTGTTACTACTGGTGAAGGTAAAAATGCCCGCGTTATTAATTTCAAACCTTCGCCTACACATCATGCGAAAAACTCAGGTGCTTTAGGCGGTGAAACCGGTGAAGTATGGGTACCTGATCTTAAAGCACACCCTACTTTCTTGGCTGACCTGATTACTCAAGCTAAAGATCACATTAACACCTTAACGCCTGCACAACTTGCAGCAGCTAAAGCCCAAGAAGAGCTAGAAAACTGGAAACAAAGCTGTGAGGAAGCAGAGCATGCAGGTGACCTTAATCAATTAACTGAGTCGCTTGATAAAGAACATATGTATTACCAGAACATGCGCCAAGCAATGTTAATGAGGGCTAAAGCATTGAATTGCACGTTTGATAAGCAACGTGGCACTTGGATTAGTCCACCTGAATTTAACGGTATCTCAGATCAACAAAGAGATGAACTTCAAAACTTCATAGCTGAACGCGGCCTAGACGTGAAAACAGTTTGTGAACACTTCGGCATAGATGCCCTTATCCAAATTGAAGCAGCAAATCTGCCAGCAGTTAAACAAGACATTGAAACATTAGCTAAAACGGGGATGACAGCATGAATAATCTAATCACTGCAGCTGAAGCATTTGCAGCTCTTCAAAAAGGTAAAACTGTTCTTTGTCGTCCTATTGGAGACATGTTGGACTTTTCTGACTTAGATCAATTCCCCGCTTCTGTTTTTGGTAAACCGGGTTTTGAATTCTGCATCAAAATCGAAACTATTGAGCTGGCTGGCATTACATTCACAAAGCCATTAACTATTGATGAGTATGAAGAGGGTCAGGAAGTTTATGTAATCAGTACATATTCACCTACGGTTTATGTTTTAGATTTCAAAACTAACGCATTAATTG
>NZ_JANJEP010000022.1:0-24979 GCF_044778325.1 Acinetobacter sp. BD54 | reverse complement strand
GATAATCTTTTTCAGATTCAATCAATAATTGAACCGCTCTTTCTCTGATTTCAGGGGTATATTTTAATTTTGTCATCGGGATAGTCTCTCAGAATATTGACTCTCCGACAAACCCGGTACGGTTCACTCTCGAATTTGATACCATCCTGCTAAAAATTCACGTAATAATTCTTTTTCATTCCACTCTTGATCAGATAGGCATTGATTTAATAGTGTTATATGTCGCTTTATTGATTCCTCAAATGCGAGTTCAGGTACTTCGTAATTGATAGAAACAGAATCAGGAACATTTACACAAATAGAAGCAACTCCCCATTTATCGAATGATAGGGTATGTGCCAATCGTGGAAATGCTTCAGGCTTTTCGAGAACAAAAGATGGCATTTCCTTGAGTTCATCAACTTTAATGTGAATGAGGGAGACTTCATAACCTGAAATTTCACATTCAACTTTAATGGCCGGCAATAAACAAAACTCTATTGCGGATACAGCGTATCCGCAAGTAGTTAAGTGTTGAATAATAGGTTGATAGTTCATGCGCCTTGAGATGTCCCTACAGCTCCAGAAGTTGCAAATACTGCTTTACGTGTAGCAGAAGCATTATTTGTTCCTTCTGGGAAATCATCACCAAATAGTCCAATAAGGAGCGAACATTGTTTAGATTCATCAGTTTCATCAATGACTGTTTGAAGTGATGAATTTAGAGTGGAAAGTCTGTTTCTAAATCTTGTACCCGTATTGAAACTACTTCCATGAAAGATATCTCGATATGGCGAAACTGGAAGACTAACTTGAACTTTCCATTGATCATCTGGATAAGAAATAAAATATCCAGACCAATTAAGAATGGAATTCACAGTATCTTTCAAGGCTATTAAGTCATTTGGACAACCTTCTGAATCAATACTAGGCCTAAAGTGCTGTTTAATCATAACTGTGAGGCCAATGGAGTAAATCTTTCGGCTTACATCGTGACTAAATTTAAAATTTCTCCATCGTTTTAGATATCTGACCAATCTACGGAATTGATATAACTTTTGGGTTTCATATTCTCCAAATGCTGAAGAATCATTTACCCAACTAATTAATTCTCTCGGAGCTGAGTCAGACCATACCTTATTTTCAGCGTTTGAATCTTTTTTCCCCACCGCTAATTGATAACTTCCCCAAGACGTTTTTCTGTAGATAGGAATGTCGATATGTAAATCTTGAGATTGGTAATCCGCAGTAACACAAGGTTTTTTGATTTTTGCACTGCGGAAGCCTCGGTTCTCTAGAATATCAAGAACTACCTTTTTTGCTTCCACTGGATCTGTGGGTGCCTGATCATGATCAATGACAATTGCACGATCAATATCAAAATCTTTATATTTTTCCTTGATAGCGGTGAAAGTAATTAATGAACCTTGAACAAAATCATCAATAACAGGATAGCCTTTTTCCTTAAATTTTGTTTTGATTGCACTAGTAATACTATCATCTTTTTCCCGAGCCTCCTTATACGCATCATCTTGACGTGTAAGTTGGATTCGTTGATTGAAAGTATTAAATTTACTTTGAATACTCATATGTGTTCTCTAATAAAATATGTCAATGAAATACCTGGCCTTTCTTGAAAAACTAGGTAGAGAACAATTACTTATACGTTATAGAAGACTTTTGAACGAATGGAGTCTTTAAATAAACCCCATAAATTCTAAGAACTAGTCTTTTTTGAACGTTTTGGAAATTTATAAAGACCACCTTTAGGATGATAAATACGTTTTCCATTGCGGGTAATGAAACGTGTATAGATGTATTCAATACCATCAGTATTTGTAGACATAGATCTACTCCTGTATAGGGCTCAGTAAAGTGAGCGCAATAAAGGACTAGACTAGAGAGAACATTGCTATTTGGAGGGCTTTTGCGTTAGAATCAAGACACCACATCTAGGGACTCTAACGTGAAAGACCTTTAGCTTTGCTATAGTCTTTGGTCCAGAATTGCAGGGGCATATGCCCAAATCTGCCTTTCTCACGTTTTCGTAGCCGACCTTAGGGTCGGCTAAATTATTTAAGAAACCATCGTTATTTTCGCCAAGGCTTCTATATCTGCTTTATAAAGCTGACAAAAATCTTCAGGGTATAGATTGAACATTAATGGTAAGTCATTAAGAATTTGTTCTTTGTTTTTTTGGCAAAATTCAAACATTAATTGAGCAAATCGATTTGGGCATTCTCGTTCAAGTGGATATGGTTCCACTTTTCTATACCCATACATACTCATTTGACGCCAAAGTGTTGCTGACTGACGATCACTAATATCCCCTATATGTTTAGCCTTAACAATTAAAGCTGCCATAGAGACTTTCCAAGCTAATTTATTTGTCGCATAGGTTTTTAAGTTTGTTGTGCGTAGTTGTCCCTTGATTGCTTCGGTAGGAACTAAAAATTCGGCTGCAAATTCATTTGCTTCATCTTCCATATCTATAGATGGTGCAAATTTGTGAAGTACTAGATGCCCCAACTCATGGGCTAATGTGAAGCGAATTCGGTCATTAGGCTGATTTTTATTTAAGAAAATACATGGAGGGCAATTCTGAGTTTGTAGAGATACACCATCAATATGATCTTCTGCAAAGTCACAATAAAAGATATAAACACCAGACTGCTCAATTATTTCTGTTAAATTCTCTATAGGATTTAATCCCAGGCCCCATTTCTTACGTAAGTTTTGTGCAGCTTCGCTCGCATTGCTAACATTTATATGAATTTGATAACTAGGTAATTGTAATTTTTCATCTAATTGAGAAAAGATATTTAATGTTTCTAAGTTAGCTGCTTTTATTGTCATTTCAGCATTAATTTGGCTTAGCACTTTAGCTGTCGTCGTAGCTTTTTTTCTATATGCGTGAAGGCTAATTGGAGAAACTTTAAAGTGATCAAGCTGAGTAAAAAAACGTTCGGGAAAATTTAGTGCTTTAGCAAGTTGTTGTTTAGTTTCTTCTGAAGGTTTTAAGTCGCCTTTTTCAATTTTTGATAGGGCTGCCTGAGTGATATTTTTCATATTTTGGACGAGTTCGGTCTGACTCATGCCTCTTAGGTCACGAGCGATTTTTAACATGTCAGGGTTAAAAGTACTCATATATCCTCCGTGAATCAAAAAATCTTCTGATTCAGGAGGAAAGATAGAAGAAAATGTGATGGATGTCAAACATTAGCTGTCATTTTTTCGCAAAAATATAACCAATTTTAAAATCTAATCTATATGTTGTTATATTTTAGCTGTAAAAGTAATGTTTAAATACTATATATAGGTATTTTTATGAAATATTTCATAAAATTCTTTTTTACCCCGAATCTTGGTTCGTTCTCTATACAGAGAACCCACGACTCTTTAACCAGATTCCAACTAACACAGGTGCAGATATGACAGTGGCAATGAGTTCTGCGACTAAGTGCCCATTTTCCACCGTCTGTCCTTTTAGGCGAGCAAGGATGGCATCAAATGAATTACCTGATAAATTGGCAAAATAAATAACGTTAATACAAGCCATTAGCTCTTTAAACTCAGCCGCAGAAAAAGCTGCTTGCAAGCGTGCTGTCGCTGCTTTTGATGGGCGACGTTTTTGATCAGCAAAATGCTGTGCATATAATATGGCCAATACGGTAGGTTTAGTTTGATCAGCTTGATTTAATTGCAACATTTGTTGTAGCTCTTGCAAATCAACATCTTGCTTGAGGGCTGCACCCGTATGAACCCAGTCACAATAACGACAGTCATGTACTGAGGTGACGGCAAGCATCACTTGCTCTTGCAATGCTCGCGAAGTCTTTGGGTGTTTTAAAGCGTGGATCATGACGGGTAAAGCAAGCGTCGCCTGTGCTGTGCTCTCAAGTAGCAATGGGAGTGAAAAAGTACGTTTACGGAAATTGTTCATTCACTGAGTTCCTGTGATTTTTGTAAAATGGCCTGACTGACATGACTTGACCATGCCGCAATCGTCATGGATGGTGGAGTGCCAGTTGCCGCTGGTAGTGCGCTGCCATCGGTAATATAGAGGTTAGGGTGTCCAAACACTTCACCGTGTCCATCCACCACGCCTTGTTCTACGTTCATGCCGATACGTGCGCCACCCAAAGGGTGTACGGTCATAGGGACTTGAGGCAAAAACCATGCACGACGGTTTGATATGATTTTTAGTTGTTTGAGTGATTGATAAATACTCTTAAAGACAGGGCTTTTGTTTTGTTCAAATTGCACAGAAATATCGTGCTGTGCCCAAGTTATATTGCCATCAGCTGCATCTTGTCCCATACCCACCAAAATCAACCAATGCTTCAACTGCCTGTGCAAAAATGTTGGTAGTAGTGGAATTTGCTGCAAAATATTCAAACCTGTCGCATACAAAAATGGCGCACCGGATTGGTCGCCTACTTGAAAGCGTCCCATGCTGGGTGGTGACTGACGAAAATCTTGTGTATCTCGACCTGCACGCCACAGTGCAAATACATCGCCATTACCAGAAAAGCCTTGGCCAAGCGCGGATAATCCATTCAGCCCACCTACCTGTCGTGAACGGAATAAAATACGCATGCTATTGATGACACCTGCGGCTAGTACCACAGTTTTAGTGACAAAAATTTTGTCTTGCTGTTTCTGGTGATCAACGCTATGCACATGATAATGGTCGTCAACGCGTTGTATCGTCAGACATTCATGCTCAGCATAGACGGTTAATCCTTGCGATAACCTTGGCAATAACAGTTGCTCATCTAGTCCAACTTTATGATTTGCAGCATCACCGAGCATACCGTGATTGCTGTACTCACCTCTAAAGCGAAAGCCTAAAGCAGGCTGCTTACTCTGTGTATTGAGTGACGGATAGTTTGCCAGTGCTTGATCAATTTTATTGGGTGCATCAATCATCTGCTCTAATGGCTGAGAGCCCATTTGTGCCAAAATCCAATCATAATGTGGCGCCATTTGCTTGGCA
The DNA here is from genome assembly GCF_044778325.1 of Acinetobacter sp. BD54. Lineage (NCBI taxonomy): Bacteria > Pseudomonadati > Pseudomonadota > Gammaproteobacteria > Moraxellales > Moraxellaceae > Acinetobacter > Acinetobacter sp. BD54. Next base: position 20,001 of record NZ_JANJEP010000022.1, on the reverse strand, counting down.
CTTAATCCAATTGCGCGATTATCCCAATACTGTGGGTCTGTTGGACGCATATTCATAGACCAGTACACATGACTGCCACCACCGACGCCCGCCGAGCAAAGTACGCTCATTTGCGAATGTAGACTTAGATCAAATAGTCCATGGCGATTAAGCATTTTAGGACCATTCAATAGACCAACGCTCACTTGACGTAAAAAATGGCTAGGCAAGTGCCGACCATGTGGGAATGGTTGTAGCGTTACACCTTGCTGGGGCAAACCCGACTGTCGATTCGACTCACTGTCCCGCCAAGGGCCACGCTCCAATAAGCTAACTTTTTTACCTGCATCAACCAAACGAGCAGCACAAACAGCACCACCAAAACCACTGCCAATCACTAAAATATCAGTCTTGATCATGTTTAATCCTCCTTGACACAAGGTTGATCTCGCCGCCACCACTCACGCATACCACCCTGTAATTGACTGGCATTGAAACTCATTTTCTTTAACTGACGAGTTGCAGGAATACTACGATGTGCCGACAAACAAATCGTTACCACAGGCCGAGTTGGATCTAGATCAAGTTTGGCAATATGTACTGAGTTAAACTGTGTGATTGGCACATTAATCGCACCTTTGATGTGGCTCTGTCGAAACTCCAGTGCCGTTCTGACATCTAAAATTTGTACATGATCCATGATTTTATTAAGCTGTTGTACTGAGATTTCTGGTACTTTGCCAAAAGGCAACCAATTTAAAATGTTCATTAGGGTTTCCTCAAATGAAGGGTTTTTCGATAACGCAGTCGAATTGCTTCCCTTAGGTATATTGCTGCTCTAAATAACGAATAATTGCTTTGGACTCGAACAATCCTGTATCTGTGTTTGGGTCATATAAGTATGGAAATTGTACTTTACCAGTACGAGCGAGTAGTTCAGCGCGTTTAGTCCCTGCAATCGGCTGATATGTCCCTAGATTGGGGCGAAGCCATGGTAGCCCTTGGTCTGCAAGTTGTTGCTTGCCAGAGTTTCTCAGCACATAAGCAAGACTAAGTTCAGATAATTTTTCTCGTACTAGTCTAGAAAATGGACTGGCTTCAAAACTAAATAATTCTAATGGCTGAACTACCGCCTTGGCAGCTGAGCTATTCTGATGTGCTTTGAGTCCTGCTTTGAGTCGCAAAGCAGTCGCCAATTGTGACTGACGTAAGCCCAAATTTTGAGGAGCTCGCAGTGTCTTTTCTGGCATATAAGTTTGAAATAAATAGTCGATAATTTGACGTGCGTCATACAGGTAGCGACTGGTGTTGGGATCATATAGAAAAGGAACTTGTGACTTGCCACCGAGTGCGGTGAGACGATCCCAATGGTGCTTACTGCCTTTGGGGCAAGGATAAATTAGCACATCAAGATCTAATTGAGTTAACGCCTCACGAACAGGACGACAATAAGGACAGCCCTCTATATCATAAAATTCCAGTAGTTTGGCTGGTTGCTCTAGACGGACAATGGCAGATAAGCCTTTCCCTCCACGAACACCAGATGCTAACGCCGAGGTCAGTAGTGTAATCATGGCATAACTCCCTTTGACACATTTTTTGGGCTGCTTAAACTAAAGTACGCCACACAATAAAATTGATCACTGGCCAGCCAGTTCATTCGAGCCAAAAATTGATTCTCGCCTAAAATGCGTACCTCACCTCGGATATGCCGTAACAGCAATGGATTATTGGCAACGTTATAATCTAGCCAAAGGCAGGGTTGCTGATCGACTGGGCTATCTTGTTCTAACATGGTGTATTGGCCAAATTGTTGCCCCCACAACCATAAGTTGGCGCCTGTGCCCTCTGCATTAAAAGCCTTTCCTTTCCAAGGGTTTATCCCTGCATTGAGTAAGGTGGCCACTGTTTTTCGAACCAGTGTTGGCATTTTTTCTACTGTAATCGGTGCATAGAGCTTACCGACCCATGCGCGACCTGCAAGCTGGTCTGATGTTGCACTGGGTAACGTCGAGAAATACTGTGCCAGTTCAGATTGTGGCTTTAATTCCAGCTCAGATAACGGCAACGTTGCTGTGGTCACGTTTAACATGTCTAACACTCACTGAATAAGTTGTATAGTCAGTGTGCTTAAATGTTGATTGGCTGACAAACGATATAAATTATGTCTGCAAATTAGAAAAACTAATTTAAATCTTGCAAGCGCTGTATAAGCCACGCTAAGAAAGTTTGAATGGCTTGCTCTTGTAAACGCCCTTGCTTGGTCACTGCATAAATTTTGCCATACCCTGAAATAGCAGACCCGATAGCAACTAACTGCTTATTTTTGATCGCAGCATTCTCAATTGGATGTAAAGCAAGTGCCACGCCAAGATTGTATGCAGCATCAATAGCGGCTGGATAATCATCAACATAGATCGATTCATTTTTATCAGGTAAGGGTAACCCTAAAGACTCCAACACCAATGTCCATGCTTCTGGTCTAGATGTCATATGAATTAAAGGGGCATGAGCCAAGCGCTCGGGGTGCAATTTTAAGTTGAGCTGAGAAGCAATTTTCGGTGCACACACAGGCTGAATATTGAGATCCATTAACTTCTGATGTTCGCAACCAAACCATGGCGGTTCACCAAAACGAATAGCAACATCTGCTGTATTATGCTGCAAGTCTATATACTTTAATGAAACATCGAATCTGAGCTCAATCTCAGGCCATGCTTGTTGAAATGTGCGTAGATGAGGGAAGATAACTCGACTAGCCACTGGTGGCATGCAGCTAATTTGCAGCACGGTTCGATTATATCTCTGCATGAGCTGAACGGTATGATCTTGAATCAAATACAATTGTGGCTGAATTTTTTGCCAGTACCATTGTCCAGCTTCGGTCAGCTTGAGTGACTGATGTTGGCGCTCAAACAGCAAAATACCTAGATTGGCTTCAAGATTTTTGATTTGCTGGCTAACGGCTGAAGGAGTGACACACAATACTTCAGCAGCTTGCTTAAAACTTTTATACTCAGCAGCAATATTAAAAACCCATAAAGCATTAAATGAGTCAAATTTTTGACGTTGCATAGAAACTACACTTACCCTAGTCATTTGAGAGAGAAAAAATAGTCTAATTTATTATTACTAATTTTCTACGCTTGAGGAATAATATCCTGATCCCAAGACATGCGCATAAACGGTTTTGGTGCATAAATCATGATTTGAACTAAGTGCTCTTACGCTAACAAACTAAAGACACTCATCTTAAACCAGCATTTTAAAATGATTGCGTACACGATACGAGCATGAAGTTTAGTCTCACCTGAGGTCTAGCCAAAACAATGAACAGAACACGCTCCTCTATAGTTAATATTACGTTAACTATAGAGATACAAGAAATGGTTAACTATCTATCAGAAAACAAACAATTTCATTTAATTGCATAAAGGTGACGATGACTTTTTCAGTCCATTACAAATCCGATTAGCCCAGCTTTCTAAGTCTTCAATAGCGACTTGCTGCCCCTCATCAATACGTGGATGATTAAATCTGACTTGTTGAGTGGCTATTTTTTGGATGAAGCTATTTGGCCAGTTAAGTGTTTTTTGAACTACAAATTTACGAATTTTTTCATAATCTTCTTCCCAAGAATTCATATCTTTTATTGTTAATAATTGCGTAGAAAGACGGGTCGCATTATCGGATGTGTCAACTTCCAATAAAATGAAATGCTGCCCTTGATGGGGTCGTCTCAGGAAACGGAAAATATAGCACGCTAAGGATTTTCACTCCGACTTCTTTTAACGATATCCAACACGGTATTTTTGCTTAGATTGACCAGCCGACCGACTTGTCGATAAGAGTGTCCAGCAGACACCAACTCCAACACTTTAGGTGCCAGACGATCTGACTTGGTACGTTGACCAGGACGACGACCAAACACAACGCCACGCGCTTGTGCCGCTGCTACACCAGAGCGCACACGTTCACGTAGTAAATCTCCCTCAAACTCTGCTAATGCAGACATCACAGAAGCCATGAGCTTTCCCTGAGATGTGGAAAGGTCAAACTGCAAACCTGTTTGTGCCACCAGAGATACCCCGAAATGCCCAAGATCTTGTAATGACTGTACGAGATCCACGGTGCTTCTGCCCCAGCGTGTCAATTCCGTCACCAAGATGGCATCGATTTCACGAGATTGCGCCATGGTCATCAAGTATTTTCTTTGCAATCTCTCATCCTTACTGCCTGATGCAGTTTCTTTCCAAACACCGACAACATCGTAGCCGCAACGATTGGCGTAGGCACGTAGGTCATATTCCTGTCGTTCGCAGGACTGATCGTTCGTTGATACTCGGCAATAAATGGCCGCATTCTGTCCCAATTGAACCTCCTTGCGAAATTGCAGCGCAAAGCTAAGCGTGGCGGTACAAAATAATGTACCTTTAATAGTTTAGTTTATTTGGGACTAATGAGCCATGCCGCGCCATTCTATTTTGTCGTCCACGGAATTGGGAAGCCTGTTCGAAATTCCAGATGATAGAGCTTTTATGCTTCAGCATTACACTCTGAGTGATTCTGATAAATCCATAGTCCATCAACATCGAGGGGCATCCAACAAGCTAGGCTTTGCAATTCAACTTTGCTACATGCGTTACCCTGGAGTGATATTGGGTATTAACGACGAACCATTCAAACCCTTACTTTTCATGATGGCTGCTCAACTTAGTATATCAGTGGACTGCTGGAATGATTATGGTCAGCGCGAGCAAACAAGACGAGAACATATTGCCGAATTGAAAAAAGTTTTTGGGTTCAAACTATTCACCTTGAGTGACTATCGGCAATCGGTCAATATGATGGTGGATTTGTCCCTTCAGACAGATAAAGGTCTTATTTTAGCCACAACTCTCGTTGAAAATTTACGACAAAAATCAGTCCTTTTGCCAGCTATAAATGCAATTGATAGTATTTGCGCAGAAGCAATCACATCTGCCAACCGCATAATTTATACTGCTTTGACGAGCTCACTTTCAGAAACTCATCGTCAAAATATAGATGCTTTGCTGAACCGTAAAGAGGGCAGCAAACTGACAATATTGGGGTGGCTTAGACAGTCACCAGCTAAACCAAACTCAAAGTACATGCTTGAGCACATTGAGCGGCTGAAGTGCTTACAAGCCATCGATCTACCTGAAGACATTGGAAAACACGTTCATCAAAATCGCTTACTGAAAATTGCTCGCGAAGGTGGGCAAATGACTCCTGCTGATTTGGCCAGATTTGAATCTCAACGTCGATATGCCACTTTGGTAGCAATCGTTGTGGAGAGTATGGCCACGATCACCGACGAAATTATTGACCTGCATGATCGCATTATTGGAAAGCTATTTGCTATCGCAAAAAATAAACACCAGCAACAATTTCAATCATCAGGTAAAGCGATCAACGACAAAGTGCGTTTGTATGGGCTTATCGGGAAAGCCTTGCTAGATGCCAAGCAAAATGGCAGTGATCCGTTTGCCGCCATCGAAACTGTTATTTCATGGGATGCTTTTGCAGCAAGTATTACTGAGGCAGAAAAACTGGCGCAACCCGAAGACTTTGATTTTTTACCACGAATTGGCGAGAGCTATGCAACTTTACGCCGTTACGCGCCAGAACTTCTTGCCATACTTAAATTGCGTGCTGCCCCAGCAGCAAAAGATATGCTTGCCGCTGTAGAGTTGCTCCGCAGCATGAATGTTGATAATACACGAAAAATCCCCTCTAATGCTCCAATAGCGTTTATCAAAAAACGGTGGGCAAGACTAGTCTTTACCGATGATGGTATTGATCGCCGCTATTACGAAATATGTGTGTTATCTGAACTTAAAAACTCGCTACGGGCTGGGGATCTCTGGGTACAAGGCTCTCGCCAATTCAAAGACTTCGATGAGTATTTAGTGACTGCTGATAAATTTAATCAGCTAAAACAGTCCAATGAGTTACCTCTAACCATTACTACTGATTGTGATCTATATTTGCAAAGTCGCCTTTCACTATTGGAGCAGAAATTAGCAATCATTAATCGCATGGCAGCGACCAACGATTTGCCTGATGCGATGATCAATCAATCTGGTCTAAAAATAACACCTCTCGATGCCGTGGCTCCTGATACAGCCCAAACTTTAATTGACCAAACAGCAATGCTGTTACCACATATCAAGATCACCGAATTATTAATGGAGGTCGATGAATGGACAGGCTTTACTCGACACTTCACTCATTTGAAAACGGATGACACTGCGAAGGATAAAGCGTTATTGCTCACGACCATACTGGCTGATGCAATTAATTTAGGGCTGACGAAAATGGCCGAATCATGTCCTGGTACAACTTATGCCAAACTCTCATGGCTACAGGCTTGGCATATCCGTGATGAAACTTATTCAACGGCATTGGCCGAATTGGTGAATGCTCAATTGAAACAACCTTTCGCTGAAAACTGGGGAGATGGCACTACCTCCTCATCAGATGGCCAACGCTTCCGCGCAGGTGGCAGAGCTGAAAGTACAGGACATATCAATCCAAAATATGGCGCAGAGCCTGGAAGGTTATTTTATACACACATTTCTGATCAATACGCACCATTTAGCAGTAAGCTGATCAATGTGGGCGTTCGTGATTCAACCTATGTTCTTGATGGGCTGCTGTATCACGAGTCTGATTTACGCATCGAGGAACACTACACCGATACGGCTGGATTCACCGACCATGTTTTTGCACTCATGCACATGCTAGGGTTTCGATTTGCACCACGAATTCGTGATCTGGGCGATACGAAACTCTATATTCCAAAGTCAGACATAGACTATGCCGCACTTAAACCCATGATTGGCGGCACACTGAATATCAAACAGATTCGTACTCATTGGGACGATATTTTGCGTCTGGCCGCATCAATCAAGCAAGGGACTGTCACAGCGTCGCTAATGCTACGTAAACTCGGTAGTTATCCACGACAGAATGGTTTGGCATTGGCATTACGAGAGCTGGGGCGTATTGAGCGCACACTGTTTATCTTGGATTGGTTGCAAAGCGTAGAACTACGCCGTCGGGTTCAAGCTGGATTAAATAAAGGTGAAGCCCGTAATGCATTAGCGCGCGCCGTTTTCTTTTATCGATTGGGTGAGATTCGAGATCGAAGCTTTGAGCAACAGCGTTATCGAGCCAGTGGCTTGAATCTAGTGACCGCCGCCATTGTATTGTGGAACACGGTTTATTTAGAGAGAGCGACTAACGCCCTACGAGGGCATGGTCGCACAGTCGATGATACCTTGCTGCAATATCTGTCACCGCTGGGGTGGGAGCACATCAATTTAACTGGGGATTATCTATGGCGAAGCAAAGCCAAGATAGGTGGTGGAAAATTTAGGCCATTGCGCGCAATTGAAAAACCTTAGCGTGCTATATTTTCCGTTTCCTGAGACGACCCCTACAAGGGCCGTAAGCCGTCACTGACTCCTGAACAAGTGGCTCTGCTGCATCAACGTCTTGAATCTGGCGACTACAAAACCAAGCGAGCATTGGCGAAGGAGTTTGGGATTTCTGCGCCAACGCTGTATCGGTATCAGTAGTAGTTCCAGCTATTTGATATTATTTGTCTATCTATTGAAAATTTTTCTGAGTAAAACAGGGTCGGCATCCTGAACTGAGCTTGCTCCAATTTTATTTGCTGCTAACCGTAAACAGGAATCGACCGATACAAACCAACTTGCCATCAAGTAGTAACTGAACCGATACTGTCGTAATGCGCCGACCCGCACGAACAATACTGGGGACTGCCTGTAACGTACCTATAAATGCTGGCCGCAGGTAATCAAAGGTCATCGTGGAGCATAAGGGCAGCTCATTATCACCACGCTGACGGGCAAGATAGGCGGCGGCGGCCACTTCACCAAAACTCGCGAGAATGCCGCCATGAAACGTGCCAATCATCGGGTTGCCGATATGCGAATCACGAAAGTCCATAAAGTACTGTATTTCTCCATGTTGCATTTCCTCACGAAAACCTAGAAAATCGACAAAAGGCTCGTCACACAATTTTAGTGGGGGTGTTTCCGCGCTCATCTGATTTACTATACTCATATCACTCGCCTCGCGCTTCATTGCTGTCAAAAGAGGGTCCCATCGTGCCGATTGCGAAAGAACCAGTGACAGTAGCCAGTAGCTCACCACTGTCTTCTGCAACCGCTCGGCCCGTGATAAAGGCCACCGTATCGGTTCTACCAATGCAATCCACTATCGCCTTTAAACCTACCGCAGAGGGAATACGTCGCAAAAAATCGACACGCAAATCAATAGTGGCAATCGGCTCTAACGACCGCAATGACGAAAAAATAGATAAGCCGCAAGTCGTATCCAGCAGCGTCACCAAAGCCCCTCGATGCAGTGAGCCTTTACGGTCAGAGAGTTGCTCAGAGAAGGGCATCGTCATCTCGGCATGACCATCGCTCACTGCACCAACACTAATATTGAACATATTGAATAAAGGGTGATTAGTACCAAAAAACGCCTTAGCCATGGTCAGGTGTGCCGTGTTATTACTGTCCATTTTTGAACTCCCGCCATTGCTGGCTGATTTTATTGCGAAAAAATTAGCGGCACGTCTCAAAGTGCAAGGGCGGCATCTGTATAATTACGTTCGGCCTGCATCACCGCCACAATGGCCTCTTCAATGGCGGCATATGGAAAGTTTGTGCTTTCCGAGGCAGACTTCAAACACATGGCTAATGCCGTCCATGCTTTTTCGCAAGCCCTCATTAACAGGGGCAGTCGATATTGCTGTACACTTGCGTCATAGTGAACCGCTTCATCAAGGAATTCAGCGTACATTTTGCGGAAGCCGCCGCCACCTGTGCCACGCTTTTCAATAATTTGGTAGGCAAATCGGGTCGTCCAGTGCCAATCGCCTGTGGCTCCCCAACGACTCAGTTCGGCCAGCCATGTTTCCAGTGCCGATATGCCACTCACAGCTAATGACTTGGCGTTGTCATGGATGACACCGGTAATCATCTCGGGGGTAATTTCGCCTTGAAACGCGGTGGGCGTGAACATATTGCCATAGTGAATAAATGGGGGCTGTGTAGAAAAACGTGCGCGGGTCAGTGCCTCTCGCGTCACCGACAAAACACTCGGACGCTCGGTATCGGTGACAAATACCGCACCTGTCTCTGGATTTCTCGACCAAGCGGCTATGGCGTGACCGGGAAAGTGCGTGCTGCTGTTGAAGTAAGGTAAATAAAAAATATCCGTCAGCAACAGGGTGGGGTGACCCGCATCCAAACATTTCTCCAGCGCGGTGGCTGCCGATTCGGGTGACTCGAAGGTTTGCCACTCAAAGGGTATACCGATACTTTCAAATACGCGCGCTTCAAACCCCAAAGACCGCACATGCACTAAAAATGGCACAGGGGCGTCAGCCATTTCCAAATAGGTCACGCCAAGCCCTGAGCCTAATCCAAAGCACATGGCCTCGGAAATATTCAGCCCATTAAACTCGAGCAAATCACGAATTGCGGAGCTGCCACAATGCCTCCCGATGGCGTGCGTGATACGGGATGGAGTCTTATAGTTGGTCACAGGTTTTTTGCCTCTTCGTGAAAATCTGGATTAAGGATGCCTCTTGTCATCATCTGCCATATCGCATCCGCGATCTGTTCAAGATTGTACTTACCATTTTCTTTATACCAAGTGGCAGCCCAGTTTATTGCTCCTAGCCCAATCAGTCTTAACAGATCTGCATCCACATCGTTTCGGATACAACCATAAGACTGCAGATCATCAAGAATTGTCTGCCAATATCGCTCGTATCTGTCTCTCTCAGCAATAATCTGCTCACGTGCGACTCCATGTACCGAGCGCCACTCAAACAACAACACATAAACCATATCGTCACCCGACATAAGGATATCGACATGTGTCTGCAGTGCCGATTGCATTTTTTTGAGTGGATCTTGAATCGCGGAAGTCGCCTCAACAATCCTGTAAATAGTTCTCTCAATAGCAAGCCGCATCATATCAACCAAAATATCGTCTTTACTACGATAGCGGTAATGCAGACTGCCTGGAAGAATACCACAAGCACTGGCAATTTCTCGCACACTGGTACGCTCAAAACCCTTTTCTCGAAACAGCTTGGCAGAAGCGGCTAATACTCTCTCGCGGTCAGCAACTTCGACTCGCGTAGATTCACTACTCAACATAGTTTGACTCATAACATTATATCAATAAGACAGGTTACTCGACTTGGTCAAGTCGAGTCGAGTCTTTCACGGTCTCTCCTGATCTATACAGCTTTTGCAATGGGGACATTAAAAACAATTCGTGACGCTTCCATAGGGTCTTGATGCTTATCATATTCAGCCAGCCAAGAATTAACCTTTTCTGGGATTTCGGTGTCGCTAGGATGGAAACCTGGCTTAAACCAGTCCAGATAGCGTGGAATAAGTCTGGTAATCAGGCCACGTGGTCCATAGAGGCGATAAAATCCCTTAGCAAGCACCAATGGCTGACCTTGTAGTTTGTCAATTTTCAACATATGCCAAAGAACTGAGCCAACCACCGCATGTACCAGTAGCGTTCCGATAATCAAAGCAGATGCGCGGGTGAAATACCCCCCACCTGCCGCTGTTTCGTAAACATCAAAGGCTACTGTTTTGTGTTCGACTTCTTCTACCCCATGCCACATGAACATGGCACGCATTGCGGGATGAGCATTCTTGAACATCTCACCCTCACCCTCCATAGCACCCTCGCCTAGTACAGCAGTAATATGTTCAAAGGCAGCTGTCATGGCCAACAGATACTTGGCGGGCAGGTGTTTTTGGGAGAGCCGAATAAATAATTTGAATCTTGCGATGACCTTTTCGACATGAATGCCTTGCGACTGCATCACCGCATTATACTGGTCATGCACAATGCCATGTTGCGCTTCTTGGCGAAAAAAGTTTTTGATATCTTCTCTCAGTTTAGGATCTGTGACCAGATCCTGATAGTTACGCACCGACTGAATAAAAAAACGCTCTCCATCGGGGAAGTGAATAGAAAGTGCATCAAAGAAGCGTGTTAACACCGGGTCACCGTCGTTCCAAAAAACTGGAACATCACTTAAATCAAACCGCGGCTTACGTGGCTGGATATTGATCATATGAGTCATGGCGAGAGTTTCCTTGTAAAGGCATCGAATGTCTGTAAACCTGCTATCACATTTGACCTTGAGCAATATTTTTCACCTTGGTCAGGCACAGCAAATATCACACAAGAATTCAACGGGTATTGGTCAAATGACCAAATGCATATTTTGAATATATATTGGTCGATTGACCAAATGTCAAGCCTGTCCTCAAAATTTGATAGAATGAGTTAACAACGCAGCAGGTGAGCCAGATCATCTTTGACATCGAATATAGCTACCAGACCTTTTGGCAGAGGTGTTTTTTTAATGTTAGTTTTTTTACATTAGAGTGTGTTGACGTTTGAAAATATTGATTGCAAATTGGAGGCAGACTCAGAGAATTAAAGCTCTCCCCATCCGAGTCCACCATGCCACGCTTTATGCTGAACGACCAACATTGAGCAAAGATTTCTCCTATGCTCAAGCAACAGGACATTGATCACAAACCAAATTTACGGCTCACCGTAGAAGCCATGCTCTACAGAATGTGGGTGAAATGTCCATGGCTAGACCTACCTCCTGACTGAGTTTGGTCAGCAGCCTAATCTCTACAAAAGATACAACGACTGGTCAGCAAAAGGTTTTTTCCAAAGCATACTCAGGGTTTTATCTACTGACTCTGATATAGAGTAGGGGTTATGGATAGCAATTACGTCAAGGCACATCAACATAATGCACGTGCTGCAACTCACGATCAGGAGGCGATTGGCTTAAGTCGAGGTAGCAAGACAAGTAAGATCCATCTTGCCGTAGATGGGTATGGATTACCCATCGTGTTTGCGATCACGGGTGGTGAATTACACAAAGCCAAAGCTGCACCTGACTTGCTCTCACAGGTATCTATCGATGCCATTCTGATTAACATCTGAATCAGCGTAATGCAAATCTAGCCTGATGTAGTTTTAAGCTACCCCATCAACGCCTGTACCGCAATCGACTCATCCGCCAACCGCAGTGGATCGACCGCCGTACCAGCCGTGATCAGCTTTTTGCTTAGCATAAACTCCTGCGGACGATTCACACAATCCGCCGCAATCAGGCGACCCGCCTGCAAATAAAACGCTGCAAAGCTACGCCTTTGCTGCACATCACCCCGAATCACGATCTGATCATACCCCTGACTGAGTCCCGCAATCTGCAACTTTAGATCATACTGATCTGACCAAAACCAAGGCAAACTCTTCGAGGTCCGCTGTAAGCCACACAAGGTCGCCGAGGCAATTTTGGCCTGTTCATTGGCGTTTGGTACCGACTCCAAGCGCATCCGCCGCTGATAAATCGGATTAAACGCATTGGCACAATCCCCGATGGCCACAATCTCTGGCGCACTGGTACGGCAATACTCATCAATCACAATACCATTGTCCACCTGCAAGCCCGCGTCCAGCGCCAACTCGATATTCGGTACAACCCCGACCCCGATGATCACCAGATCTGCATCGAACATCGAACCATCGGCACACAGCACCGCTTGCGCCCGCCCCTCACCCGTGATCGCCGTGACCGACACACCGGTATGAATCGTCACACCCTGTTCGCGATGAATCCGCGTATAAAAGTCCGACACTTCCGGTGCAGTTACCCGCTGCAAAATCCGCTCGGCGGCTTCCAAGACCACCACCTGCATGCCCTGCTCGGTCAATGCGGCGGCTGTTTCAAGACCGATATAGCCACCACCGATCACCACTGCTTTGCCGTTGGGTTGTACAAATGGCTGGATAGCCTGTACATCGCTGATATTTCTAAGATAATGCACACCTGCCAAATCAGACCCAGCCAGCGACACCGTCCTGACTCGTGCACCGGTACACAGCGCCAACTGGTCATACGCAAGCGTACTGCCATCTTGTAGTGTCACGCTGCGCGCTGCCCGATCAATCGCAACCACCCGCCCGTGCCGAAATTCGATCTGATTTTTTTGATAAAAAGCGGCTGGCCGAATCAATAACTCATCGACCAGTTGTGCACCGCATAAAAAGGTCTTGGACAACGGCGGTCGATGATACGGCAAATACGGCTCATCGCCGATCACCACAATCTCGCCCTGCCAGCCATCTGGCCGCAGACTTGCCGCCAACTGCGCCGCAGCATGACTTGCGCCAATGATGACGATTGTTTGCATATGAATTCACTCAGTTCATGGTTGATGCACAGCATCAATTGTTGCCGACGACAGTTGCAAAATGCCTCTGTCGCCTATTTTGATACCTACGCTTTGGCAGTCAGTTTGACCATCATCTTGGCATAGCCGCGCACAAAGTTAGACTGCACCAACTCTGGCTCACCCAAAACCTCAATATTTTCAAAACGCTGAAGCAGCTCTTCCCATAAGATTCGCAACTGCATCTCGGCCAAGCGATTACCCATACAGCGATGCACACCAAAACCAAATGACAGATGATTACGCGCACCTTTACGATCAATGATCAATTCATCAGGTCGCTCAATCACTCGCTCATCGCGGTTGCCAGAAACGTACCACATCACCACCTTGTCGCCTTTTTTGATGGTCTGACCGTTAAGCTCTACATCTTGCTTGGCAATCCGACGCATATAGGCCAGCGGGGTTTGCCAGCGAATAATTTCGGATACCATGTTCGGGATCAAGCTCGGATTGTTTTTGAGTTTGACGAACTCATTTGGAAACAGGTTAAGTGCGTATACCCCACCCGTCATCGAGTTGCGTGTGGTATCGTTGCCGCCGACAATTAGCAAGACCAAATTGCCCATAAACTCCATCGGCCGATAAATCAGGTCTTTAGTCGCTTCGTTTGACTGCATCAAGCTGATCAAATCATAGCCCATTTCAGCGCCTGCAGATTTTTGTGCGGCTTTTCTATGCCATAACTCCGCAAAATGCTTTGCTGCATCGACTGCTGCATCAAAAATCTCATCCAAATTTGTCACTGTCCCACCTGTGGCCTCCGCAGTGCCAGCCATCAAGTCTGACCATTCAACCAATTTGTGCCGCTTTTCGTATGGGAAATCAAATAATGTTGCCAACATACGGGCTGTCAGCTCAATCGAAACATTCTGCACCCAATCAAACGGCTGATCCGTTGGCAACTGATCCAAAACCTCTTGCACGCGTAGCCGAATCAAACCCTCTAGCTCTTTGAGATTTTTTGGTGCGACTACATCCTGTACGGCCTGCCGCTGCACATCGTGCTTGGGTGGGTCCATTGCAATAAACATTTCAGCATCTAACCCAGGAGGGGTGTTGCCAATCGCGATCACAGGTTCAGCTGAAAAAATCTCATGATTTTTATCGACATAGACAATATCATCGTAACGCGTGACCGACCAAAATGCCCCAAACGGACTGTTGGCTTGATAATGTACCGGTGCTTCATCACGCAGCCGCTTAAAGTAAGACTGCCATTTTTTTTGCTTGTATAAAAATGGGTTGCTAACATCAATCTCAGCAAGTGCCAGTGTTGCAACTTCTGGAATCGGTTGCTCGATAAATGCAGGAAATTCTTGCACGTTAAACACACGGAATTTGGCTTTTTGCATCCACTGAATGCCGCGAACCTGCGTGTGCAATGGGACAAAACGGGTCACTTGACCATGCAAAAACTGCTTGCCCGTTTGAAACTGCTCATTAGACTTGACTTTATCCGTAACCGTGGTTGCTACGTCTGCAGCGGTGCTGGTGACAGTTTGGGTTATTTTCTCAAAAATTTCTGCGACTGAGTTCATGATGGTCTCCTGACTGAGCATCGTTGACGAGGTGTGTTTGTTAAGGCGGTTGATCCGCTGGGTTACAGCTGACGTGTTACATCTGAAACTCAGGCAGATGTACCGTCATGCCATCCATTGCATCGGTCACTTGGATACAACACGCCAAACGTGAGGTGGCAGCACGCTCTGGGGTCATTTCCAACATCTGCTGCTCATTCGCTTGTGCCGTACCCGCAACATCCGACCACTCAGCACTGACAATCACGTGGCAGGTACCACAGGCGCATTCGCCACCGCAATCCCCATCAATTCCGGCAACACCGTTTTCAACCGCCAACTGCATTAGTGACTTACCCGCTTCGATTGCAACGCTGGTTTGTGCACCATCGTGGGCAATAAATGTAATTTGGCTCATGGCTACGACTCCGATTTGGCTTAATTTCACTGTTCAAGCTCAAGATTACGCACTCTCTGCGGTTCTGTAGAGGTTATTATTTGACAAATAGAGGTCATAAAAAGACAATATTACCTCGTCAGCCAATAAAGCATATTCCATGTATCAGACTCACTCAGGCAAAGAACCCGCGATCATTCCGTGTAGCTATACCCGTTTGATCGGTCGAGAACTGGACTTACAAGCGCGCGATCTGCCGAAATTATTAAAATTCACTGCGCTGACCACTGAGCAACTGATGCGTGATGACACCATGATCACGGCCAGCCAACAAGCTCAGATCCTGCAAAACAGCATAGATCTATCAACATCTGAACAGTTCGGTTTGCGCTTGGGTCAGCGCCTAACTCCCTCAACGCATGGTGCGATGGGCTTTTTAATCAATAGCAGCCCGAACTTATTGGCCGTGTTACAAGCGTTTCAAACTTTTTTGCCGACCCGTATGAGTTTGATTAGGCTCGAAACACACACCAATGCTGAGTGGACGACCTGCTTGATTTTCTTTGAGCAGACCTTGAGTCATGCAGTACATCGGCTACTGTCCGAAACTGTTGCGGTGATTTTTTCGGAATGTGCCGAATTTATTGTTGGACGACCGCTGACCGAGGCGGTGATTCAGTTTAGCCATCCCGCCCCCGATCATCATGCCTGTTACGCGGATTATCTTGCCGGTACCTATCAGTTTGATCAGCCACAACTGTCGATCCGAGTGCCGACCGAGTTGTGCTTGATTGCCAATGCATCCGCGCAGCACGATAGCTATCTGCTGGCGATGCAACAATGCGAAATGATCCTCAACCGGCTCAAGACCCAACAACACAGCACCACCTACCAAGTGCAAAAAGCCATGCTGTCCTATCCGCTCGGGCAACTGAGTGAAGAGGATCTGGCTGCAGCCTTGTTTATGAATAAGCGTACGCTGGCCAGACGTCTGGTCAAAGAGAACACGAGTTACCGGCTGATTCGAGATCGGATTTTATCTGAGAAAGCCAGTAGTTATTTACATGACCCTCAAATATCGGTCGAGGCAATTGCCAGCTTACTGAATTACCACGACTCTGCTAATTTTCGGCGCGCGTTTAAACGCTGGTTTGGTGTATCACCAAGTGCTTATCGGCGAAAAATCACCCATCGGCAAGAAGAAAATGACCTGAGAGAATGAGGTTGTTCGTATGATTGTTAATACGTTGAAACATCAATACGCCCTAGAAAAATACCTTAAAACGCTATGTCAGAGATGGCAATCATATGGCAGCCCTCCACTTCCAATCCGATAACCTCAACTCAACCCAACGCTTGCAACCCGCTGTGAACTCTGTAGAGGTTTTAATTCCCATTGCAGCCCATCCACCGTCAATGTCTTCAGTTAGGGGTCGTCTCAGGAAACGGAAAATATAGCACGCTAAGGATTTTCACTCCGACTTCTTTTAACGATATCCAACACGGTATTTTTGCTTAGATTGACCAGCCGACCGACTTGTCGATAAGAGTGTCCAGCAGACACCAACTCCAACACTTTAGGTGCCAGACGATCTGACTTGGTACGTTGACCAGGACGACGACCAAACACAACGCCACGCGCTTGTGCCGCTGCTACACCAGAGCGCACACGTTCACGTAGTAAATCTCCCTCAAACTCTGCTAATGCAGACATCACAGAAGCCATGAGCTTTCCCTGAGATGTGGAAAGGTCAAACTGCAAACCTGTTTGTGCCACCAGAGATACCCCGAAATGCCCAAGATTGTTGACGCTCACTTAATATTGACCAGCGATGCTCGTTGAATATTGACCAGGCATTTAAGCGGCACTGTTGCAAATAGGCTGACATGATAAGCTAAATATCTTATTTATTTCGAGATACAGCAGATGAATCCCTTCCACGGTCGGCACTTTCAAGGTGAAATCATTCTTTGGGCTGTTCGTTGGTATTGTAAATATGGCATCAGCTATCGTGAACTTCAGGAAATGCGGCACTGTTGCAAATAACCACGAATGGTAAGCTGAAGACTGTTTTAGCTAAAGGTGCAGCATATGAATCCTTTCCATGGTCGGCATTTTCAGGGCGAAATCATTCTTTGGGCTGTGCGCTGGTATTGTAAATATGGCATTAGCTATCGTGAACTGCAGGAAATGCTGGCCGAACGGGGTGTGAATGTTGATCACACGACTATTTACCGTTGGGTTCAACGTTATGCTCCTGAAATAGAAAAACGTTTACGCTGGTATTGGCGTAATCCTACAGATCTGAGCTCGTGGCATATTGATGAAACCTATGTAAAAGTGAATGGACGATGGTCTTATCTGTATCGTGCAGTCGATCAACGTGGCGATACCATTGATTTTTATCTTTCTTCTAGACGTAATACCAAATCAGCATATTGTTTTCTTGGAAAAATTTTAAATAATGTGAAGAAGTGGCAAATTCCACAAGTGATCAACACGGATAAAGCACCCACATATGGACGTGCTTTATCACGGTTAAAACGGGAAGGTAAATGTCCGCCAAACCTTGAGCACAGGCAGATTAAGTATAAAAATAACGTGATTGAATGTGATCATGGCAAGCTAAAGCGGATCATCAGGGCCACATTAGGATTCAAATCTATGAAGACGGCTTATGCCACAATTAAAGGTATTGAAGTCATGCGTGCACTACGTAAAGGACAAGCATCGTCATTTTATTATGGTCAGCCTCAGGGTGAAGTGTGTCTAATCAACAGGGTTTTCGGTCTCTAAGTACTTTTTAAAGGGAACATCATCGACTCAAATCTCTATTTGCAACAGTGCCGTCCATTGCAACTCTTTTCATAGCTAATTTGAATATCAATATGCTTTTGTCTTCTGCGAATGGTTGAATAATCCAGAGCTGTCCAATCTAATCCGCAAAGTTTAATCAAGCTTTGGACAAAGCCAGTCACCATGCATACAGAAAGACGAAATAAGGATTTAATCATGAGATAGCACTGAATGGCTATGTCAGAATAAGTTTGATTTCGACCATGTTTTCCTTGTGACTGCGAATATCATTGAATCTTAGTATCAAACCAAATTGTAAAATTACCATGATTGATCAAAGCATGATTGTAGGATGACCAATTCGGTGTACGATAAATTTAGGTGTAGGCTATTGCTGTATAAGACCTTATCGGTAGGTTTGCGCAACAAGGCCTCAAAATCCCACCTTAAAATGCAAATAGCAAAAAAACTCTACCATTCGATTGATTTCATTTTAGAAGTAATGAAATTAGTATCTGTTTGTAATGATATTTTATAAAATTCAATATTAGATCTGCAGAGAAAAACTTATCAAACTAAGTATTGGCTAGTCTTTTTCTTCGAAAAACTTATCAAACGAAGTATTAAGTTAATCTTTTTCTTCAACTTCTTCCTTAAACTCAAACAAATCATTCATCGTACAGTTAAAGTACTTACACAACTTATCGGCGACTGGTAATTCAATACGTACAGCACGGTCATAATACATACTTGTGAGCGTGTTGCGATTGATACCTGTTGCATGCACCACTTCACTTAATTTTAAAATTTTTCTATCGCCCATGAGGCTAGATAACTTACAAGTAATCATATTTAAATTAATTTACAAAAAATAACTTGCTGTGGGTTATTTGAAGTTGTTGACTGAGTAATACTTTGCTAAAATTAACCTACAGCAGGTTATTACAACTTATAGAAAGTATATTTTATCCATTTCAACTAAATTATAACTTTTTAAATATAAGGATTGAACCTGCATTAGATTATTTTGTGGAGATGACCGCCGTGTTACCAAATGAGTTATTGATCAGCCAGCAAGCTCGTGACTTAGGAAATCAATTAATTAAAGAAATGAACATCAATAGAAGTTATGGAATGGCTAATTTTCTTGGAGTAAATACTTGCTATGATAATCATCAGGCTGTACTTATTTGGACATTTCAACTGCTTGAAAGGGAACCTGCCTTAAATGAATTAGCAGAAATTAAAAAATATTTTCTTTTAATCTTTCCAGATAGTGTTTATCAATTAGCCTAAGTTGTTTTTAAAATTAATTTATTAAATAAAAAGCACTAAATCAAAGAAAGCTTTATTTAAAAATACCTATTAATTCAAAAACATACCATTTACTGAATATATGAAGCATAGGTTCCTGCTCTATCACTCACTCGTACTAAAATTACATCGCTCTTTTTACTGATACTAAACAATTTATGTCCACGCCACGTTCTGCGGCTTCGAGGGCTAGTTTTTGTTGAACCACTGAGAACAAGGACAACAAACTGCCTACTATATTTTCCCGGAGAGTGGTGTAGGAACTTTTTCATTATTGCTAATCATATCAGCGACAACATCAGCAACAAGCTCCTCTATTCCTGAGAATGCTTTAGACTGATCCGCATCAAGCCAAGACAATGATGGAAACTCAGCACACAACCCAACATACTCATTATATTCTGCTGACCATGTAACACGGCAAGTATATTGTTTACTATCCATTTGAAACCCCATAATGTTTTAAGTCTATGTATAAAAGTACGATTTTCACTTAGCAGTACTTAAATAATCACCCCACCACTGCATCATTTCAGTCCGCTGGGCTAAATAGTCAGCGTGATTATAGCTGGCACGGGTACGGTTCTTATCAATATGTGAAAGTTGTGCCTCAATCCAATTATCTTG
>NZ_JANJEP010000021.1:0-26584 GCF_044778325.1 Acinetobacter sp. BD54 | reverse complement strand
AGCAATCAACCTAATCACAAGTAACTGTTTTTCAACAAGTTTATATCTGCATCACCGCCGATGGATGTGCATTATAGACCATTAATAACCCTTTGCAACCCCTTTTTATAGCAATTCATATCAAGCGGTCGTTTTTTAGGCTTTTTACTAGATATTAGATGAGATATTAAACTTTTTTTAGTTATTCAACTTCATGTAGAATAGATTATTCGTGCAATTGATTTGGCATTAACTCACCATGTGGCACTCCGCTAAGAAAGTATTATTTTGCATACTTGTAGTGTTTGCTACGAGTGGGCCTGCTTATGCCAATTCAAAACATAACTTTTATGTGCTCACTTTATCTATTTTAAGTTATAGCAAATGGGAGAATGTAAGCACGCCTACTCTTTGCGTAATTGATAATGCATCAATTACTTCTACCTTCCAGTCTTATATTCAACAATTATCTTATAATTATCGTGTACAAACCGTTAATGCTAAAGATTTTTCTAAATCGCATTGCCAGGCTGTTTATTTCTCTACTACACCACCTCAGCAGCAACAAAACTTAATTCAGAATTATCCATATCGTTCTTTGCTTTCTTTAAGTATTAATAACCCAGAATGTGAAGTTGGTAGTATCTTTTGTTTATATAATCAAAATAATTACACCACTTTTAAAGTTAACTTAGATGCATTAAGCCATTCCAAGGTCCATATTGATCCAAGGGTTTTACTCTTGGCTAAGAACGCGGAGTAAGGATTATGATATCTAAGTTGTATCAATCCACTTCGCTACATGCACTTTTTAGAAAGTCTCAATTTACGATCTTTGCTATAACTTTCTTTATTTGCTCTTTTACATTTGTATCAATTTCCGTTTTTACGATGGAAACTTATGCAAAACAAAATTTGCAATTACTTAGCCATACTCTTCTTGAGCGTATTCAGCCTGCCGTTGTGTTTAACGATAAGATCACGATCGAACAAATCTTAAATGAATACACAAATGATCACTCTATTCGAGCAATTCATATTTATGACTCTGAACATCACCTGATTGCTCAAAGTTTTAAGTTGTCGAGTCAAACTTCGGTGTTAGAGAAATGGTTTGATCACTGGTTTTTAAATGAGCCGGTACATTTGACGATTTATCATCATCAACAGAATGTAGGTGAACTCACCCTTTTTGGTAGCTCTGAAAAAATATTGCAATTTTTAAAGATGATTATGGTCGGCCTTGCTATTGCGATGCTATTTATTGTTTGTGCATTGTGGTGGTCAGTGAATTTGACTTATCGTCAAATTATGCAAGCGATTTACCCACTCACAAATATTGCTCAAATCGTGAGTGAACAAAAAGCTTATAACCTTCGTTTTCCTTATAACCGAATTAAAGAGTTTCAAGATCTAAATACAGTTTTTAATGAGCTACTTGAAGAAATTCAGATTTGGGATAATCAGCTGCAAAAGGAAAATCGTAAATTATCGTTTCAGGCTCATCATGACCAGCTGACCCTATTACCGAATAGACATTATTTTTATCAGATACTATTAGATATGTTTGAAGATAAGGATTTTGATAATAAGTCAGCCTTATTGTTTATAGATAACAATAACTTCAAATCAATTAATGATCAGTTCGGACATTTAGCTGGTGATGAAGTTTTAAAAGAGATGGCGAAAAGGTTACAAACGCGTTTACGTCATCAAGATTTTATTGCCCGTTTAGGCGGTGATGAATTTGCGGTTATTTTGCATTCCATTACGCATGCCGATCATTTAATATCTATTGCTGAAAATTTACTCGAAAGCTGTAAAGAACCTTTGCATCTAAATGATCAAACGATTTATTTCAGTTTTAGTGTAGGGATTGCTTTATCCCAATTTGCGTCTAGTCCAGAAGATTTTATTATGCAAGCAGATCAAGCGATGTATAAGGCTAAGACTTCTGAGCAACATTGGTTTATTTATAAACCAGAGAATTAAATTTAGGCTAATTTATGAATACAAGATCTTTGAAACTCTCCTTTATTGCATTGCTGTGCATTGCGCTTGCAGGTTGCTTGAGTTTTGGTCCTTTGAAATATCGTCAAGTAAAAATGCTAAAAAAAGAGGGGTTTGTACTTACTAATGAAGGCTGGACTCTAGGTTTACCAGAACGCTTATTATTTGATTTTAATGACGCAACATTAAAACAAAGTCATGAAGCAGAGCTTACACGTTTAGCAAATCAATTAAATAAATATGATTTGAATAAATTAAAAATCGTTGGTCACACTGACGATGTAGGTAATCCCGAATACAATCAGAAGTTATCTGAAGAACGTGCACAAAGTGTTGCGAACCTCTTTTTGACTCACGGTTTTAAAAAGGAAAATATTTACGTTATTGGACGTGGTTCAACTCAACCGTATGTACCGAATACAACCAATGAAAATCGGGCAATTAATCGTCGTGTTGCTATCGTAATTATTCCTTAAATTTCTCATTATAAAAAAGCCAATCCTTTGTGATTGGCTTTTTTGTTTTATACAAGTTCAATAATATCAATAGTAGGCGGTACACGAAATCTTAATGGTATTCCAACCATACCTGTTCCTACGGTAACAAATACATCAGCGTGTTCATGCGAATAGAAACCACGTTTATGGCCTAAAATTGATACTTTTTTCATAATATAGTTGGTTACCCACGGAAGTTCGACCTGCCCTCCATGTGTATGACCTGACAACATTAAAGGGCGGTTAGGTAATTTAGGGACCATATCTACCGTATCGGGGTTATGGGAAAGAATTAACCATGGTTTATCTTGAGGTAAGTCTGGCATTGAACGCATATCGGTTTTCCCTGCCCATAAGTCACCAATCCCGATTAAACGAAACTCATCAAACTCAACAATTTTTCCTTCAATGTCTATTACATCATTGTAGTGAAGTGCATCTTTTAATAATTGTTGAATAGGCGGACCCGGATATTGCTCGTCATGGTTCCCTGGAACTGAATAAACTGGAGCTTTAATATCTTTAAGTACACTCAGTTCCTGTACTAGCTTATCTTCTGGCTCATAAGTCCAATCTCCTGCCACAACTACTAAGTCTGGCTGTTGTTCATTGAGCTTTTTCACAATGATTTTGAGTTGACGTTCATGCCCAGAGAATAGACCTATATGTAAGTCTGCAATTAAAGCGACTTTTACAGGTTTAGCAAAACGGCGATCTGGGTTTAAACGATATTGGTGAACATCGACACGTACCATATGTGGCTCTATAAAACGTGCGTAAATGAGAATACCGCTTAATAAAAAGATAAAAATGGTTTCATGAATTGAGTAATAACCTATCCAACCAGCGTATAAATTAAAGAACCAAAGTGGAACAAGAAGATAAGATAGATAAAAAGCAAGTAAGTGAACAAAAGCTTTAAATGGATGAATCGTTTCAGTACGTGATTGATGAACCCAGGCTTCAATAATTCCCCAGAGAGCAAGTATTGAAAAAATAAGGTAAAAACAAAAGATGATTGAATTTGGGTTCCACATTACGATTCTCGACTTATCTTATATTGATTGCTAGTAATCAAATTCAATATTTATCTTTCAATATGCACGAATTATACTCTAGCTCACCTTATCGTATGTATTGATTATGGCACAATCCTTTCATTCCAAACAGCTTCAAACTCATCAACTGGCTAAAGGCTTTTTGATTAAAGCTTCTATAGTCGTATGTTCAAGTTTCGCTGTGGCTTTGACAGGTTGTAGCACATTACCCAAACATAGCCCTGAACCAATCCAGTACGCACGAGATATCGATACATCTCAAACTTCTCTTTCAAAAATTATTACGCCTTTACGTGAAAAAAATCCGAATTTAACGGGTTATCATCTTTTAAATGATCCCTTAGAAGCACTCGCGGCTCGCTTAAGGCTGATTGATAAAGCCGAAAAGACTTTAGATTTACAGTACTATATTTGGGATAACGATAAAGTCGGTGCTTTAGCTTTACATGCAATTATTCGTGCTGCTGATCGTGGTGTTAAAGTACGTTTATTAATTGACGATAATAATGCTAAAAAGATGGAAGGCGTGTTACTTGCGCTTTCTCAACATAAAAATATTGAAGTTAAATTATTTAATCCCTACCGTTTCCGCAAATATCGCGCGATGGATATGATTTTAGACTTAAAACGTATCAATCGTCGTATGCATAACAAGAGCTTTATTGCTGATAATCAGGTTGCGCTTATTGGTGGGCGCAATATGACAAATCAGTATTACAACGTCAGCGACAGTTATCAATTTTCTGACGTCGATGTCATGTTGGTTGGTGCTGCCGTTGATGATATCGTGAATTCTTTTGATGACTACTGGAATCATGAATATGCATATTCAGTCCAAAGTATCGTCAGTGCTCAACAACACCGTTTGCGCTATGAAAGCTTAAAACAACAACTTGATGCTCATTATCAACAAGCCACCGTTCAGAACTTCCTTGACTTAACCTCTAGATCACATGCTTTTGATAAATGGTTAGACCGTAATATTAAATTTGATTGGGTTAAAGCAGAGGTTGTGAAAGACTCACCTGATAAAATTAGATCAAAAGCGAAAAAAGAAGAACATTTAAATTTCCAATTGATTAACCATTTGGAAAAACCAGAAAGCAATGTTGACCTGATTTCGGCTTATTTTATTCCAGAAAAGCAAGGCGCTAAAATTTTAAGTACGCTTGCTAAAGAAGGTGTAGAAGTTCGAGTTTTAACAAACTCATTCAAAGCAAATGACGTAGCTGTTGTTCATGCGTTTTATGGAAAATATCGTAAAGAACTTTTGAAAAACGGCGTTCAACTGTATGAGTTTTTACCGACTCCAGATAAACGCGATTTGAATAAGAATACGGATGAGCTGGCAACCAAAGCGAAAGTAAACATGAAAGGTTTAAGCCGCTCAAGTTTACACACCAAACTTATGGCATTAGATGAACAGGTTTTTATTGGTTCATTCAACTTTGACCCACGTTCGGCATATTTAAATACTGAAATTGGCGTAATTTTAGATAGTCCATCACTGGCCAAAACAATTCACCATACGATGGATGAAAACTTAAACAAATATGCTTATAAATTAAAGCTCGATCCAAACAATCATATTTACTGGCAACAGGAAACTCCAAAAGGCCCTGTAATTTATAAAAAAGAACCAGAAATGAAATGGTGGCAAAAGGCAGGCATGAAACTACTATCATGGCTGCCACTCGAAGGTTTTATGTAATTAACTTTTTGGCTTAAGTACTTTTTTATGTAATTGAGCCAATCCTTCAACCATTTTTTCTTGCACTTCTTGAGTCAAACTTTTTACATCATGGCCTTCTACCGAAATAGGAGGAAGTGTAAGTAAATGAGCTGTTACTTTCGGCATTTCTAGCACACGTTGAATATGCTCAACGAATGACATCTCACCAATAAATGGTGCAACGGTATCTAACTCACCATGACGGTTTACGTAACAGATTAAACATACCTGTACCGGACGCTGAGCTTCGATAGCAGCTCCGAGTAAACGACCATGAACCCGCTTAACAGAATGGCCATCTGTAGTAGTCGCTTCAGGGAAAAATAAAACCGGAATATTTTGTTTTAAAAATTCGGTAATTTGCTCTCGAATTTTAATGGAGTCACCTGATCCACGTTTAATAAATAAGGTGCCCCCACCTTTCGCCAAATTGCCAAGAATAGGCCACTTTTCTATCTCGGCTTTAGCTAAGAAGAAGACACGTGCACCTGAACCTAAAACGGCGATATCAAGCCAAGAAATATGGTTACTCACCCATAAAGCGGGCTCTCTAGGGATTGTGCCATGTACTTGAACTTCAAGATTAAATACTTGACATAAACGACGACAGAAATATTGAACATATCGAGTGTTAACAGGGTTATTTGGATCTTTATAAAGTCCATGACGATAAACTAAGTAAAAACCTTCACTGATTGCCGCAGTCGCTGAAGTAACTTTTTTTCCGTATAAACCTATTTTTGAAAATTTCTTTAACGTTGAATTCACTATACTTTGCGTTTGAGTCATAAAATTTCACTAACGATCAATCATTGTTATACCCATCTCGAGCCATTCTATACGTTTCGGAATAAACTTGCATCGCTGTGTGATAGACACAAATAAAAATAAAATGCGCTGTAGTTAATCTAAAGAATAAGAGTAAACCCTTTCCCCTTTTGTCCAAGTTTCCTCTAGAATAAAGTTTTACCCTATTCAGGATTTATAGCCACGTGGAATATGTTGATCGGCATCAAGGCGGTGAACGCACAATATTAGTGAGTGTGTCTGTACAATTATTAGATGATCTGGATGCCGAAGAATTTGCTCTACTTGCACAGTCAGCTGGTGCAGATATTCTTGAGCACATTAAAGTTCAACGTAATAAACCGGACCCTAAGTTTTTTATTGGTTCAGGTAAAGTTGATGAGATTGCAGAACAAGTTCAGGACTTAGAAGCAAGTCTTGTTATTTTTGATCATGCATTAACCCCTGCCCAAGAGCGTAATTTAGAAAAGATTTTAAAATGCCGCGTTATTGACCGCACCGGACTCATCTTAGATATTTTTGCCCAGCGCGCGCGGACCCATGAAGGTAAATTACAAGTTGAACTTGCTCAGTTAAAACATTTATCAACCCGTTTAATCCGTGGTTGGTCTGCTGATTTTGAACAACAAAAAGGTGGTATCGGTTTACGCGGTCCCGGTGAATCACAACTCGAAACAGACCGTCGTCTCATTCGTGTTCGTATTACCCAGTTAAAAGATAAGTTAGAGAAAGTCCATCAAACCCGTATGCAAGGACGAGCTGCAAGACAAAAAGCTTCGATCCCAACTGTTTCATTAGTTGGTTATACCAACGCGGGTAAATCAACCTTATTTAATATTTTAGCAAAAAGCGATGTGTATGCAGCCGACCAACTATTTGCAACACTTGATCCAACCTTACGTCGCCTAGAATGGGATGGAATTGGTACGGTGGTTCTAGCAGATACTGTAGGGTTCGTACGAAACTTACAACATGATTTGGTCGAATCATTTAAAGCAACTTTAGAAGAAACGCTTGAAGCTACCCTGCTTTTACATGTCATCGATAGTAGTAGTCATGACATGCTTGACCAGATTGAAGCCGTTGAAGGTGTATTGAAGGAAATTGGCGCGGATGCACCCGTACTTCGTGTTTATAACAAAATTGATTTGAGTGGCGAAGAAGCGAAAATTATTTATTCAGAGCCCCATGTTCCAGATCGTGTTTATGTATCTGCACACTCAGGGTTAGGTCTAGATTTACTTCGCCAAGCCGTACAAGAATGTCTAATGGGACAACTTCAACACTTCTCATTGGTACTTAAACCTGCTTATGGCAAATTGCGTACTCAACTTTATGCTTTAAATGTCATTCAATCTGAGCATTATGACGATGAAGGGCTATTACATATTGATATACGAATTGCACCTCATAAGCTTGAGCAGTTAATTCGCCAAGCCAAACTCCCTATAGATGAGATATTAGGTGAACGCGCGAGTCAGTTTAAAAGACCACTGGAAGAGTTTGAAATCAAGCACTAGATCAGTTAAAACTTGATAAGTAAACTTTTAGAGATAAAAAATATGGATAAGATCAAAAGTATAGACTGGGCAGCATGGGTAGGAACTTTACTACTTATTATCGGTTTTCGCGAAGGCTCAGTCGTCGTTATGCGTGCTTTTGGTCATCCAGAGTTAGGCAATCTGGTAGGTTTAATTAGTTTACTTATCGTTTTACTCATTTGGCGTAAATTTAAGAAAATCCCGCTAAGACTTGTCGATACTAACAATAAAGTCATGAAAGAAAGTGGTTTTGCTTTTTTACCCATTTGTGCAGGCTCCTTAATTATGCTGGTGCATATGGGTAAAGAAATTCCGCTATTTCTTTTTGTTTTGGTAGTGAGCACCCTTATACCCTTGTGGGTCTATGCAAAAATGGCAAAACATTGGTTATAAGGAGAATAAAATGTTTATGATTCTTTATGGATTTTTGATCACTTTAGTTGGCTACCTTTGTGCAAAACCATTAAACCGCCGCTTTCCTCAAGTTCCCCTTTTAGTTTTCGGCATGTTCATTGTCATTGGGCTATTATCAATCTTGAAAGTTCCCTATGAAGAATACCGGCTTTACGTAAATGATTTATTTAGCCATTTATTAGGATATGTCACGGTTGCTTTAGCTATACCTTTGGCTGCAATGCGTTATGACGATTTACCTCTTAAATCGGTGATTGGTATTTTATGCTTTGCCAGCATTAGTGCCGTTGCTTTACCAATGGGCCTTGCTTACCTACTGCATATGTCTGAGCCGACTATTTTGGCTTTTGCTACACGTGCAGTAACCACCCCAATTGCTTTAAACATCGCGACCTTATTACATGCTCCAGAGACATTAGTCACTCTCATTGTGATTTTATCCGGAGTTATTGGTGCAGCATTTTCACCATTTTTACTTAAGCATATACACGATGAAAGAGCTTCAGGTTTAGCTCTAGGCTTAGCTGCACATGCAATTGGAACTGCTCAGGCTTGGCAACGTGGACCTGTAGCAGGTCGTTATGCGGCATTTGGTATGGCATTAAACGGTGTATTTACTGCTATTTGGCTACCAACCTTCATGTTATCTTTTGGAATACACTGATTAAAAAGTAGTTTAAATAAACATTGAACCCGTTATTAATTACAAATAAGATGGACCTTTCAAATCTAAAAGGATTTTTTGATTATGGGGAAATTTTTTGTTGGAGCTTTGCTCCTAGTGGGAATAAATACAGCTACTTTTGCAGCTGATATTACAGGTCTTTGGCAAACGATTGATGATAAAACAGGTACACCTAAAGCACATGTAGAAATACGGAAAGAGGCAAATGGTACTTATGCAGGTAAAATCGTAAAAATTACACCGCGCCCAGGTTATACGCCAAAAGAAATTTGTGATAACTGTCCTGCGCCTTATACCAATAAGCCTATTTTAGGCTTAGATATCGCAACCGGGCTCAAGCAAACTGATAATTCAACCTATACAGGTGGAAAAATTCTAGACCCAAATACGGGTAAAGTTTACGGATTAAAAGCAAAACTCAGTGCAAATGGTAAACGTCTACACATGCGCGGTTACCTTGGGGTATCTGCTTTAGGTCGTAATCAGATCTGGATTCGCCTAGAATAAATATCTTAAAAATAAAAAAAGCCGTTTCAGCGGCTTTTTTTTATTACATAACAGGATTGCTCACAGAAAAAGCTTGTTGATCTTCAAGACGATAAGCAATTAAGTTTTTACCCCATACACAACCACCATCAACATTTTGGATGTGCTCACTAATAGTTCTACCCTCTAGAGCAGCCCAATGTCCAAAAAATATTTGATGGGTTTGTGCAGCCTTACTTGGAAATTCAAACCACGGTAAATAACCTTCTGGCATTGGTGCATCTAAAGTATCTTTAAAACTAAACTCCAAAGCCCCTTCTGCATTAGTTAAACGCATACGAGTTAAGTAATTGGTAATACAACGTAAACGTTCATTACCTGTCAAATCATCTGTCCAAAGATCGGGTTTTGAACCATACATTTCAGCTAAAAATGCATCTAGCACAGATAAATCATCATGCGCCAATACAGCCTCAACTTCTTTTGCCAATGCAGCAGTTTTTTGTGCATCCCAAATACAAGGTACACCTGCGTGCGTCAGTATTGTTTGCTCATTTGGAAATAAACATAACGGCTGTTTACGTAACCAATCGATAAGATCATCACCATCCACGGCGTCAATAACATCCCGCGTGCGATCTTTTTCTTTAATTTCCTTAAGACCGCGAGCACCGGCAATCAGGGTTAAATCATGATTACCTAATACAGTAGCAGCAGCCCCTCGATCAGCTAGTTTTTTAATAAAACGTAGAGCACCTACAGAGTTTTCACCACGTGCAACCAAGTCACCAGCAAACCAGATAAAATCTTGATCAGGGTCAAAACGTATTTCTTTTAATAGCGCTTTAAGTGCCTCAAAACAACCTTGCACATCTCCAATTACATAGTTATAGCGCTTAGTCATTTATGCCACCATTTGATCTGCCAAAGCCACAAACTCTGCAAGAGTTAAAGTTTCTGGACGAGCCATTGGGTCGACTCCTGCTTTCTCGAAACCATCCTCTGCCAACATGCCTTTAAGACTGTTTCTTAGCGTTTTACGGCGCTGAGTAAAGACGTGGGCAACCAAGCGAGCTAAAGCTTTTTCATCTTTCGCCGTAATTGGTTTTTGTTCGTAAGGAACCAAGCGAAATACTGCACTTGTCACTTTTGGTGGCGGGTTAAATGCGCCTGCTGGAACTTCAAATAAAAAGGTAGGCTGACAATAATATTGGATCATGACTGATAAACGGCCATATTCTTTTGTATTCGGTTCAGCAGTAATACGTTCTACCACTTCTTTTTGCAACATGAAGTGCATGTCTTTAACTTGGCTACCAAATTCCAAGAGATGAAAAAGTAATGGTGTAGAAATGTTATAAGGCAAATTGCCGACAACGCGTAATGGACGCCCATCTTTTACAAGCTGACTAAAATCATATTTTAATGCATCAGCTTCTACGATAGTTAAACGTTCTGGATGTGGCACGCGTTCAGGTAAGCCAGCAGCTAAATCACGGTCTAATTCAACTACAGTTAATGCATCACATTCTCCAATTAAAGGAGAAGTTAAAGCAGCTAAACCTGGACCAATTTCGACGATATTATCACCTGTACGCGGATTGACTGAGCGTACAATTTTGGCAATGACTCGTTGATCATGTAAGAAGTTTTGACCAAAACGTTTACGAGCTTTATGCCCTTCATCTTTCGGGTTTAGGGCATTAATTTGATACATAGAACATTTCCAACATGAAAAATTTAACTCGCTGCCAAGGATAAAGCTAAATCGACAGCGACATTTAAACTTGAGCTTTTTGCCAATCCTGTCCCAGCTAAAGACAGAGCAGTACCATGATCGACCGAAGTCCGAATAAATGGTAAGCCCAATGTGATATTGATTGCTTCACCAAAACCCTGTGATTTTAACACAGGTAAGCCTTGATCATGGTACATCGCAAGAACAGCGTCAGCATTTTTAAGATGTTCGGGCGTAAATAAAGTATCAGCTGGCAAACTTAAACTTAATTTAACTCCCTGTGATCGGTAGCTCTCAAGTACCGGATTGATCGTATCAATCTCTTCACGTCCCAAATAACCATCTTCGCCTGCATGAGGATTTAACCCACATACTAAGACTCGAGGATCATTAATTTTAAATTTAGTCTTTAAGTCGTGAAGTAAAATATCAATCACTTGATGCAAGCGTTCTTTGGTAATTGCATCTGCAACATCTCTTAATGGTAAATGAGTTGTCACCAGAGCTACCCGCAACGTTTTCGTTGCCAGCATCATAACAACACGCTCTACACCTGCAAATTCTTGATAATATTCAGTATGTCCACTAAATAAAATCCCTGCATCATTAATCACCGACTTTTGAACAGGAGCAGTGGTTACACCGACGCTCTTACCAGACATAGCATAATCAGCTGAGCGACGTAATTGCTCTAATACATAAGCGGCATTAGCAGCATTAAGCTGTCCATCAACGACTATAGTTTCTAGGGGTACATGTTCTATATAAAGCTCGCCTTGCAAAGACGATTCAGCTTGTCCGCTATACTCTAAAAATTTAACGTCTAGACCAAGCTTTTGAGCGCGTTGTTGTACTAGATTTCGATCAGCCAAAACCACAACAGGACGTTCATCAACCCGTTTTGCCAGACTTAAACAAATATCTGGACCAATACCGGCAGGTTCACCGGAAGTGACATATAAAGGCAGCACAATCACCCCCGACACATCTCTAAAATTTGAATTATTTTAACATATCCTACATTCATCGGATTAGGGATAAAATTATGTAGCTTATATGGGATTTTTCTTGTGATTGACAACAAACTCGTTTAGAATCTCGTCTCCTTTTTGTTTGAGCGATGTCTAGCTCAAACCAACTATAATAGGTAGTGTTTGAATGAAAACTCTCAGCGCAAAGCCTGCTGAAGTACAACACGATTGGTTCGTTGTTGATGCTACAGGTAAAACTCTTGGTCGTTTAGCGACTGAAATTGCACGTCGTTTACGCGGTAAGCACAAAACTTCTTATACTCCTCACGTTGACACTGGTGACTACATCATCGTTATCAATGCTGAACAAGTTCAAGTGACTGGTAACAAAGCGCTTGACAAGAAATACTATCGCCACACTGAATTCCCAGGCGGTTTAAAAGAAACTAATTTCGAAAAATTAGTTGCTCACAAACCTGAAGAAATCTTTGAACGTGCTGTTAAAGGCATGTTGCCAAAAGGTCCTCTTGGTTATGCAATGATCAAGAAGATGAAAGTGTACGCTGGTAGCGAGCATCCACACGCTGCTCAACAGCCACAAGTTTTGGACATCTAAGGGATACAGCACATGGCTACTAATTATGGTACAGGTCGCCGTAAGACCGCAACTGCACGTGTTTTCTTGTCAGCTGGTACAGGCAAACTCGTTATTAACAACCGTACTTTAGAGCAATATTTCGGTCGTGAAACTGCTCGTATGGTTGTTCGTCAACCTTTAGAGCTTTTAGAAGCTACTGAAAAATATGACCTTTACATCACTGTTAAAGGTGGTGGTATCGGTGGTCAAGCTGGTGCGATCCGTCACGGTATTACTCGTGCACTTATCGCTGCTGACGAAACTTTAAAACCTGTTCTTCGTCAAGCTGGTTTCGTTACTCGTGATGCTCGTGAAGTTGAACGTAAGAAACTTGGTTTACGTAAAGCTCGTAAACGTCCTCAATTCTCTAAACGTTAATTCGTTTACCGAATCGGACAAAAAGCCTTGGTTTTCCCAAGGCTTTTTTATTGCATATTCATTTTGTAGATGAGTGAAACAGATAAATATATGAAACTCTATCTTTGTCACCGTGATTTCCACGCATATTTTTAGTATTCTAACCGATTCACACAACCATACCTTGTGATATGTCGGTCGAAAACACCTCAATTCAGGGAATTACCCTTTACAGCCATGCTGATGATTTCCGTTCACACTGGATCCGTTTTTTATTGGCAGAAAAACAAATTAAATATCAATTAATCGTGACTGATCACGAAGATGAAGATCTGGCAAGCCTAAATCCTTATAATCAATTGCCAATGCTGGTTGAGCAAAATCTTAAATTATTTTCAGCACCTATCATTGCTGAGTATCTCGATGACCGATATCGTCAGAATAAACTATATGCCGATGCCCCTATGGCACGTGCAGAGCAACGCCAATATATTTGGCGTCTTGAAAATGATTGGTTTAAGTTGGCCGATCATATGCTCAGACATGCAGATACGTTAAATATAGAACAAAAACAAAAAGCACAAAAAGAATTGCGTGACACCTTAATATCACTTACCCCTTTATTTCAGCATTTCCCTTATTTTATGTCCGAAAATTTTTCAATCCTGGACTGTATGCTTGCTCCAATTTTTGTGAGACTTAATAGCATGGGAATTGATTTACCAAAGCAGCAGTGTCGACCTATATTTTTGTATTGTAAACGTATCTTTAGCCGCCCTTCTTTTGTTAAATCCATGACGCCCCAAGAGAAAACCCGTTACAATGAACTATTAAATATGGAATAGTGTGATATGTCTGAGCAAACTATTGAATTAACCCCTACACGTCCTTATCTTGCTCGTGCAATCTATGAATGGATTTGTGACAATCAACTCACACCTTATTTACTCGTTGATGCAACACAACCGCACACTGATGTACCACAACAGTTTGTGAAAGATGGACAAATTGTTTTAAACATTGTGCCTCATGCGGTACATCAACTACTCATTAGCAATGATGCGATTACATTTTCAGCACGTTTTGGCGGCGTTTCCAAAGATATTTACGTACCTATCCAAGCAGTTTTAGGTATTTATGCACGTGAAAATGGACAAGGTTTATTCTTTGACCCTGAAGAATATGCCAATGTAGCGCCTGTAGAAGATAAGTTAGACTCGGAAACACAAGAAACATCTGAACCAACCAAGAAAAAGCCAACATTAAGAATTTTAGATTAATTTTAGAGGAATAAAGTATGGCATTTGATTTAGTCCAATACTTTGCTGAGCAAATAAAAATTCAAAAGCCTCAGCTTTTAAATCAATATCCAGCCAATGAGAAAAATAAGCTGATTGACGAAGTGAATATATTGACGCTTGGTAAATTAATCAGCTTATGGCGTCAGGACGACAATAAAATTTATCATGAAATCAAAACTGCCGATCCATTGTATATTCAAGAAGTTGCACGTCATCTAACTACGTCAAAACACAATAAGTCAGTTTTAAAAAATTCTGAACTTGAGCAAAGTATTTCTGAGATTCTAGCATTACAGTTAACAGAACTTAATCAACTTGATGAGACTGGTGGTTTCGGCCAAAGTGGTTTAAAAGAGCTCATTTTAGGGCAAGTTGAACATTTATCTGGCCAAGCTGAAGATTGGGTTTGGTCAACAAACCATCTAACAGAGCTCATTGGTTCTAAACCTGTTGGACAAGAAGAGCTATCATTGGATGCAACAATGAAGGAGTTCAACCAAATGGTTCACCAAGCCCAACCACATCATGAAGATTTACATGTTGAAGAGCAACCTATCGAAACTTTTATTCCTGGATGGTCAAAAGTTATCGCTCCTCTTGTTGCTTTAGCTATTTTAGGCTATCTCTATTGTATGTATACACAGCTTGTATAATTTTGTTTTTTATAATTAAAGGGAACGTATGTTCCCTTTTTTGATTTAAATAATCATCTTCTATAAATCAATAGTGATTACTAGTAACCACAATTGCTCTTCTCTTAAATTTGGATACTAAATAGCATTTGCCGTTTTTTCACTTGTTGACCTTGCTGACCTAAAATTTCATCGACTACACCATCCACATCAGATTTAATCTGTTGCTGAATTTTCATGGCTTCAAGAATCAATAATGTTTGGCCCTTTACTACTTGATCGCCTTCATTGACTAGGATATTCACTACAGCCCCATCCATCGGTGATCGAATCTTGCCATCTCCCGCTACATCGGTAGCTTCTGGTGCAGCGTAAGTCATATTGCGTATCAAAACATTGCCATTATCTCGATCTAGATAAAGCTGATCACTATCTAATACATACTGCACACAGCGACGTACACCATCAATTAAGTAAACTAGTTGCTCTGGCGTTTTCTCAAGCACATCAATACAAACTACTTGATCACAGAACTGTACCGTGAATGTGTTATTTACAGATGAAAGCTGCAATTGAATTTGCTGATCGGCAGTTTGTAATTTTAACGGTAATGGCACACCAAGCCCAGTTTGCCACACTGTAGTACATTTACTTTGGCTAAATAATGCCGCAGCAATTGCTAAGGTTTCTAAAGATAAAACCTGATGGTGTAAGCTGGGATCATTTTGGAAATGCTGTTGGATAAATGCTGTATTGGTATCCCCTGTAACAACAACTGGATGGCGCAGTAAATTGACCAAGAACTGTTTATTACTATTCACTCCAAGTAAAACACTATCATCGACTGCACGAGCCAGTAAGCGAATCGCATCCTCACGGGTTTTACCGTATGCAATTACCTTTGCTACCATCGGATCGTAAAATGGACTGACTTCATCAGTTGCTAACATGCCATGATCAATTCGCACATTTGGCAAGGTTGCAGGCTTCCAACGTAAAATT
Source organism: Acinetobacter sp. BD54 (assembly GCF_044778325.1). NCBI lineage: Bacteria > Pseudomonadati > Pseudomonadota > Gammaproteobacteria > Moraxellales > Moraxellaceae > Acinetobacter > Acinetobacter sp. BD54. Next base: position 10,737 of record NZ_JANJEP010000021.1, on the reverse strand, counting down.
TTTCCTGTTTGTGGCAAAAAGTCCTGACGTGGGTCTTCTGCATACAAACGTACTTCGATCGCATGTCCATTTAAGGTCAATTCCTGTTGCTTTAAAGGTAACTGCTCACCATTCGCCACACGTAACTGCCATTCAACTAAATCCAACCCTGTAATAAGCTCAGTGACCGGATGTTCTACCTGCAAACGGGTATTCATCTCCAAAAAGTAAAATGCACCCGATGCATCTAGCAAAAACTCAACTGTACCTGCCCCAACATAAGCACATGCTTTTGCCGCTGCTACAGCTGCCTCGCCCATTTGCTGACGTAGTTCAGGCGTCATCACTGGACACGGTGCCTCTTCAACAACCTTCTGATGACGGCGCTGGATTGAACAATCGCGCTCAAACAAATACACATAATTACCATGTGTATCACCAAAAACCTGAATTTCGACATGGCGTGGAGCAATGACTGCTTTTTCTAAAATGAGCTCGCCAGAACCAAAAGCATTTTCAGCTTCTGAACGTGCGGTTTGTAATGCCTCAAACAACTCGGATACTTGCTGTACCAAACGCATGCCACGACCGCCGCCACCCGCAGAAGCTTTGACCATAATTGGAAAGCCAATCTGCTCAGCTTGAGTTGCTAAATATTCGAGATCTTGTCGGTCACCTTCATAGCCCGGCACACAAGGGACGCCCGCCTCAATCATGGCGATTTTTGAAAGGCGTTTACTGCCCATTAACTCAATTGCAGAAGCGGTAGGCCCAATAAATGTAATCTGGTTGTCGATACATGCCTGAGCAAAATCAGTATTTTCTGACAAAAAACCATAGCCGGGGTGAACTGCATCCGCCCCTGTTTTTTTGCAAGCTTCAATAATTTTAGCGATGGAGAGATAAGACTCTGATACTTTTGAAGCACCAATATAAACAGCTTCATCAGCCTCTTGCACATGGCGAGCATTACGGTCTGCATCGGAATAAACTGCGACGGTTTGGTAACCCATTGCCTTGGCTGTTTGCATCACGCGAACTGCAATTTCACCACGATTGGCAACCAGTATTTTTGAAAATTTCATTATTTTTATCCTTATCTTTTATGATTCATCGGCCCAATTTGGTAACCTTTTCTGGATAAAAGCCATTGTTCCTTCTTGTCCTTCAGCACCACCAACCGCTTGAGCAAACTGCTGTGCAGCATCATCTAGCAACTCATTTAAAGGTTCATTGAGTGTTCGATGTAACAATGCTTTAGTCACACGTGAAGCTTGAGGAGCTGCTCGTTTAATGTGTTGAATGGTTTCCTCTAAAGCTTGCTCAAGTTCAATTTCATTATGTGCAATTTGATGAACCACACCGACACTCAGTGCTGTATGCCCTTCAAAACGCATGCCGAGTAAAGCCAGTCGGCGTGCCTGAGTCAGGCCAATACGTTTCACCACAAAAGGAGCAATTTGTGCAGGAATCACACCAAGCCCAGTTTCAGGTAAACCAAACTGCGCATTATCACGGCTAATGGCAACATCAGAAACACATGCCAGCCCAAAGCCTCCACCTAATACCGCACCTTCTAAAATGACCACAACAGTCTGTGGTGCAGTTTCAACTTGCTCAAGCATGGCACCAAAACGGCGGTTAAAATCAGCATAAGGTTGTAGACTACCGACATGAGTTGCTTCAACGCGTAAAGCAGCCATATCTTTAATGTCACCTCCCGCACAAAAAGTCCCGCCCTCACCACGGATGATGACCGCGCGAATTGAAAGGTCATCGCGTATGGCATTAAAGACTTGTTGAATTGCATTGACCATATTCAAGTTCATGGCATTACGGCTCTCCGGTCGGTTTAACCAAAGATATAAAATACTGCCGTCTTGTTCTAATTGAATACTGTCATCAATATCTAAAGCTTGAAGCGATGCTGAAAGTGTCATTGCTGATTCCTTATTTTTGTTTTTTTGGCAAGATATCCATCAACTTACAGATAATCCCTAACATAATCTCATCTGCGCCACCCCCAATAGAGCCTAAACGACCATCACGATATAGCTGGGATGCAGGGTTATCCCACATAAAGCCATTGCCGCCCCAATATTGCAAGCAGCTATCGGCAACTTCACGGCTTAAACGGCCTGCTTTGAGCTTTGCCATAGATGCCAGCTTAGTCACATCTTCACCCGCAATATGCTGTTCACACGCTTGGTAGGTTAAAGCTTTAAGCGCTTCTACTTCAGTCATGAGTTCGGCAAAACGAAAATGGATATATTGGTTATTGATGAGTGGTTGACCAAACGTCGTACGCTCTTTGGTATAGGCGATAGTCTTTTGAATTAAATTTTCCAAACCACCAATCGCATTAGCACAAGCCCATAAACGCTCTTCCTGAAATTGCATCATCTGCATCATGAAGCCCATACCTTCAACGCCAACCAAGTTACGCTGAGGTACACGTACATTGTCTAAATAAACCTGCGCTGTGGTCGTTGAACGCATCCCTAATTTATTTAACGGCTCTGAAAAACTAATCCCTTTAGTTTTGGCTGGCACAATAATCATCGACTTATTAACATGTGGTTTATCGTCAGATGTGTTGGCTAAAAGACAGAAGAAATCGGCCTGCAGTGAGTTGGTAATCCACATTTTGCTGCCGTTAATGACATAGTCATCGCCATCTTTTTTAGCAGTCGTTTTAATAGCAGCAACATCCGAACCAGCATGCACTTCCGATACCGCAATTGAGGCAACATATTCTCCAGCAATGGCTGGTGTTAAAAACTCATCACGTAATTCTTTGCTACCAAAACGCGCCAAAGCAGGTGTTGCCATATCGGTTTGTACACCAATGGCTAAAGGCACACCGCCGCAAGCTGCGCGTCCAATTTCTTCAGCAACAACCAAGTTATAAGAGTAATCTAAAGCCAAACCACCATTTTCCTCAGGCTTACAAATCCCCAATAGACCAAGATCACCCATCTTTTTAAATACATCGTGGATCGGGAAACGTCCAGCTTCTTCCCATTCTGGAATATGTGGATTCAGTTCATTTTCAACAAATTGACGCGCTGTGCGACGTAATGCTTCATGTTCGGCAGTAAATTTCATGGCGTTGTTCCTATTAATTTTTTTAATTACGGTAAAGATTGATTAAAAACGAGACACACCAAAACGGGTCGGATTTAGTTCGCGTTGCTGTGCTTCATAAATAGTTTCTAAAAGAAAAATAAGTAATTTTCGGGTATCTCGCGGGTCAATAATGCCGTCATCATGTAGCATGGCCGTATTGAAAAGCGCGGTAGATTGCTGCTCTAATTTCATCGCAGTACTTTGCTCAAGAAAATCGAGCATTTGCGAATTCGGTTCCTGCCCGGAAGCTTTTTGTTTCCCTTCAGCAACAATACGCAGTACCTTTCCGGCCTGTGCAGCTCCCATTACAGCAACATGCGAGTTCGGCCAAGCAAAAATAAAATCTGGCGATAAACTCCGACCACACATTGCGTAGTTACCAGCACCATATGACCCTGCCACAACGATTGAAATTTTAGGTACAGTACAATTGGCAACCGCTTGAATCAGTTTTGAGCCATGCTTAATAATGCCATTTTGCTCGGCATCGGTTCCCACCATAAAGCCAGTAGTGTTATGTAAGAATAATAACGGACGGTTGGTCTGTTCACATAAGTGAATAAACTGAGCTGCTTTCGCTGCTCCTTGAGGCGTAATCGGGCCATTATTGGTAATAATACCGATATGCAAGCCTCCAATTTTTGCCCAGCCACATACCGTTAAATCATCATATTCCTGCTTAAATTCTAGAAAATCTGAATCGTCAATAATACGGGCAACCACTTCTTTCATATCAAATGGTTGTTTAGGATCACTTGGAATAACACCCAACAGTTCCTCGGTATCGTAACGAGGCTCTTTATAAGTCACATCAACTGGTTTGATTTGCTCTTTCCAGTTGAGGTGTTCAAAAATTTCACGTGCAAGCCGAATACCGTCAGCATCATTTTCGGCCAAATATTCTGCTGTTCCAGCAACCTGTGCATGCATTTCCGCCCCACCCAATTCCTCCGCTGTGGCGACTTCACCCGTGGCAGCCAGAAGTAAAGGTGGACCTGCAAGAAGCATCTCTGTTTGTTTGCGTACTACAATGACATAATCCGAAAGACCTGGTTGATAAGCTCCTCCTGCCGTTGCGTTCCCATGTACCACTGCAAGTTGTGGAATACCTGCTGCAGACAAACGTGCCTGATTGGCAAAAGTCATACCACCATAGGTAAATACTTCAGCTGCATAATTTAAGTTAGCACCGCCACTTTCGGTCAGCGTAATCAGCGGGAGTTTTTGTTTTAAGGCAATTTTTTGCAAACGCAAAGTTTTCTGTACACCCATAGGTGACATGGTCCCGCCTTTAATCGCGCTATTACTTGCAGAGACCAGACAACGCACACCACTGACAAAACCAATGCCAGCAATTACACCACCACCAGCTTCGGAGCCATCCTTGTCATCATGCATGTTGTAGCCAACCAAGCCACAAAGCTCGACAAAAGGCGAATCGGCATCGAGCAATAACCGTACACGCTCATGCGGCAGAATCTTGCCTTTCTTGTCAAACTTCGGTTTAGCAGCATACGATTTATCAATACTTTTTTGCTGAATTGCACGGACTTCATTCAGTTGAGCAAGCAGTGCCTCTTTATTCTTTTGATACTGTTCACTACCAACAGTAATTTCGGATTGAAGAATGGTCATTTTTTATTCCTCACTCCGAGCCTGAATTATTGCTTTGCTCGACTTTCTCAGTCTTATCTTTTTTAAAAATTTCAGGAATAAACGCGCGGTGGAAACCATTATAAGATTGACTATTTGTTGCTTCGGCTAGTGGGTACATGCGTGTCCCTTGCGATGCAGCGCCATCTATACGCAAAGTTACACCTGACACAAAAGCCGCAGCATCGGACAGTAAATAACAAATTGCCGATGAGACTTCCGACTCAGTTCCCATACGTTTTAACGGTACATTGCCGGCAAGACTTGGAATAATTACCTTGGCAAAATCACCGCTATAATTATCCATACCGGATGACACAATCCACCCTGGTGCAACCGCATTTACACGAACACCAGATTTGCCCCACTCAACCGATGCTGTTTTAGTTAAGTTATCAACCCCTGAACGCGCAGCACCAGAATGTCCCATTCCCGGCATACCCCCCCACATATCAGCAGTCATATTGACAATACTGCCACCATGTTTAGCCATCCATTGGTTATAAGCTTCACGCATTAGATAGAAAGTTGCGTGTAAATTATTACGCACGACTGCATCGAAACCATTCGCCGAAATATTCTCTAAAGCTGACGGAAACTGGCCGCCCGCATTATTCACCAAACCATCGAGTTTGCCGAATTTCTCAATCACTTCGGCAATCATATTTTTCACTTGTTCTTCTTCACGGTTATCACAAACAATGAAATGAACTAAACCACCATCTTCTATTATTTCTTGGCTTACTTTTTCTAATTTTTCAATTTTGCGTCCTGTAATCACTACTTGAGCGCCAAGGGCTGCAAGCTCATGTGCAGTACAACGGCCAATTCCTGAGCCACCACCTGTCACAATAATGACTTTATTGGCGAAAGCATCTGGTCTAAATATTGATTGATAACTCATCTTTGTTTCATCCATTCATTTTATTTTTCTAAAAGATGTGCCGGAACTTTAACAGGCATATCCAATAACTGTTGGGCAAAGGCTTTACCTTGCGGATCAATACGTAAGCTGGCAACACCACCACCGCCTAAGGCATTCTCCAACATAAAATTCAGTGCATTTAAACCCGGTAACTCATAACGAATTACTCGCCCTTTCTCAGCATCCAAAACATGTTGCATATAGCTTGCAACAGACTGTTCAGTTAGTGCTGCACGAATCCATGGTAAATAGTCTGCTTTACGTGCAATCACGCCAATATTGCTATGATTACCTTTATCACCACTACGGGCATGCGCAATTTCAATCAAAGGAACTTCAATTTCATCTCCTTGATAAACTACATTTTCACCTGCCGTCAATGTAAGCAATTGCTCTGTAGAAACCCCTTGTGGAATTTCAACCGCGTGACGTTGGCTATCAAAATCGATTTCAACATTCACCTGATTTTTATCAATTAAAAATGAAAATAATTTGATCACTGGAGATGCTTTGGGTCGGCCTCCAACAATTCCTGCCAAGGCTGGAGCCATACCTGTCGAAGCTTGTGCAATTTCAGATGCAAAGAACATACATGCTTCTTTAAACATGTGTTTTACAGCTATTTTGACCACAACTTCACGACTATTTAATGTTTGGGCATGATCGCCATAGGTACTTTCAATACCTAAAATTTCAACAGACTTTTCACTAAATGGCGGCACTGAACGCATTGCTAAAACACGTTCACACTTAGTCAAAATCGCATCAGCAATGACTTGTGCTTTTTGTGGTGCCTTACGTCCTGCAATGAGGAAACTCACTAAAACCCGATATCCATCTGGGTAAGTCGCGCTGACTTTATATTGTGTAGTTGGTGCTTGTCCTTTTGCACCCGTCACACGAACTCGGTGCTCCCCCACTTGCTCTAAATGCACGTGGCTGAAATCAGCAATTACATCGGGTAGTAAATATGCTTGAGGATTGCCTATTTCATAAACAATTTGCTCTGCAACAGTAGCAGTAGAAACCAGACCACCCGTACCTTGAGGCTTAGTTACAACAAATGAGCCATCTTCACTCACTTCAACCACTGGAAAGCCCATGTTGTCGAAGCCCTGTACCAATTGCCAATCGGTAAAATTACCACCCGTACATTGGGCTCCACATTCAATCACATGACCTGCCAACGAACCTTGCGCCAATTTGTCATAGTCATCTAAAGGCCACTGATATTCATGAAGTAAGGGTGCAAGTACCACAGCAGAGTCAACTACACGGCCAGTAATTACAATATCGGCGCCTAAGTCTAAGGCATCACGAATAGCAACCGCGCCTAAATAAGCATTACTGCTCGCCACCTGTTCTGGCAATGCTTCTCCGCTAAACATTTCTTGAATATTCTGTGATTTTAGCTGCTCATGTTTTGGCAAAAGATCATCACCTAACACCACAGCCACTTTCAGATCTAGACCATACTCTTTAATAATTTTTTGCAAGGCATCCCGACAAGCCAATGGATTAACACCACCCGCATTACTAATCACTTTAATCTTTTTTTCAGCAATTTTTTTTAGTAAGGGTGCCATGACTCGGCTGACAAAATCTAAAGCATAACCATGTTTCGGTTCTACCATCTTCGCTTTTGCCATAATCGACATGGTAATTTCGGACAAATAATCAAAAACCAAATAATTAATATCGGTCAAATGCACTAACTGAAAAGCGGCAGTATTGGTATCTCCCCAAAACCCAGAGGCACACCCTATTTTTACGACTCGATGATCATCCTGCTGATTATTTGCCATTCTATTTCTCATTATTTTGTCTAAAAATCAGCCTCAACATTACCAAGCAAGCGCTTGGTTTGTAAAGCGCAAAATGTTATTGTGATGTTGACCAAATCTTCCAAATTCAGCAAATAACCTGAAATGCGATGAAATTTAGTGAAAATTTCCACTATAGACTTTTAGATAAAGGAACAAACTGAGCACATGATTGCCACCTCAATTGAACAGATTCCAAATATCCCCTGCTTTGATGACAGTCCACGTGGCCGTTTATTGCACGGTGCTGCCTATCTTTTTCATAAGCAAGGCTATGATAAAACCACTGTTCGTGAACTTGCTCAGTTTATTGGAATCCAATCGGGAAGCTTATTTCATCATTTCAAAAGTAAAGATGATATCCTCGCTCATGTGATGGAACAGACCATTATCTATAATCTTGCCCGTTTAAATGATGCAGCAACTCAATCTACAGACCCAGAACAACAATTACGTGCTCTTATTAAAGCCGAACTGATCTCAATTACTGGAGATACTGGTGCAGCCATGGCTGTGTTGGTGTACGAATGGTTCGCTCTATCAAAAGAAAAGCAAGATTATCTTTTAAAAATGCGTAATGAATATGAGCAAATCTGGCTCGATATCATTGAAAAGTTACGCACACAAGGTAAAGTCAAACACGATGCTTTTATTTGGCGACGCTTAATTGGCGGTGCAATTTCATGGACTGTAACTTGGTATAAATCTGAGGGTAAAGTCAAAATTGATGAGTTAACGGAAATGGTTTGGGAAATGGCTTTGAAATAAAAAAGGTGGCTCAAAGTCCACCTTATAAGAATTAATAACCAAGCTGTTTACTAATCAAATCTTTCATAATTTCTTCAGCACCACCGCCAATCATATTGACCTTCACTTCACGGTAAATACGTTCTGACTTGGTACCTCGCATAAAGCCCATACCACCTAATGTTTGTACAGCTGCATCAGCACAAAATTGCATAGTGCGAGTCGCAACATTTTTAAGCATTGAAATTTGCGCCACCAACTCAGGTCCTTGTAACTTCGGCTGAGTCATTTTCCATGCTGTTTCTTCAAGTAATGCCCGCGTTGAGGTCAGTTGGGTTGCCATATCTACCAATTTATGGCGTACTACTTGATGATCAATTAATCGCTTACCAAAAGTTTTACGTTGCTGTGCCCACTCTAAAGCTTCTTCATAACAGACTAATGCATACCCATAAGCGACTACTCCCAAGAAAAACCGCTCCATATTAAAGTTATTCATAATAACTTTAAAACCGGCATTTTCTTTGCCAAGTAGATTTGATGCAGGTACTCGTACTTGATCAAAATGCAAATGTGCCGTATCTGATGCCCACCATCCCATTTTCTTCAAAGGCGTTTTAGTAATACCTTCACTATGTGCATCAATGAGTAACATTGAAATGCCTTCTGCACCCGATTTTGTCGGATCAGTACGCACTGCAACTGTATAATAGTCTGCACGAATTCCCGATGTAATAAATGTTTTCTCGCCCGAAACAATATAATAATCCCCATCTCTGACAGCTTTAGTCTGTAATGCAGCAACATCTGAACCACCACCAGGTTCTGTAATCGCTAAAGCCGAAATTTTCTCACCGGAAATAACACCTGGCAGAACTCTAGCCTTTAACTCCTCACTCCCAAAGTGCTGAATGGGAGGGGCGCCAATGGTATGGACCATGAGCGAGATATGCACCCCACCTGAACCCGCCTTTGCCATTTCGATACCAGCCAGTAATGAATAGAATGGATCTGCATCTGGAATACCACCATATTCTTCTGAAAAACCTAGACCTAGTAATCCAATTTCGGCAGCCTTTTTATAAAGTTCTCTTGGGAATGTCTCAGCCTCATCCCATTCATTAACGAAAGGTGCCATTTCTTTTTGTACAAATCTACGAACATTATCGGCAAAAGCTATATGTTGTTCATTATAGTAAATTGGATTGAGCTGCATTTTTAGAAATGTCCTGATGTTTTTATTTAATTCCAGAACATATCTTGTCATGTTTACCATCCGTCAAAAGTTGCAAGAATCTCCATTTTCTTGGCATAAAATATCAAATCCAAACGATCGAGTTGATTGCAAGACCTATACCCTTAAACAGCAGCGAAAACCACGAGCTGCATAATATGACTGGGCTCCATTGTGATAGATGAAGACTCGACCATAGCGACGGTCCGCAAAAAGAGCTCCTCCTAATTTTCGAATTTCCTCTGGAGTAGCAAGCCAGCTTGATGTTTTTAGATCAAACTCCCCGAGCTGTTGTAATTGGTGATATTGCTCTTCTGTTAGGAGTTCAGCCCCTATTTCTTGGACTAAGTCTATTGCGCTATTTTTAGGAGGCTGATCTTTTCTAGATTCTAAGGCCTCTCGGTCATAGCAAAGGCTTCTACGACCTTTGGGGGTTTCAGCAGAACAATCGACGAATAAATATTCATCTTTTTGCTTGTTATACGCTACAAGGTCTGGCTCTCCCCCAGTATTCTCCATTTCTTGCAATGTCCATAGTTTATCTGGAGACTCAATGAGTTTAGCTCGCACATTCGTCCAATCAATTTCTTTATGTCGATGTATATTCTTTTCAAATCTATTTTTTAATAATTCAAGCAACATATCTATTTGTTTTGAAGTTAATTGTTTTTTAGTCATCATTGAATAAACCTTATAGTTATTAAACAGAACGCCCATCAAAATAATTTATTTTTAACTTTTCTAAATCAATATCATCTATACATCTAACATTAATCGCAAAGATCGAATTATCTTGGGCATCTATACCTTGGGCATAGGGATGAATACCGCAATTTTTACAGAAATGATGATTAATCACATGCTTGTTAAAAGTGTAACTCGCTAAAATATCAGGAGAATCTAAAGTAACGGTAACCTGATTAGTCGGCAGGAACCAAAGTAAAGACCCTTTCTTTTGGCAGATAGAACAATTACAAGATAAGGCTTCTGTTAGCTCACCTTCCGCGGCAAACTTTACCTGACCACAATGGCAACTTCCTTTATATTCCATTTCATTTTTCCTATTTCTAATTTTTTATAGTTTTATAATATTCTGCCGTTTAGTTCAATTTTCAATCTAATAGAATCGAGCAAGCATCCAAAAATGATTTGTAGCTCTATATTTAAATAATTCTTTTCTGATTGATTTCTTGCTATAAAAAAACACCCCAACCTCTTTTGAGATTGGGGTGTTTAGAATAATGAGC
>NZ_JANJEP010000020.1:0-41878 GCF_044778325.1 Acinetobacter sp. BD54 | reverse complement strand
TTATTAAAGCCGCTTCGCCAGTCGTTAAGCTTTTCCAAAGTCATATTGAGCTAAATAACGATGCAGCTAAGCAACCAATCACTTTCGATAAGTTGGGTACTGGTGATTACTTAGTGAAAGGCTCATTAGGTTTTGCTCAGGAAGGCTGGTACATCGAAGTACCTAAGGATGCCAATGGTAATACGGTAGTAGCAGTTGAATATTCAACCTTAGAAAATGGTGATCTTTCTATTAAAACTTATAAACGTAAGTTTGATGTGGAAAAGGCAGCCATTGTAGCTGATCTCGAAAATCCGCTCGATATTCCAGAAGGCCGCTGGATTGATATACGTCTGCATGAAGAACCTGAGCCGGAGCCTGAAGAGCCGTTGAGTGAAACACCAGTGGATTTCCAGCCGACTAACTTATCTCAGGCAGTTGCTGCAGCAATGAATGGTGTAGAACCGCCCGAAATCTCAGATACAAACGAAACACTTTAATAACCCGCTAACTCAGCGGGTTTTTTATTGCCTAAATTTTGGAGAACCATAAATGAGTTCAGGCGCAAAAATTCGATTATATGCTTGTGAAGAAGCAGTATTGGGTACAACCCCGGCAAAACCGATCTGGTACACGGTTCGCCGTGTTACTGATAGTTTGACTGAAAATGTTACTACTGAAGATAGCAGTGAAGTAGTTGATTCACGTTTTCGCCAAGGTGCTGTTGTAACGGAAGCCGAAGTAACAGGTCAACTAGAGTTTGAATTATCGCTCGGCACCTTTGATTTGTTCTTAAACGTTCTAGCATTCAATAACTGGGCTGGTAATGCTTTAAGTTTTGGTGGTGGAGTCCGTAAGTCACTTACCTTAGTAAAAGTCTTTGAAGATATTGGTCAAGTCTTTATTTATCGAGGTATTCAAGTGAATACAGGTGAAATGACGATCCAGACCACAGGTAAAATCACTGGTAACTTTGGTTTAGTGGGTAGCTCATTTACGCGACAGCAGGTTAATCCTGTTACCAATCCTATTCCAGCATCGACTCGCCCTCTAGTGAGTATGCCGAACGTTGAAAAGCTACTTATTAATGGTCAGTCAATTCAAGGTAAAGCTTGTCTGCAGACACTCACCATCAACTTTAGTAATAATCTGGAAGCGATCCGTTGTATCGGTTCTGGTAAGTACACGCCTGAGTTCTACTTGGAAAAAATGATGGATATTGGTGTAAATGCCAATTTCATGTTTTCAGCAACATCTGCTGCTTGGATAGATGCCATTAAAACCCGTGATGTATTTACATTGACCTTTGATATTACAGACAGCAAAGGCAGTAAGTACTCGTTTAACTTCCCGCAACTTGAAGTTAAGGAAGCAAATCACCCGGATGGTGGTGGCGATGACATCATTACAATAGATATCAATTTTGCCCAAGTGCGTACTAGTCCAACAATTGTACGTGCTCTTGTGTAATCAACTTAATCAATAACAAAGCCTATGGAATCCCATGGGCTTTTTTATTACTAAAAATTAGAGGTTGTTATGGCTTTAAAAGTCGGAATTATTAAAAGCTCAGACGTATCAAAATGGTGTGAATACAAAGGGGTTGATGGAGAGGTACAGGCAGAGTTCAAAGTCCGGGGTGTTGCGTATAAACCCTTTCAAGTAGCAATAGAGCGAGCAGGTAACCAGATCTCGTCTAAAGGTTATGATGTAATGGTCAAAGATGAAAACCCCAAGCTCTATCACGAACTGTTAATGGATGCATGTGCTGCCCATTTAATTGAAGACTGGAAGGGCGTGGTTTTTGCCGAAATCATAGACGGTAAAACGGTCGAGTCCGAAAAACCTTATACACCTGAGAATGCTTCGAAATTACTGAATATGGGTGATATCGGCATTCAAATCTGGTTGTTCATTAAAGAGCAGGCCCAGAAGATTCAGGAAGAAGCCGACAAGGACAAGGCTTTAATTTTGGGAAAGTCATCGAGCTCTACAAATACCAAAAAACGTATGCGTCGAAAACGCCGCACGAAATCGAACAAATTAAAATCTTAGGTGGTCGAATTCCTGATCCTCCAGAATATTCATATGCGGCTGAATCTATTCTTTCGGCATTTAGCACTATTTGCAGATCTAGGCGTTATGAGCAGGGCATTCCCTTATCATTAGACCAGCAGGCAATCAATGTATATGCTGAGCATAATGATTTGCCTGTGGCTGCTCATATTTTTAATGACTGTATTTTTGCTTTGGATAACTTGTTTTTGGACGAGGCACACAGGAAGCATTCTGCTAAAAACAAAGGTAAATGACCTATTTGGGCTATTGCCAAGAATAGCAAAGCCCAAATAGGTCAAAACCTCAAACAATTAAGTAGTTGTTCGTAAACGCGACTCAAAATAACGTAGTTGATGTTACAAAATACTTAATCTGGATTGACAGAAATTTACCTTTAAGGTATTGCACGTAAATATCAAATGATGAATAATCACCTTACCGTCAATATTTGACGGTTCAGCATTCTTTTACTCTTTTCGAGAACTTGGTGTTTGCTTGTATGTGTTTAACATTAACTGAAGCTAAACAAAAACTTAGAGCATTTGCTAGAGATACTAGCAAAATCAGGTTAACTGCACATGCAAAAGAGAGAATGAAAGAACGCTGTATCTCTATGAAGCAAATTATTTGCTGTTTTGAACATGGAGAAATTACTGAGGGGCCGTACCCAAATACTCGTGGTGATTGTCAGTTAAATGTTTCTGTTCGTACTGCAGGCGAATACATAACAACTGCTGTGGCAATCAAACAGAGCGAGAACGGTGAATTCTCAGTAGTAGTCACTACATTTAGAGAGTAGGCTAAATTATGTATCACTATGAAGAATGCGGTTTGAGCAATATTTGGCTGCGCAATGGATTTACTATTGAAAATGATGAAGACTATGGCGAACTCGTATCAATTGAGTCTGTCCATGAACTTCATAATGCCATTGGGTTGTACTTAATTACTCAAAAGCCTGACCTGAATGGTGAGGAAATTCGTTTTTTACGAAAAGAATTGAACTTATCACAGAAAAATCTTGCTGGGCTTTTAGGTGTCGGTGAAACTAGTATTAGACATTGGGAAGCTGATCGCGGTTTAATTGGCAAACCTACAGAGCTTTTACTTCGTGCTTTATATAAAGAGCATGTGCAGGGTGATGGTGAATTACGAAATATGATCGAATCATTAAATCACCAAGAAAGAACATTAGTCCCAAGTGAAATTAGCTTCTCATATGGAACTAATCATTCTTGGCATCAAAGTAATTGTGAAATAGCTTAGTTAGTCTTGTTTGATAAAAACCACCTTCGGGTGGTTTTTTAATGTAGCTTTATGTCGAATGTGTGATTGATAACTTTCTGGTATTCTTTCTTCATTCATGAGGAGAGAATAATGAATAAATTAGTATTTTTAGCACTTTTATCGTTGGGTACAAATTCTCTTGCTGCAACATGGGAAAAGGTTGGGGATAATGATGCATCTGTATTTTATTTTGATTCAGATAGTATTACACCTATAAATTATAATGGTAAAAGTATTATTAAGGCTTGGGAAAAAGTTATAGTTAAGAAACCAATTGCCAAAACCAAAGTTAATGATGAAATACTATCGCTAACTTATTTTGATTGCGAAAACAGACTTTCTGGTGCTAAACAGATAGTCACTAGACGAAATGGTAAAGTATTCGATGAGTTAACAACTTCAATAAATTATCCAAAACTAGAAGATCTTGTACCTGAAAGTGCCTCAGAAGTAATGTTAAATTCTATATGCGCAACTTATCAAATCAATACAGGCACACGTAGCTATATGAAGATGAATGGAGAATAAATCCAACAAGAACCCGCCAAGTGCGGGTTTTTCTTTATGTGACATTTAGTAACCAGTTTGTTAAATTACCCCTAAACAAGGGGTATTTTTATGCTTAAAGACTATCTTGGCCCTGCTGCCGAGCATAAACTCAAAGCCGATGAGGCTATTAAAGAAAAAAGGTTTGATGATGCTTGGCGACATCTTAACGAGCAGAAAATAAATTATTTCAAGCACGCAAAACAATGTAACTTTACTGAAAAGCAAACTTTGGGGCTTGATGCTATTGTGCATATCACAATGGGAAATTTACTTAGAATAGAAGGAAAACATTTACAAGCTTTGTATCACATTGCTTATGTTTATAAAGTGGGTAAGCTAGAGAACCCTTTGAATGATAGTAATGATGATCGATTAAGAGTTTACTATAAAAGAGCAAAGAAGGATGATGGATTCGAGAACTTTAAACAAGGACTAGATCTATTTCCTAGTTATGATTATCAGTCAGTACAACATTTTTCAAGCAGCCTTTTGAGTTCTGAAAATGGAACAAAAGAGATTGTTACTTCTCCTCAAATTGAGGAAAAGCCTATTATAAAAATTCCAGAAAACAATAAAGATGTTATAAACAATAGGTTTTTGGCTGAACGAAAGAATAAAAAAAAGGAAGAGCATATTGGGATTCCTCCTCCATTAAAAAAGCCAGAGAAGAAGCAAATTAGGGAGTTTGAAAAGACTAATAATCTAATAAAATCCACACCTACTGAAAGTAAGTCAAATAATGAAAAAAGGACAGGGATAAGCTCAGGATTCGCTATAACAGTGATTTGTGTTGTGATGGGTTTAATTCTATTGCTGTGGTTGCTATCTTAAAAAGAGACAAAAACAGAAGCTAACCAAAGTCGATGTTAAATTCTATCTGAAGATAAGGGTTTGGAAATATGCAAAAGATAATTTTATTAGGCCTTGCGATCTCATTAAGTGGCTGTGTTACTCCAGTAACTCAAATGATAAATAATAAATTCAGTGATATTGTTCCAACAAAGCCGCAGGCTACAGGTATTTGGACAACTTCGGTTGGTCCAGGGCTTTCTACGATTAAGTTGAATGAAGATGGCAACGGGATTCTTTGTGAAGACACAAGTGGCAACATAACTCTGAATAAGATTAAGTATTCAAATGGTCAACTTTATTCTCAAAATGGAATGGTCTTAAAAGTTATAGCCCTTAACCAAGAAGTTTTAGAAGCAAAAACAACATTATCTGCATTTAATATAGATATGGTTTACAAGAAAGATAATGCCTTAAAAGCTGCATCACTTAAATGCGCTAAAGAAATATAGATTCAACTAAACCAACAGCCCGGCCAAGTGTCGGGTTTTTTATTGCCTGGAGAAAAGTGATATGGCACAAGAATCCCGTTTGGTCATTGTTATTGATTCGCAAAATGCTGAACGCAATGCTAAAGCCTTAGCTGCAGAAATGTCTAAGATTACTGAAAAAGGCGATTCAGCTACCCGTACCTCTGAAGAGCTAGGCAAGCAAATTAAGGTCACAAATAATATTGTTCAAAATTTTAATACTACAGTTAATAATTCATCTTATGTAGTAAATAAAACTGCTGAGGCTACTAAACAAGCTACACAACAAGCTCAAAAATATGGGCAAGAAATAAAAACGACAACACAAGAACTAGATAAACAGGAAAAATCTGCTCGTTCTTACAGTACTGCTATTAAGTCATTAGCAGGATATATGGCTGGATTGGTAACGATTAATGCAGCCATAAATAATATGGATACTTATACAGGTCTTCAGAACCGTCTTAAATTAGTCACTAATAATCAAGCTGAACTAAATAAAGCAACTGAAGATACGTTCCAGATCGCACAAAAAACATATTCAGCTTGGGATTCTGTTTTACAGGTTTACCAACGCTTTAGTGATAATGCTAAAACGCTGAATCTTACAATGGATGACACAGCGCGTTTGACTGAAACAGTGTCAAAAGCAGTGGCGATTAGTGGTGCAAGTGCAGAGGCAGCTGATGCAGCATTGGTACAGTTCGGGCAAGCGCTTGCCAGTGGTACTTTGCGCGGTGAAGAGCTTAACTCGGTAATGGAGCAAACCCCAGCTTTAGCAAAAGCTATTGCTCAGGGCATGGGTATTACTGTTGGGCAATTACGTTCAGTAGCTGCAGAAGGAAAGATTACTTCACAAGAAATTGTTAAGGCTCTTAAAAATGTACAAGATGATGTCGATGCATTATTCGCAAAAACAGATATAACCATTGGTCAATCACTCACACTTTTAAATAACGAAATCACTAAATTTGTGGGTGAGGCTGGCAAAGGCAGTGGTGCCGCACAGGTATTAGCTGGATCCGTTCAAACTCTTGCAAGTAATTTAGATTTAATTGCAGATGGAGCATTGGTGGTTGGTATTGGTTATATCACTCGTGCAATTTTGATGAAGAGCGCAGCGGTTAAAGAGGGAATGGCATCAACATTAGCAAGCCGTCAAGCCTCTGTATTAAATGCTCAAGCAGAATATGCAGAAGCTACCGCTACTTTGAATGCAGCTAAAGCTCATCTAGCAAATGTACGAGCTACAAATGCAGAAACCCAAGCTAAATTTGGTGCTACTGCAGCGGCGACTCGGTATGCACAGGCACAAGCCGCAGTAACTGCTGCTACAAATGCACAAACTGCTGCACAAACACGGCTCTCAGCAGCTTCCTCTTTAGTTGGTAGTATTGGTAGCCGAGCATTAGGACTGATCGGTGGTCCAATTGGAGCAATTACCTTAGGTGTATCCGCTCTAGCAGCAACATATACTTATTTTAAAGGTAAGGCAGAAGAAGCGAATAGAACACTTGCTGAACAAGCCGAAGTGGCTAACCGTACAGCTGAAGAATTAAAAGGCTTAAAAGGTGAGGCAAAAACCAAAGCTATTAACGACTTAACAACGGCCTTTAAAGCTCAAAATGAGGAGTTGAAAAAAACAGAAATGGCTGTTGGTTCAGCTTTAATTGATATTCAAAACTTCGGTAAAGGTAATGTTGAACTTACAAGGATTTCTAATGAAGCTCGATTGGGCACAATTAGCTACAAGGAGGCTATGGAGCAACTTGCTAAACAGAAGTTACCCCCAAGCCTAAGAGATGCATTACAGGAGCAAATCGACAAATATAATGAAGCTTATGATAAGGCTGATAAGACCAAAACAGCCATTAAATTGTTTGGTATTGAAGTTACCTTAACGGGTAATAAAGCCCAAAATGCAGCAATTGAGCAACAGAAGCATGCTGAAGCTATCAAGAATACAAAACAGGCTGCAGATGAGGCTCAAAAGTCCTTACAGAAATTGTATGCAGATAAATTGTGGGATACACAATTTGTCGAGATAGTAATGAAAAAGGGTTTTTCTGAATCTCAGGCTAATGATTTACTGAAGCTTTGGAAAGATTCAGTAGCTAAGGGTCTTAAGGCAGTAGACCAAGAAGCGTTGAAGTCATTAGTGGATACTTGGAAATCAGAAGAATCAATCAAAGCCATCACGGATGCTAGAACTGATTCTATACGTGAGCAAAACAAGGAGAGTAAGAAGAGACTTAAAATCACGCAGGCTGAGTTGGAGGTAGCCAAACGCTCTGCTGCTTTAATTGAAGCAAGTGGTTTAGGCAAGTATGCAGAAAGCAAAGGAATACCATCAAGTGTAATTGCAGGCTTGTTGGCTCAAGAATCCAAAGGTATTCGAGATGCCAAGAGTCATACTGGTGCAATAGGATATTTTCAAACAACAAGTGGCTATCGTAAACAGAATAACATGTCTGTTGCAGATAGTTATGATCTGGAAAAATCGGGGAAAATTGCAATTGATAATATTGCTAAGGTTTATGAAAAAACAGGTAACCTGGCTCAGGCAATACTTTCACATAATGCAGGTGAGGCAGGTGCAGAGCAGTTCATTAAAACAGGCAAGGTATCTGGCAGCAAGGCAAGAAATAAGGAGGTATCAGAATATGTAGGCAAGGTTTCCCGTTATTCCGACATCATTGCTGGTGGTGTTGGCAAAGGTGGCTTGTCCGAAGGTGATAGTGACAGGGCTTATGGAGAGCAAATCAAAGCGCGTTTAGAGTTGATCAAGCAGGGTTTAAACCTACAAGATCAATATGAAAGTGAGCAGGCGAAGCGAACTAAGGCGCGCAATGAAGAAATTAATCTAGCACTGCAGACAGGTCAGGCTAACCTAATCCCAAAGATCAAAGAGCGTTTTGATGCGGAAGATCAATTGGCTCAAAAACAATTTGATTTTGAGGTGAATGGCCATGAGTGGACTGAAAAACAAAAGCTTGAGCACACATATGAAACCAATTCATTACGTCTGGTTGCTGAGGGGAAATTAACAGACGAACAGCGCAAAATTGCGATTGATTCATTTAAGTTACAGATGAAGCAAGAAATTGCATTATCAGAATTGGCGAAAGAGCAGCGCTTGTTTCAAGCTGAGCAGTTCATGATGGCCGAAATGGAGCGTATAAAAAAACGATATGCTCTTGAGTATGATGAAATATCGAAAATCACTGATCTTGAAGAGCGCAGAAGGAGGATGAGTGCATTTCAGGCGGATTTTATTCGCAATGGTGTTGGAAGCCCTTTAACTGATAAATATGACACTTCTGGTCAATTTCTTAAGTCCATGAATTATGCCAAGCCCCAACAAACCAATATGCAAGTATTGGATGAAGATTACGCTCAAACTTATCAGAAGCTAAAAGACAATCTTAATGCTGTTTTAGAGTCAGAGAAAGCAAGCTATCAAGAGAGATTGGAAGCGGAGCGAGTATTCAAGGAAGCCAGACAGCAAATGGAGGATGAGTACCACCTAAAGGCGATTGATGCAAGAAAAGCAGATCACGACAGTCAATTGCAGTTATACAGTCAGATGCTTTCATCTGCTTCAAGCACATGGGGGAATTTGACTCAAATTGTTAAGGATGCTCGTGGTGAAAACTCACGCTCTTATAAAGCAATGTTTGTGGCTCAACAATCTTTTGCTATAGCTTCAGCAATTATCTCCGCTCACTTGGCTGCTGCACAAGTGATGGCTGATCCATCCGCATTAACATTGGCTCAAAAAACTACTTATGCCACGATGATAACTGGACTTGGTTATGCAAATGCCGGGATCATTGCTGGACAAACTATCGCAGGATTCTCTGACGGTGGCTATACAGGAAATGGGCTTAAACACACTCCAGCAGGCATTGTCCACAAAGGCGAAATTGTATGGTCCCAAGAAGACATTAAAAGATGGGGTGGTGTTGGTTTAGTTGAGAAAATGCGTAAGAGTTCAAGCCCTGAAGCTTTCCTCAATAACAATGCCTCTGCTGATAGTGTCATGCGCCGTGCAATGATGAGCTCTAATGCCTTTATAGAAAGCCAAAAGCAATCTGACATCTTTAATCAACCGGTTCAAGATACTCAGATTATTTATAAGGGTAATAGAGACGCACATAAGTTAGCTTCTTCGGTAAATTCTGATCTATTCCATGATGGCAAGGTCTATTTTTCTTCAAATGGCTTGGTTCAGGATCGCTCAAATCTGGATGATGTGCAGGACTTTACCTTAGGGCAATCTTCACGTCCTCAAGCTGAGATTATGCCTTCAATTGAGCCAGCTTCACCGACAATCAATTTTAAAATTGAAGTGATTAATCAGGTGAGTGGAGCAACAGTTGAAGCTGAACAACTGGATGAGAAAACAGTCCGGATCATTGTTACAGATGAACTGGATAAGCAGCTTCCAAGAAAGGTACCGAAACTTGTAAGTGACCAAATCGCAAATCCAAACTCAACCATTAGTCGGTCTTTGACTGAGAATACGACAGCAAGACGGAATCGTACTTAATAATTTGAACCCTTTTCGGAGGGTTCATTTTCATAATATTTAAATTTCAAGGTGATAGAGTCTGTTGGCATTAAAATTGATGGCTAAGACATGAAAAAAATAATTGTAATTTCTACAACACTTTTAGGCCTTACGGGATGTGCCATTCCTGCGGTAAATAATCTCGTAAAATCTACAAATATGTATCAAGATGAAATAGCAGGTGATACAGCGAATTTAAGGGTTTATAGAAGTAATGTACCCATGGTGCAGTTCTATATTACTTATCAAAATAATGAGGGTGAAAAAATTTCAAAAAACCTAATAACTAAGCAGATTTCAAATAATTTAACAAAGTATGGCTCTATGCATGAGCCCAAAAAATTAAATATGCCTAAACCCACAATCAGTTTAAATAATGGTGAAGAATTTTTTGAGTTTAAAGTACCCGCAAATAAGAAGTTAACTTTCAGGCTTACTTCTGTTATTGGGTCAACTACTATGTATAGTTGTGATGTAAAAATGGACTATCAGTTGAAAAGCAATGGAAATTATGAATTGATCCGTTTTAAACAGATCAAAGATTTTGTGAATCCAGCTTTACTGACTGAACCATCTCAAGATGGAGCCTACTGCAAGTTTGTAGTGAAAGAGATTTTTGAAGATGGTAAAGAAACTATTATTAAATCGATTTCTTAATGTTAAATTGTTTTTGTAATTAATTTAAATATCTAAAACTTATTTCATCAAACCACCCTTCGAGGTGGTTTTTTATTACCTGAAGGAAAGTTATGTACAAGTTAAAGCTAAATCCTCAGACCAGCGGCTATGGCGTAACACCAGGTGATGATGTAAAGCGTCAGCAGATGGATGGCGGGCGTGGTCGCTATTACATCGATGTAAAACGTAATAGCCATATTGTCGATGTGAACTGGAATTTAAGTAAAACCGATTTCAATAAAATGATGGCGTTCTGGCGGGTCTACCAGAATAAACCGGCCTCATTTTATGCAGATCTGGTGATTGATCAGGGAGCACGTCAGCAATACCTATGTAACTTCATTCCGAACTCGTTCAAGACCAATGAAGTGAATGGCAATCTTTACCGGGTAAATGCACAGCTCGAAGTTGTTCAAAACCAGCCTAACCTTACGGCCGATATAGCTTTGATTAAGGATTGGGAGGTCTAATGGATAACGAATATGCCAAGTTCTTTTTCAACCGGAAAGTTGATGTCTATCAACTGGAGTGTATTGAGCTTTCTCATCCTTCTTTTATGAACACATACCGAATAGTTCGTAATGATGATCGCGGGGTGTATGTACAACATAAGGAAGGATCCGGTCAGGTCTATTATGAATTTTTGCCAGCATCTATTCAAAGATCCGGAATGCTGGGTGATCTGGACCAGACTTTAACAGTCTCTATATCTGGTTTAGGTGATGTAATGCCTGATGAGTTTGAACGGGTAATCGAAGGCCAATATCCAGATGTAAAGCCAACAGTAAATTACCGGATTTACAGTTCAGACAATCTGAATTCTCCAATGTTTTATTTACTCGGACTGCAACTCTCCAGTGTTGCAATGAACCATAAAGCTGTGACATTCAAGGCTGAATCACCACGATTAAATACCACTAAAACTGGGGACATTTTTGCACTGGATCGCTTTAGTGGTTTGAAGGGGGCTATATGAAAAGTCATGATCATTTGCTCGATAGGCAATATGACGAGGATCACTACAACTGTGTTCACTTTGTTCATGAAGCTGCAATGGACCTATACGGCATAGATCGGGCGGAAGCGCTTGAACTCTTTATGCAGCCTAAGGGCAAAATTACTTTTTTATCTTCACGGTTAAAACTTTTAAATCCGCTACCCATGCCCAAGGAAGGCTGCATAGTCGCCTTCCATCCTAGACAAAGAAATAAGCCCCCGCATGTGGGGCTTTTTCGTGGGCAAAAGATTCTTCATCTCATGGAAAGCGGAGTCACTTATTTGCCTGAAGAGTTCGTGATGGGAATGGGGTTTAATCGGGTCAGTTATTATGATTAAAGTTATTTATAAAAAAGATGCTTTGTCTGAAGAAAAGACAATTGAGCAGGCTCAAACCATTGGGCAATGGCTCACTTCAAAATATGAACATATGCCTGAGCATGTCCGTATCTTTCATACCACAAGCAATATGGATCATGCGGAAATTTCATTTGCGAACGAAGTCACACCGAAGAATGCTTATGAGTTAAAGCAGCTTGATTTCTTACCGGGTACTTTTATCGTAGTTGAGAACCCAAAATGGGTTGCTGCTATTGTTTCGATTGTGATTAGTATTGCGATCGCATTTTTAATGCCGACTCCATCGATAGCCCAGACTACTCAAAATACTAACCAGTCTTCTTCAGCAAACAATGAACTTTCTAACCGGGAAAACAAGATCCGGGTGAATGGTCGTATTGCTGATAACTATGGAGCTGGGTGGAATACTCCCGACCTAATCGCAGTACCTTACAAGGTATATGAAAACAACGTTGAAGTTGAGCATGTAGTGGGTTGTATTGGTCGTGGACACTATAAAATTAACGGTGCATATGACGGTGAAACCAACATTGTTGATATTGCTGGCGCATCGGTAGAAGTCTTTCGACCAGGTGTAGATATTGTTTCAGGTGAGCCATATTTCTCGCTTGGTACCGAAATTACCACGCCGCCACTAACGGTTCAGCATCAAACTTCTGTTAATGGCCAAGTTCTCCGTCCAGCAGACACACAGTCTTTAGAAGGTACGAACTACCTTCATTTTGCATATCCAAACGAGATCCTACGGGCAACAGCAAACAATACGGATTTAACCACTAAGTTTGTAAGTAATGACCGTGTAGAAATCACCAATGCCTCATTTACGTTTAACGGCCAGACTTATGATTTAAACGGCACTTACAGCGTTCTATCAGTAGCTGATGATCGCATGACGTTATCAAATCCGGCGGCCGTTAATGCTAACTGGTTAAAGGTTAAAGAGTTAAGTAACCAGCAAACAGCAGCTTTGTCACCAAAGATCAGTTCAATAGGTGAAAAATGGATTGGTCCATTCATTCTGGACAATGTTGAACGTAGTCGGGTGCTGTGTAATTTTGTGGCCACCAATGGACTTTATACCGTTTCAGCAGGGGGGAATCAGGCCGCTGTTAACGTCACGATTGAAGTTGAAGTAACACCGGTTAATGAATCTGGTGCAGCTATTGGCAATCCGATGCTGAAACAGATCATTTTGAAGGGTTCGGCAAAGTCACGTCAGACCGTTGGTGCAACACTTGATATGGTCACGTTTCAGGGGCGTTGTAGTGTCCGTGCACGCCGATTAACACCAACACCCGCGGTTACAACGGTAGTGGATGAAGTAAAGTGGCAGGCGCTTTACGGTGCATATCCTTTGCAAAGCACAGTGTATGAACATGAAACGGTTTTTCGTGCGCGTACTTATGCAACCACTGGAGCTTTATCTGTTAAGTCCCGCAAGATCAATTTTGATCTCCAGCGAATGTTGCCGACTTATAAAAACGGGGCAATGACAACAGAGCTATATCCAACGTCTAGCTTTGCTGATGCTTTGGTATCTATGGCACTCGATGACAAGATTGGCCGCCGTTCGATCGATGAGATTGATCTTGAAAACATCTATCGGACCTATAATGATGTAGTTGATTATTTTGGTACGCCGCTAGCGGCTGAGTTCTGTACTACCATTGATGATACGAATCTATCTTTTGAAGAGCTGGTTACCAATCTTTGTGATGCGGTGTTTTGTACTGCATATCGGCAAAACAATAAGCTCAAGCTTTATTTTGAACGGCCAACTGATAACTCGGTAATGCTGTTTAACTTCAGGAATATCATTCCGGATAGTTACAAGCATGACCTGACCTTTGGCGTGATGGATGACTACGACGGACTGATCTATGAATACACGGATCCGACCGACGATAGCCGTATCAATATCTATTTACCGGATAAAGGAGCCAAAAACCCAAAAGAGGTGAAATCTGTTGGTGTACGAAACAAGTGGCAAGCGCATTTCAATGCATACCGGATTTGGAACAAGATGCGCTTCCAGCGCAAATCCATTACCTTTGATGCGGCACCAGAATCAGAATTATTGGTTTTACGTGACCGGATTGCTGTAGCGGATTATCGCAATGGTATTCATCAAAGCGGTGAGGTGGTACAGCAAGAGGGCTTAATTCTCACCTTAAGCCATGATGTAGATTTCATTGCAGGCAAGAGCTATGTGATTTATTTGCAAATGGGGGATGGTACCGTGGACCTGATTCCCGTTACGCCGGGTTCAGCCAAGAACAAAGTAGTTTTAGGCCGTTTACCGAACGGGGCCTTAAAGCTTAGTCCTGATGATTTTGTAAATACTATCTACACGGTGGTTAATGACGATACCAAAGGCTCATTGCCTTATCTGGTAGCGAAAAGAGAACCGGCTGACCAGTTCTCTAATACCATTACTGCAATTAATTACGATGAGCGCTATTACCTCAACGATAAAGACTTTATTGATGTACCGGTTGATGATTCACCGATCTACATTCGATATGACCAGCTTGATATTAATCTCGCACGTTTATATCAAATGCAAAGAGGTGATTTACCAACGACTGGAGAAATTAGCTTTGTAGTTGAAGCTGGTGCGCTGGTTTCAAGCTCAAGTTCTTATCGACCGGAAACCAGATTTGTCTATAAATTCGACTATAAGTCTAGTCCTGCAAAACGAGAGTATATCGTTCCTGCTGCAACTGAATTACCAGCGATAGATACAGGGGAGTTCCCACCTGATCTGGTGGTGAATCTGACGATTAAAGGTGCTGTAGTTGGACGTGGTGGTGATGGCGGTTTACCTCATTTGGCATTTGGCGCTTGGGAAACCGATCCGGATTACAACTTTACCAAAACCCGCCGTGATGGGTTTCAGGGAGCACCCGGTTTATTGAACCGGCACAGCAAACTAAACCTGATTATTGATGGCGGTACTCTAGCTCGAGGCGGATCTGGTGGCGGCGCAACACCAAGCGGTATTTATACAGGATTATCGTATGGAGTTCAGGGTATTCCCGGTGGAGCTGGAGCACCTTTTGGTCGGGTTATGACCGGACAACCTATTACTAACGATTCACAAGACTGGCGTTGGTACTTTAATGGAGACTTTATGGTTGTCAAAGTAACCGATGCCGAAGCTTCGGTACCCGGTAAAGGTTACCGAACCCAAAATGACCGTTATGGGTCTCCATTATCAGGTGATGGTGGAAACTGGGGCGAACGAGGTACCAAATCCACCAATGATGGAACATGGAACTGGCAATACCATGGCACAACTGAAGGCCAGCCGGGGCCGGGTGGACCTGCAATTGTTGGGGTGGCGCCGCTAACAACTCAATTGATTAACGGAGGGAAAATCTTACAAACCCTTTAAACTTTAAAAGAACTTTGAGCACCCAATTCGGGTGCTTTTTTTATTGCCTATTTCTGGAGAAACAAAATGTCTGAAACTCAGTCTGCACTTGAAGCTAGTGCAGCAACATTAACATCAAAAGTAACAGCAACCAGCGGTGTGGGGTCATTTATCGGATTTGCAGCAAAGATCGATGTTATCGCATGGGGCGGCTTGCTAATTGCTGCACTTGGCTTAGCAATTCAAATTTATTTTGCAATTGCCCGTAATCGCCGTGAAAAGTTGGAGCACGAAATGCGAAAGGCTGAATACAAGTTGCGTATAAAAAACTTAAAAGGTGACTGTGATGTCAAACAAGACTAAATATATTGCAGCAGTCTTAGCAGCTTCGGCTGCTTTTTTTGTGGGCGTAAAAAACGATGAAGGGTTTACATCAAAGCCAGTGATACCCGTTAAAGGGGATCGTCCAACACAGGGCCATGGTTCAACATTCAAACCAGATGGCTCACCCGTAAAAATGACAGATCCACCAATTACACGTGCGACCGCAGATAAGTGGTTGCGAAATGATGTGGCTAAGCGTGAAGTCGCGTTTAAAGATTCATTGAAGGGCGTGAAATTATCACAAACTGAATATGACCTATACCTCGATTTCACGTATCAATACGGGATTGGTGCATGGTCTAGCTCATCAATGCTGAAAAATCTAAAGGTAGGGAAGTATAAGGCAGCTTGCGAATCGTTATTGAAATGGAAATATGTTGCAAAGCGCGATTGCTCAATCCGTTCTAACGGCTGCTATGGGGTTTGGACCAGACAGCTTGAACGACACGCAAAATGTATGGGAGCGCAGTGATGTGGATTGTATTTGCTGCTAAATATTGGCGAGAAATCATTATTGTGTTTCTCGCTTTTTTATTGGCCATATCTTTGGCTGTACTCAATTACAAAACTGGTCAGTTAAAAGAAGCTGAACAAAAGTGTCAATCGCAGATCCAAGAGATTGAGCGCAAGAATTTAAAAGCACTTGCGGAAAAGCAAAATCAGATCAATAAAGTGAGCGCAGACTATGAAAAAGTCAAAGCAGAGCAAAGCACTAAAGTCGAATATATTGAGCGTGAAGTGCAAAAGATCGTTGAGCGTCCTGTTTATAAGTCTAGCTGTGTTGACGATGCTGGGGTGCAGCAACTCAATGAACTCATTAAAGCCGGTAATACCAGCTAACCTATTGCAACCATGCCCAGATCTGAACGAATTGGCGGGAACAACGGGCAAAGATTTAATGATCTGGTCAGTTGATACAGTTGCAAAATATAATGACTGCAAAGCAAGACACGGTGCGATTGTGAAGGCTCTTAAGTAAGAGCCTTTATTAATGTGTAATTATTTGCTCAATAATCTGGATAATTGCACATTTTGAGCAAAATTATTCTCATCTCTTTTTCTCTCGAGGTTTTATCATACAGCAATTAATGATTATGGTCACAGAAGTTGGAAAGCTTGAGCACACATGTAATTTGCTTGCTGAGGTAAACTAAGGCGGTAAGGTTATGAAGGGCCTTGTTCGTCGCCGAGAAGCAGAGCGAGCACTCTTTTTAAAGAAGTAACTAATATGTGCAAACGTACCAAAGTTGCATCGATCATCACATTGCTGTGTTTAATCTTCTCAGGTTGCACAGCTCACACAATTAATAGTAACGTTAATGTCTCGATTTGTGTAAGGGCTTTGTGATGTCGCAAGTCATGATCATGGTTTCGGAAGCGGGCAGAATGGAGAATACTTGCAATCTACCCGCTGATTTAGATAAGAATGGGAATGTTCTTAAAATTTATGACTACTCATTAAAAGAGTTGCCGATTAATTTAGATGGCACAGTGACTTACAATGGCAAAAGATGGACCTTTGATAAGAAGCAAAATTATTAGTCTTTCCAGCTATCAACAATATCAGCCCAGTCTTGCATCATTTTTCGCCTAGCATCCAAGTGCTGTGAATGGTCATAAGATGCTTTGGTTTTGTTAGATTCAGCATGAGCAAGCTGTTTTTCTACCCAAGCTTCCTCATAGCCCTTTTCATACAGTAGGGTAGAAGCTGTAGCTCTAAAATCATGAGTGGTAACGCCTTTTAAGCCAATATATTCAAGCATACTGTTAAGCGTTTCTTTAGCTAACATGCCATCATTTTTCTTACTGAAAATAGCAGGGAAAACTAATTCGCTATCACCAGAGATTGTATATTGACGCTTAAGTACTTCATATACTTGGTCAGATATAGGGAGAATATGGATTCTGGATTTCTTCATTGCCTCTTCTGGAAATCTAATAAGTCGTGTATCAAACTCGACCCATTTCCATTGCATTTTTCTAATTTCAATTGCCCGAAGCATTGTATATAAGAGAATGAAGCCAGCATTCTTAACAGTCTCTGTTCCATTGTATTTAGGCAATTGAGTTCTTGCCTTTTTTCTATCTTCTTTAGTTAAGGCTCTTGCATGTTTTACACGAGGGCGCTTGATCACATCACGTACAGCATAAGTAGGGTCGTTCTCAAGCCTTAAAGTAGCAATTGCATAACGGGTTACAGCACCAATGAATCTTCGATTTTGTAAAGCAGCAGATTCACCCGTCATTTTTCCATTGGTTTCTTTAGTAACACGATTAATCGTATTATTTAAAATCTTCAATACGTCAGCCGCAGTCACATCTTTAATATTTTTTTTGCCAATAACTGGGCATATATCTTTTTCTAAAGCAGTATCGAACTTCTCTTGATAAATTTCAGACTTCAACGTCATACGTTTTTCTTTAAATTCGGCTGCAATAGCGTTGAATGTATTTTTTCCTTCTTCTAATGCCTTGGCCTTATTATTTTGTCTATCTTCTACTGGGTGTATGCCTTTGGCTAATTTTGCTCGCATTTCATCCTTTAAGATTCTAGCGTCTGCCAAAGTAATAGCCGGGTATTCGCCAAGACTCATAGAAGATTCTTTACCATTAAAAACAAACTTAAACCGCCAAACTTTAGCTCCTGAAGGACGAACTTCTATGTAAAGTCTATCTGCATCCAATATTCTGTAGACTTTTTCTTTGGGTTTTAGTGCTTTAATCTTTAGGTCGGAAAGTTTTACAGAGGCCATGAGGTAAGGGTAAGTAGTTTGTTACCCGCATTATTACCCGTTTTTTTGGAGGATGTAAACAAACTATAAGGAACTAATAAGAACAGCAACTTTTATAATTCAATAACTTAGCTTTAAAAAAGGAACTATAGAGAATTAAAATAAACATCGACACTTATTATTCTTTACTACTGTTGCTTTCGCCATAATTCAAACTTCCACAATTGTCCCTATTGTGCCGTAAACTGATGCCAAGGTGAAGTTTTTTCCCACATATCAATATTTCGTCTCATGTATAACTTTTGCTAAAATAGGCGCACAATACAATTAGAGTACTAGCGGATGTCTAAAACGCGTGTAATTTATCCTGGAACATTTGACCCTATCACGAATGGGCACGTTGATTTAGTTACTAGAGCATCAAGAATGTTTGATGAAGTTGTAGTAGCGATTGCAATTGGACATCATAAAAACCCTTTGTTCAGCTTAGAAGAAAGAGTTGCACTGGCGCAATCATCATTAGGCCATCTATCAAATGTTGAGTTTGTAGGTTTTGATGGTTTGTTGGTTAACTTTTTTAAAGAACAAAAGGCCACAGCAGTACTTCGTGGTTTAAGAGCAGTTTCTGACTTTGAATATGAATTTCAACTGGCCAATATGAACCGTCAGCTTGATCCACATTTCGAGGCGGTGTTTTTAACACCTTCTGAACAGTATTCTTTTATTTCTTCGACATTAATTCGAGAAATTGCTCGTTTAAAAGGAGATGTAACCAAGTTTGTTCCGCAAGCTGTGGTTGAAGCTTTTGAACGTAAACATCAACAAGGTTGGTAACGTGTCGTTATATATCACTGATGAATGCATAAACTGCGATGTTTGTGAACCAGTTTGTCCCAATGAAGCGATCTTTATGGGCGAAGTGATTTATGAAATCAATCCGGATTTATGTACAGAGTGCGTTGGTCACCATGACCAGCCACAGTGCCAATTATTTTGTCCAGTAGACTGTATTCCAAAAGATCCGCAGCATGAGGAAACGGAAGAACAGTTACTCGACAAATATAAAAGATTAATTGCTCAAAAAAGCACAAGCAATTAGTCAATAAATTTGTTAATATGCGCCCTCGAAGTGAGCCGGATGGTCGCTGCTGTGGAGGTCTCCGTGACTGAAGCAGGAGAGGAAAGTCCGGGCTTCATAGGGCAGGGTGCCAGGTAACGCCTGGGCGGTGAAAGCCGACGGAAAGTGCAGCAGAGAGTAGACCGCCTCATTCGTGAGGTAAGGGTGAAAGGGTGCGGTAAGAGCGCACCGCGTGTCTGGTAACAGTTCACGGCATGGCAAACCCCACCAGAAGCAAGACCAAATAGGAATCCTAGGTGCGGCCCGTACTGGATTCGGGTAGGTCGCTTGAGCGTATGAGTGATTGTACGCCTAGAGGAATGACCATCCTCGACAGAACCCGGCTTATAGGCTCACTTCACCTAATTTTATTGAAAATTTTTCTTGACGCGCGGTTAAGAAGCTAAGATAATGCGCGCACAGTTTACGGCTATGTAGCTCAGTTGGTTAGAGCACCGCACTCATAATGCGGGGGTCACAAGTTCAAGTCTCGTCATAGCCACCATTTTACAGACCACGCTCCTGCGTGGTCTTTTTTTATGCTTGTTTTTTTGATTAAACACAGTTTGTAAAGACCGACTTCATACTTCTGGCATTGTTTGTCTAAGCCAATTTCTTCATGTTCTTATAACACTTAACAAGGATGTTGAAGACATGAAAAGGTCATTATTATTTTTAGGAATTTTAAGTTTAACGGCGGGAGTAGAGGCTTCTGCGGCTGATTTAAGTTGGGGAGATCCAACTTTAGATTCGGGTCAATTTAAAGTTTCTGGCGCAGTACGTTCTCGTTATTTGCATAAAGATTATGTAGTTGATGCAAATGAAGGTTCTCAAAATGATGACTGGCGATTAACTGATATTAAATTAGTGCTAGGTTATGAAAATCCAGATTGGATTGCAGGTGCGGATGTCCGTTGTTATCAATATGATCGCTTGTGTGATGCGATTTTTCTAAAAAAAGCTTGGGTAGGGTATAAGTTATCTGACCAACAAAGAGTCACGGCAGGTTTGCAGCCTGTTGATTTTGGCTTTGGTGAATTTTGGGGAAGTAGTTATTACGAAACGCTTTTAAATACCGTTGGTTTAGAAGATATTGATAATCTGGGGATTAAATATAAATTTGCAGATGACAAATACAATTTAACCTTAGGATTCTATCCAACTGATGGAGGAAATTATAAGGGGACATCAAAAGACTCAAGCCGATATAGTGGTAATTTCGTTGAAGCTGATGATTTAACTACAGGAACCAATATTGAAGAAAAAAATATGTGGATTGCTCGAGCTTCTAGAAAATTTGAGCTTGATAAAGCTCAAAAATTTTCGACCGAGTTAGGTGGTTCAGTTTGGTATTCAGATTTAGAAAATAAAAGAACAGATGAAGATGGACACCGCAAATCATGGAATGTATTTGCTCAAACGCAATATCAAGCATGGCAATGGATGTTCTTAGCAGGTAAGCAAGATGTCACTAATGGCGATAATTTATTGCCAAATAGCTCAACCATTGGAGCATTTGATTATCCGTATCAAGTTGCTAACAAAGGCAAATATCTAGTCAATGAAATTAACTATACCTTTGCTCAGCCATTCCACAAAATTGAAAATATTAAGCCCTATATCTCTCATAGCCGCTTTTTCAAAGATGAGGATGGATATAAAGACTCTGAGCGTTTAATTGCAGGCGTTTATTTTAATTACAAAGCCATTGGTATTCAGGGTGAATATATTATGAGTAAAAATGATCCAATGGTAGGTGGTGGGGCGAATGGCCTTGCACAAGGTAGCAGTAATGATTGGGATAAACTGTTTTATCTTTCAATTGGATATTATTTCTAAAAGTTAAAAGTAAACTATTGCCCTAAGTGAACAGGCCCACTTAGGGCTTTTTTTATAGAAAGACTTTTTCAGGCGGTGGTTCTCGTTTGACCGCTGGTGAAATGAGTTGACCACGGCTTAGGTTTTGCACATGCTGTAAACGATTGAGCAATTCATTTTGAATAAACAAAATACAGGTTTGCAGTTTGGAGGAGCTTTTGAGTCGTGATGGATAAACTGCCCAGACATCTGCATCTTGCCAGTACTCAGGCAAAATATGCTGAAGTTGGCCGGTAATCAATTCATCTGCAACATCCCAAATCGAACGGAAAATAATACCGTGACCTTCTATGGCAAGTTGATGAATAATTTCGCCGTTATTTGAAACAAAGCGGGGTTTGATATGTACTGAGACATCTTCGGAAGCATGCCTAAATTTCCATAAAACCGAGGATTGGTCGCGTTCACTAATTGTTAAACAGTCATGTGTTTGTAAATCTTCAATACTGTCAGGTACGCCGTGTTTAAGTAAATAACTCGGTGACGCGCACAAAATACGAAAATTAGAAGCCAGCTTCTTCGCAATCATATTGGGTGCAATTTCATTACCAATTCTAATGTCTAAATCAATACTGTGTTGAATCAGGTCTTTGGTGTTGTCGATGGTATCAAAATGAATCTGTAGTTTTGGATACAGCATCATTAATTTAGACAAAATTGGTGCGACATGTTTTCTGCCAAAACCAAAGCTACTAATAATATCCATACGACCCGTAGGCGTACTGAGCGGGTTATTGACCAGTTCACAAACTTCATCAAATTCTTCAAGAATATTTGAAACTCTCTCAAGAATGAGTTTGCCATCTTCTGTCAGGCTAACGTGACGTGTACTGCGATGAAAAAGTTTGCAGCTCAACGTGTTTTCTAAAATATTAATTCGCTTGCTAATAAAAGCTGGCGATGTCCCGAGTTCCTCAGCAGATTCGACAAAACTTTTTAGTTTGGCGACTGTGCAAAAAACCTTTAAATCCGATAGGTTAGGTAGATTATTCACGATCCGTGTCCATTGGAGTGATAGTTCTGTTGTTGATCATTTTTGCTTAAAACATCATGTTTAAGCCATACAAGGATATTAGTCGAAGGTGTGAAGGAAGCTTATGGCAAAAAGATATAAAGTTGCCACGATTGCAGGCGATGGCATTGGTTTAGAAGTTCTACCAGAAGGTATTAAGGTTGTAAAGGCAGCAGCAGAGAAGTACGGCATTGATCTTCAGCTAGATGCTTTCGATTGGGCAAGCTGCGATTACTACCTTGAGCACGGCAAAATGATGCCAGATGACTGGTTCGAAACTTTGCAGGGCTACGATGCAATTTATTTTGGCGCTGTAGGCTGGCCAGATAAAGTGCCTGACCATATTTCGCTTTGGGGTTCGCTGCTCCAGTTCCGTCGTGGTTTTGACCAATATGTGAATTTACGTCCAGTGCGCTTAATGCCGGGTGTGAAATGTCCATTGGTAGGTAAAAAACCGGGCGATATCGACTTCTACGTGGTTCGTGAAAATAGTGAAGGTGAATACTCAGCGATTGGCGGTAAAGCTTTTGAAGGAACAGACCGCGAGTTTGTTTTACAAGAAGCCGTATTTACACGTCATGGCGTAGACCGAATTTTGCGTTATGCATTTGAGTTTGCAAATCAGCGAGATGCGAAAAAAATTACCGCAGCGACCAAGTCAAATGGTATTGCAGTGAGCATGCCGTACTGGGATGAGCGCGTTGATGCGATGGCAAAACAGTATCCACAAATTCAAGCTGATAAACAGCATGTTGATATTTTAGCGGCTCGTTTTGTTTTACAACCTGAACGTTTTGATGTGGTTGTGGCATCGAATTTATTTGGCGATATTCTTTCCGATTTAGGTCCTGCATGTACGGGAACCATTGGTTTGGCAGCTTCTGCAAATTTAAACCCAGAAAGAAAATTTCCATCACTGTTTGAACCTGTCCATGGTTCAGCACCAGATATTTACGGTAAACAAATTGCCAACCCAATCGCTGCGATTTGGTCGGGTGCCATGATGTTCGAATTCTTTGGAGAAGAAGACGAGCGCTGTATCCAAGCGGGTCAAGATATTATGCAGGCGATTGAGAATGTATTAATTAATGGCCCAAAAACAGCCGATATCGGCGGTCAGGCAAAGACTTATGAGGTAGGAGATGCAATTGCATCATGTGTAGCCCAAACTAAAATGGACGTATTCGCTATGGAATAACGCCATCCAAAAATGGATGTATGGATATGGATAATCAAAACACAAAAATTTATACGGATAAATTCCTTGCCGTAACCAGCTTACTGTTTGTATTTATTTCAGTTGCTGGTTTGGCGATTTATTCGCAAGAATCGATAAAGATTGCTGCAACGTGGATGCAGTGGACGACATCGGTATTTACAACCCCAGTATTACTGTTTGCTTTTTTAGCTATCATTTTTACTTTTGGTCTTGCCTTTAGTAAATACGGAAAAATTAAGCTTGGAGAAGGAAAACCTCAATACACCACGATGTCATGGATTTTTATGTTCATCTTGTCGGGTATTGGGTCTTCTACATTGTACTGGGGCTTTTTGGACTGGGCCTACTATTATCAAACTCCGGGTTTGAGCTTACCGCCTGAGTCAGCAGAAGCATTGAAATATAGCGTGGCTTACTCGTTTTTTCACTCTGGCTTAAGTGCTTGGGCAATTTATGCTTTGGCATCAATTTCTTTGTGCTACAGCTACCATGTGAGAAAAAACAAGGGTTTAAGTTTAGCTTCAGTGATTGAGGCTGTGACAGGCTTTAAATCAACTGGAGTGGTTGGTCGTTTGGTCGACTTAATGTTTTTGCTTTGTATGTTTGGCGCATTGACGATTTCATTGGTACTCACTGCCGTGACATTTACCAATATTTTGTCTCAGCTCACAGGTATTCCAAATACCTTTATGACCAAGGTCATCATTATTTTGGCAGTTTCAGTTCTGTTCGCACTCAGTTCATATGTAGGTATGGACAAGGGCATGCAGCGTTTAAGCCATATGGTGTGCTTGGGTGTAGTGTTATTTGCAATTTATGTACTTTGCTTTGGTCCGACTCAATTCATTTTGAATAATTCATTAATGAGTTTCGGGTTAATGGCAACTAACTTTGTCGATATGAGCTTGTTTACCGATCCAATGGGTGACGGCAAGTTTACCCGTGAATGGACTGTTTTCTACTGGTTATGGTGGATTTCATATGCACCAGGTGTGGCACTCTTTGTAACGCGTGTTTCCAAAGGCCGTACTATTAAAGAAGTGATCTTTGCCATGGTCATTGGTGGCAGTGTTGGTCTTTGGTTCATCTTTGGTGTATTTGAAAACTATAGCGTTTATAGCTTTATTCATGGGGCTGTAAATGTGCCACAAATCTTGAGCCAACAAGGTGGTGAGGTTGCGATTGGTCAATTGCTCAGCCTATTACCTGCCGGAAAACTCATGATGTGGATTTTCCTCGGCATTATGGTGGTGTTCTTGGCAGCGCATATGGATGCAGTTGGGTATGCGGTTTCAGCAACATGTACACGCGGTTTAAGTGAAGGGCAAGATCCATCGCCAAATGCACGCTTGTTCTGGTGTGTCATGCTGACCTTGGTTCCAATTGCCATGATCTTTAGTAAAGCACCATTAGATACCATGAAAACGGCAACTATTGTGACGGCTTTACCATTCATCGTGATTATTCTGATTCAGACCTATGGCTTAGTGAAATGGCTCATACAAGATTATGCCAAAGTCCCATCACATTTAATTGAGCAACAAGGTTATGATGATCAGGAAATTGGTTTAAACCAGACTCAAGATGAACATGCAAAA
The DNA here is from genome assembly GCF_044778325.1 of Acinetobacter sp. BD54. NCBI lineage: Bacteria > Pseudomonadati > Pseudomonadota > Gammaproteobacteria > Moraxellales > Moraxellaceae > Acinetobacter > Acinetobacter sp. BD54. The sequence goes on along the minus strand of NZ_JANJEP010000020.1, from coordinate 16,763 downwards.
CGGATGCAGCTTGAGCTTGCAAGCTCAATCAAACTGGATAGAAAAACCAGCTAGAGGGAACGGTAATGACGACATATGAACAGGCTACTTATGCCTTAAGTGAAGAAATGCAAAGCCTTGTGTATTGGAGCAGCATTTATTCACCAGCAGATGCAGATATTGACTCAGTCCGTGCGGCATATGATGCCATGTGCCGACACTACACTTTGCCACGTGATGACAAGTTAGATGTAGAAGATCAAGTGATTGCAAATGAAGAGCATCCTGTGCCTGTTCGTGTGTATTTACCAAAAACAAATCGACCTGAGTCTGGTTGGCCATGTGTGTTGTATCTACATGGTGGTGGTTGGATGGTGGGTGGACTCGATTCACATGAGTTTATTACCAGTTATTTGTGTAAGGACTTAAATGCGGTTGTTATTAGTGTGGATTACCGCTTGGCACCAGAGCATCGCTTTCCAGCAGCCTTTGAAGATTGTTTAGCAGTCTATCACTGGCTTAAACAACATGGTTCAGCTTGGCAAATCGATAGTGAAAATATCGTTCTAGCAGGCGATAGCGCGGGCGGTAATTTAGCAGCTGCCCTTGCAGTGGAACTACAACATAGTGGTTTACAAGCTCAAGGGCTGGTATTGGTTTATCCATGTTTAACGACAGCATTTGATACTGCATCCGCACAAAAGCACGCCCATGCGCCGTTGTTAACGACAGAAGATATGCATTTTTATTTAAAGGAATATGCTCCGAACTCACAAGATTGGCAGGATTTACGTCTAGCCCCTTTATTGGCGACGGACTTTTCAGATATGCCTACAAGTTTTGTGGCTGTTGCAGAATATGACCCTTTAAGTGATGACGGTTATCTCTTTACCCAAAAACTGGAACAAGCAGGCATCCCTAACGAGTTTCATTTAGGTAAAGGTTTATTACATGGCAGTTTACGTCTGATGCGTGACTGTCCGGAAGTTCAACATTTATATCAAAACATGCTTAGTGCGATACGCCGCATGTTTGGCAGTGTCGAAAAGACATCAATTTAATATCGAGTCATTTGGACGAAAAGAATTTAATGGAGTAAAAACATGAGTGCAGTTGAAAAATTACCTGAAGATTTTTGCGCAAACCCAGATGTTGCATGGACTTTCCCTAAAGTTTTCTATACTTCATCTCAAGTTTTTGAGCACGAGAAAGAGGCAATCTTTGCTAAAAGCTGGATTTGCGTTGCACATGGTAGTGAGTTGGCTCAGCCAAATGACTATATTACCCGTAAAGTAATTGGTGAAAATATTGTCATCATTCGTGGTAAAGATAGTGTTCTACGCGCATTTTATAATGTGTGTCCACACCGTGGTCATGAACTTTTAAGCGGTAGTGGTAAAGCAAAAAATGTAATTACCTGCCCATATCATGCATGGACGTTTAAGCTAGACGGTAGCTTGGCATTGGCACGTAACTGTGACCACGTTGAATCTTTCGATAAAGAAAACTCAAGCATGGTGCCTTTAAAAGTCGAAGAATATGCAGGTTTCGTATTTATTAATATGGATGAAAATGCGACTTGTGTAGAAGACCAGCTCCCGGGCTTTGCTGAACGTTTAAATCAAGCATGTGGTGTGATTAAAGATTTAAAATTGGCAGCACGCTTTGTGACAGAAACACCAGCAAACTGGAAAGTGATTGTTGATAACTACATGGAATGCTACCACTGTGGACCTGCACATCCAGGCTTTGCTGACTCTGTACAAGTCGATAAATACTGGCACACAACGCATCAAAACTGGACATTGCAATATGGTTTTGCACGTTCATCTGAGAAGTCATTCAAACTTGATCCATCAGTAACAGATCCTGAGTTTCATGGTTTCTGGACTTGGCCTTGCACCATGTTCAACGTACCACCAGGCAGCAACTTCATGACAGTTATTTATGAATTCCCTGTTGATGCAGAAACAACTTTGCAGCATTACGATATTTACTTTACGAACGAAGAACTGACTCAAGATCAAAAAGATTTGATTGAGTGGTATCGCAATGTATTCCGCCCGGAAGATTTGAACTTGGTAGAGAGCGTACAACGTGGATTGAAATCACGTGGTTATCGTGGTCAAGGCCGTATCATGACTGACAAGCAACGTTCTGGTATCAGTGAGCATGGTATTGCTTACTTCCAACATCTTGTGGCGCAGTACCATCAATAAAAACAAAGGGATTTATTCAGGTGTAAACATGACTTACACCTGATTCTTCAGTTAGGAAGACGATATGTCGAGTTTACAAAGTACTGAACTATTTCAGCAACAAGCCTATATTAATGGGCAATGGCTAGCTGCACAGTCAAATGCCACGGTTCCGGTGAGTAACCCAGCTACAGGCGAAGAAATTGGCACAATTCCTAATATGGGAGCAGCGGAGGCAACCCAAGCAGTTGAAGCTGCCTATACGGCTTTACAAAGTTGGAAAGCTTTAACGGCCCAAAACCGTGCTGATATCTTATTGGCTTGGCATAAACTGGTTCTCGATCATACCGATGAACTTGCTTTAATCATGACCATTGAGCAAGGCAAGCCTTTAGCAGAAGCAAAAGGTGAGGTCCGCTATGCTGCATCATTTATTCAATGGTTTGCCGAAGAAGGCAAGCGTATTTATGGTGATGTGATTCCAACCGTAAATAACCAGCAGCGCTTTATTATTAGTAAAGAACCTGTGGGTGTGGTGGCTGCGATTACGCCGTGGAATTTCCCAATTGCCATGATTACTCGTAAAGCAGCGCCAGCTTTAGCAGCGGGTTGTACGGTCGTGATTAAGCCAGCCAATGAAACACCTTACTGTGCATTAGCGATTGCAAAGCTTGCAGAAAAGGCAGGTATACCAGCTGGTGTGATTAATGTTGTTACTGGTAAATCTCAAGAAATTGGCTCGGTATTTACTTCACATGAAAAAGTGAAGAAGTTAACTTTTACTGGTTCAACGCCAGTGGGACGCTTACTGATGCAGCAGTGTTCAAGCACCATTAAAAAATTGGCGCTTGAGTTGGGCGGAAATGCTCCTCTGATTGTGTTTGATGATGCCGATTTAGATAAAGCTGTACAAGGTGCGATTTTTGCCAAGTTTCGTAATGCAGGCCAGACCTGTGTTTGTGCTAACCGCATTTATGTACATGACAATATTTATCAAGCTTTTGCCGAGAAGTTTGTACAAGAAGTACAAAAGTTTAAAGTCGGTAATGGACTTGAAGATGGCGTACAAATTGGCCCATTAATTAATGAAAAAGCAGTTTTGAAAGCACAGCAGTTAATTGATGATGCAGTGAGCAAAGGCGCTAAGATTGCCTGTGGTGGTAAGCAGCATGCTTTAGGACAAACCTTTTATGAACCATCAGTTTTAACTAACGTTGACCGTACAATGGAAATTGTCCAAGAAGAAATTTTTGGTCCAGTTGCGCCGCTCATTCGCTTTACAGATGAAGCAGATGTGGTTGCTCAAGCAAATGACACTATCTTTGGTTTGGCTGCGTATGTTTATAGCGAAAATATTTCACGTTTATGGCGAGTGTCAGAACAGCTTGAATATGGAATGGTCGGTATGAATGCCACTGCAATTTCAAATGAAGTTGTACCATTTGGCGGTGTGAAACAATCAGGTGTTGGGCGTGAAGGCTCAAAATATGGTCTTGAAGAATTCATGACCATTAAATACATGTGTTTAGGGCTTTAAGGATAAGCCCTAACAACAAAAATATGCGGTAAAAGAAGGATTCTAATATGGCGAGTCATTATGAAATGTTCCCAGCGGTTGTTACTCGTGTGGAACAGCTAACCCCTTTAATCAAACGGTTTACGTTCAAACGTCAAGATGGGCAGAACTTTCCTCGATTTAGTGGGGGAAGCCATATTATTGTCAAAATGAATGAACAACTTTCCAATGCCTACTCATTGATGAGCTGTACGCAAGATTTATCAACTTACCAAGTCTGCGTTCGTAAGGATGTGGAAGGTAAGGGTGGATCAGTTTTCATGCATGATCAGTGCAATGAAGGCTGTGAAATCCAGATTTCAGAACCAAAAAATTTATTCCCGCTAGCTGAAACAGGCAATAAACATATCTTGATAGCTGGTGGTATTGGTATTACACCATTCTTACCTCAAATGGATGAGCTGGCAGCACGTGGAGCAGAGTATGAGCTACATTATGCTTACCGTTCACCTGAACATGCAGCTTTACTTGATGAGCTAATACAGAAACATGCAGAGCACGTATTTAGTTATGTCGATTCAGAAGGCAGCATGCTTAATTTAGAAGAATTAATTTCATCGCAACCAAAAGGCACACATGTATATGTATGTGGACCTAAACCTATGATTGATGCTGTGATTGATTGTTGTAACAAGCACCGTTACCGCGATGAATACATTCATTGGGAACAATTTGCCTCAACAGTTCCTGAAGATGGTGAAGCATTTACGGTGGTGCTTGCCAAATCTAATCAGGAAATTGAAGTACAAAGTAACCAGACTATTTTACAAGCCATCGAGACATTAAATATTGATGTGGAATGCCTATGCCGAGAAGGGGTTTGTGGTACATGTGAAACCGCTATTTTAGAAGGTGAAGCAGAACACTTCGATCAATACTTAAGTGATGCCGAAAAAGCTTCACAAAAGAGCATGATGATTTGTGTATCAAGAGCCAAAGGCAAAAAATTGGTATTAGATCTTTAATATATTTCTGTGGCCGATCAATTGCTTAAAGTAAGAATTTGCTAAAAAATGAACAAATAATAGTGATCTGAATCATATTTGTTCATTTGGTGGGCATAAAGAGTTTTGAAGTATTGACCTGCTATACAGAACTATAGATAATGCGCACACAGTTTACGGCTATGTAGCTCAGTTGGTTAGAGCACCGCACTCATAATGCGGGGGTCACAAGTTCAAGTCTCGTCATAGCCACCATTTTAAAAACCACGCTCCTGCGTGGTTTCTTTTTATCTATTTTTTACTCACTAAAATGTTTTTCAATTATATCGAGTGTTTTTGAGCTTTGATAAAAAGGAGCTAAGAGCGCTTGAAGTAACGGTTCCAAAATACCGTGCTCATTAAAGGTATCCATAACTTTTGGATAAAAACGTAAAGCTTCAGTTTGTAAGTCAGTTTCGGATAAACCAATTGCACTTAATACTTCAAATAAACTCTGATCTTTATAAAAATCATAAAAAACTTCGACACCATACAAAATAAGACCTTGCATAAATTGTGACTGTCGTAATTCTTTCCAGTATTCATAAATTAAAACAAAGAACTCCTCAACATCGAGAGGAGTGAGCTGTTTCATAAACTCATAGATTTTTTTATGTCTAATATCTTCCCAGATATGACGTACTAAGCTTTCTAAATCTTCAGCCGATAAAAGGCTTAATTCTGCCAGTTGTTCATGAATAAAGCTGGCAATCCACGTTTCAAGCTTATGCTCAAGACGTTGTTGCTGTAAAAAAGAGAATTTTTTGAGTTTATGTTGCCATTCAAAATGGTAGTCATCCACTCTAGAGGCCGTTAGAAATTTAGGTAATTTTTGTTCTAAGGTTGAAGTGGCAATATATTGGCAAAGTTGTTGAACAGAAGGGCTAGTTCTTAAAAACTGATTGAGATAATGTGGAATATGCTCCATTTCCAAAAACTTGGAAAGCCACATTTCAAACTGGTGATCGGATACCAAGTCTTGTAGCTGAACTGGAGATTTCATGGCAGATAAATAAATACGCTGTGCAATTTCCCCAATAAACTCAAGCAAGCCTGCACCAAGCTGCATTTCAAAAGCATAGCGTTTCACAACGGCTTGTAATTGTTCTAAATCCACAACTTCATAAAGTTTAATTTCATCGGCATGTTGCATAAAAAGCTGAATAAATTGCCGGAAATAAATAGGTGAGTTTTCTATAGATAATTGTTTTTTGAAAAATTCCACCTGCTCAAGCAAAAGTGCTTGAGCAAGTGCTGTAGTTTTTGATGAGTTTTTCTGCTCAGTCATTCGCTGTCCAACCGTTGACAATCGGATAACGTCGTTCGCGACTAAATGCACGAGAAGTAATTCTCGGGCCAATCGCACCTTGACGACGTTTATATTCATTACGATCAACTAAACGGATGACTTTTTCAACAACTTCTTTATCAAAACCTTTGGCAATAATATCTGCCTGACCTAAATCTTCTTCAATGTATGCATAAAGGATAGCATCCAATACATCATACGCTGGTAAAGAGTCTTGGTCTTTTTGATCTGGACGTAGTTCTGCTGAAGGTGGGCGAGTAATTACACGCTCAGGAATAACCGGAGTTTCACTTAAGCTATTACGGTATTTTGCTAATTCAAACACGATTGTTTTATAAACATCTTTGAGAACAGCAAAGCCACCCACCATGTCACCGTAAAGTGTGCAATAGCCAACTGAAAGTTCAGATTTATTACCTGTAGAAAGGACTAAATTACCAAACTTGTTAGATAAGCCCATAAGTAATGTGCCACGAGCGCGCGCTTGTAAATTTTCTTCAGTCGCATCGGCTGGTGAATTACCAAAGAACGGATACAAAGTTTGCATGAAGCTATTTACGATTGAATGAATTTCGGCAATACCGAAAGTCACGCCCATACGGCGAGCTTGTTCCGCTGCATCTTCTACACTAATTTGAGATGTGTAAGTATATGGCATCATCACAGCTTGAACTCTCTCAGCACCGATTGCATCAACTGCAATAGCAAGCGTAAGGGCAGAGTCAATACCGCCAGAAAGACCTAAAATTACTCCAGGAAAACCTGAGCGTTCTACATAGTCACGTGTTGCCATGACTAGACCTTGATAGATCTCTGCAAAAGTTTCTAGTGCAGGAGCAGACTCGACAACTTTATATAATTTTGTATCGCGGTCAAATTCAGCAATATAGAGATCTTCTTTAAAGCTAGGTGCTTGTAAAGCAATTTCACCATTTTGATTGCTGACAAAACTTGTACCATCAAAAATTAAATCATCTTGTCCACCAACTTGGTTAACATAAACAATATTTAAATGAAGCTGCTTTGCAAGCTCACTTAATGTCTGTTTACGATGCTGTGGTTTACCCACTTCATATGGCGATGAATTAAGCACAAGTACAGTATCAACATTTAATTGGCTTAATTGTTTTACTGTATTGATTGACCAGATATCTTCACAAATGAGTACACCAAACTTATGGCCTAAATACTCAAATACCAAGTGCTGATGGCCTTTTTGGAAATAACGTTTTTCATCAAAAACGCCATAGTTTGGCAAGTTATGTTTATTGAAGACACCTAAAACCTGACCGTCTTTCATGACAGCAGCTGAATTATAACGTTGGCCATCTTCTGTCTGGTTTACGAAGCCGAAAACCATCACAATATCTTTAACTTCACTAAGTTGAGCAAAAGCCTTTTGCATCCGCTTATTTAAATTTGGACGTAACAATAAGTCTTCAGCTGGATAACCAATCACAGAAAGCTCAGGAAAAATAATCAGGTCAGCGTCTTGTTTTTTCGCCTGATTTGCTTGCTCAATCATCTTTTGGGTGTTTGAGTCAATATTGCCAATATGCGGAGAAAACTGAGCAAGGGCAACTTTAAAACTTTTCATTCAAACCTAATCCTAGATCATAACGAATATAAATACACATAGTGTTGATTTTTATGGATATAATTTTTCAACGATGTGTATAGCACGATAATAAACACGTAAAATAGTAAACAAAAATGTCAAGATCAATAATATATACCAATCACATATTTTCTGCGTAAAAATAACGAGATTTTCTGTATACAATAGAAACAAGCTTCATTATTTTTATTGTTTGTATACTGCCTTATCACTCGAAAATTTGAAATAAGTTTTTATACTTATTTTCAATAATTTGACATTAATAAATTCAGATCTCAACTTTATTTTTATGTTTTTTGTTTATCAAATTTCTATTGATAAGTTAGCAAAAAAGTTACGTTGAAAACAAACTGGATTATTTGGTTACAAATCAAGTTGAGGTAAACAAATGATATTTGGCAGTTTACCTGAACAGATATCTCTAGCAATTTCTCCTTGCTGCTCAATATTGTAAGAACTAAATGCTTTCTGAGGATCATAAGTATATTTATAAGGATTGTAATACTTAAAACTCAAATAGTAGGCGGATTGCAGTAACGCACCTTTTAGTAATACATGAATACCTCGTTGGTATTGCATAACATGAGCTAGCTCATGAATAAAAATCCCTTGTATGAATTTAGACTCTAGCGCGTAATTACTGCTGTAGTCAGAAAGATTGACGTATATATTCCCATTTGGAGCCATCAAAATTCCATGCGCTTGCCACGGTAAGTAACGAGTAGCAATAATTTTAGGACGTTCACAATCTAGCAAACCCCCAAACACCCTTTGTGCTAAAGCTTTTTCTTCAGGTGTAAGAAATCGAATTGGATAGCTTTTTAAGTGACGAAATATAAAAAGGGTGAAAATAATAAATTGTCGATATATGACAAATTTAAAAGCGTTGAGAGTGAACATAGTTTTGCTAGTAAATAAGTTCATCTATTGGTTTGTAGCATAACATACATCAACTATGTTGAAAGACAGACGCAAATAACTGTCATTTGTTTCTCATGCGGCAGCTGGTCTGTTTTACTTGGCAAATCTTCCATTTTTAATATCATCATAGGCTTGTAAAATCTCATCATAAGTATTCATTACAAATGGACCATGACCATTAATCGGTTCTGTGATGGGTTGTCCTGTCAAAATAAGTAATTTGCAACTTTGCAGGGCAGTAATAGAGAAATGCTCTCCTTGGTTTGACATGACTGCTAGGCCTTGTTCCTCTAAAACGTCTTCATCTTTTTGAAATTGTGCCCGACCTGAACGTAAATAAACTAAAGCTGTTTCACCAGATTGAGCAGGAAAGGCAGCTTGCTGACCTGCATGGAGCTCTACATCTAATACGGTAATAGGAGTGTGAGTAAGTGCAGGGCCCATAACATGCTTAAACTGCCCTGCAATAATACGTACAAATCCAGCTTCATTTTCCAGTTTCACCATAGGTATTTCAGCTTTCTTTAAACTTTGATAGCGCGGAGAATTCATTTTATTTGCTGCTGGTAAATTGACCCAAAGTTGAATCATTTCAAAAGGACCACCAGATCGAGAATACTCTTCACTAAACAATTCCCGATGAATCACACCAGAGGCTGCGGTCATCCATTGCACATCGCCAGCACTTATAAATCCACCTCCACCAGATGAATCTTTATGTTCCAGTTCACCTGCATAAACAAGTGTTACCGTTTCGAATCCACGATGGGGATGATCATTAACTCCTCTACGTTTCATAGAAGGTGCAATTTTTCCGGGACCTAAATGGTCGAGTAGTAAGAAGGGTGAGAGGGTATTGCCTAACTCATGGTAGGAAAAAACAGAAAGAACTGGATAAAAATCACCGACCGCAAAGCGAGTATCGTTACGATGAATAAAAGCCAGACTTTTCATGCTTTATCCTTTCTGTTGATTGAATTTATAAAAAAGATGAGATGTTTTTATAAGAATGTATTAAGACTGGTATAAAAGTCTTTTGCTCTGAATAATAAATTATGAATAGGTTGAGTCAGTAAAATGCATAAGAGAATGAGATGAGAGTCCTAGATAATAAAAAAACCCCAGTTAAAACTGAGGTTTTACAACAACTAAAATCACAACAGCAAATAAAATTAAAGTTGGCATTTCATTGAAGAAACGCCAGAACTTATGTGATTTGTAGTGAGCATTTCCAATAAGCTTTTTGCGATAGTAACCACAAACTAAATGGTAGATCACTAATAAAGCCACTAATCCAACTTTTAGATAAAACCAAGTAGCTTCATGGTAATGTCTAGTTGCATCGCCCCACTCTACAAGAAAGTGTGCGGTAATTAATGTGGCAATCATAGATGGCCACATAATACCTCGATACAACTTACGTTCCATTACTTCAAAGCGTTGATGGCTTGTAGCATCATCACTCATTGCATGGTAAACATAAAGACGTGGTAAGTAGAACAAAGCAGCGAACCAACAAACCACAGCAATAATATGTAATGCTTTTACCCACAAAAAGGCATCAGAAGGTGCATCCATCGATAATCCTACGCGGGATTATGCATCCCACTTCTTGAAAATTAGGCAAGCGTTAACACCGCCAAAGCCAAAACTGTTACTCATTACAGTATTCAATTTTGTATCACGTTTTTCAAGCACAATATCAAAGCCTTCAGTACCTTCATCAAGCTCAGTCACGTTGATGTTTGGCGCGATAAAGTCATTTTGAAGCATTAATACAGAGTAAATTGCTTCATGAACACCAGCAGCACCTAAGCTGTGACCAGTCATAGATTTAGTTGAACTAAGTGGTGGAACTTTACCTTCACCGAAAGCACGTTCCATTGCTTTAAGCTCAGTCACGTCACCTGCTGGTGTAGAAGTACCATGCGTATTTACATAGTCAATTTTATCTACGCCGTGTTGTTTCGCTTCTTCAAGAGCCATCAAGATACAGCGAGTTGCACCTTCACCACTTGGAGCTACCATGTCAGCACCGTCACTGTTTGCAGCATAAGCAACAACTTCAGCAAGAATATTTGCACCACGTGCTTGAGCATGTTCAAGAGATTCAAGAACAACGAAACCGCCACCGCCAGCAATAACGAAACCGTCACGGTCTTTAGAATATGGACGAGACGCTGTTTCAGGTGTGTCGTTGTATTTAGAACACAAAGCACCCATTGCATCAAACAATAAGCTTTGAGACCAGTGATCTTCTTCACCACCACCAGCAAGCATAAGATCTTGTTTGCCTAGAGCGATAAGGTTATATGCATAACCAATTGCGTCTGCAGAAGTTGCACAAGCACTTGCAATTGAGTGAGCAATACCTTGAAGTTTAAATGCTACACCCACGTTTGCAGTGATTGTATTTGTCATGTTACGTGGAACAAAGAAAGGACCAACTTTACGAGCACCTTTAGTTTCTAAAAGCTCAGTCATTTCTACAACAGAAGCAGTTGAACCACCGCCTGAACCACCAGCAATACCATAACGTGGATTATCTGCTAAATCTTCTGCTTTTAAGCCAGCATGTTCAACAGCTGCAACAGCAGAGTTATAAGCGTACATTGCACATACGCCCATGAACCGTTTTAATTTACGATCAATATTGTCAAAATCTTGTTCTGCCGCAGCGCTGACATGACTTTTAAAATTGAGTTCAGCATAAGTTGGGTTAAAACGTGTCCCGGAGATTCCATTTTTAAGTGAATGAGTAACTTCTTCTAAAGAGTTACCGATACATGAGTTAATACCCATACCAGTGATTACAACACGTTTCATCTACAGGTCCCTTTATGGTGATATTTAAAGTCTATGATCATGAGCAGCTATTAAATGATAGGAGAATATAGCTGTAAGAACAGTAGACCCATGTTTTCGTTGCTACCATGATAGCAGAAAGGTTTTTTATTTCTTATGGCAAATCTTTATGTCAATTTTGCATTTAAAAAAAATAACCAAATACACAGTATGTTGCATTTAGGGTTAACTAAAATACACACATTCAAGTTGAGATAAATCCACATTCCACCTAGTATTTATCTCTAATTAGATAAATTAAAAAATCGAGGTACTGGATGACAAAATTTAATAATAATCAATCTGACAATTTGTTTTCTCAGGTCTTCGGAGTGGCTAAAAAGCTCAGTTCTACTGGTTTAAACATCTTGCAGCAAAGTCAAATTGGTGAGGTAAGTAAATTGGTTGAGCCACTTTCAAATGGCAAAACAGTAGAAGGTAGTGCCAGAAATAAAAGTCCGTTTGAAGTGGAGCAGTATGAAAGCCCACAACAAATGTTACGTGAACATTTACCTAAAGTTACTCGTCAGGTATTTGGACGCCATTTTAGAAAGGTCAATGGTATCGCTACATTTATTTCACCTGACTGGAATGAAAAAATATCAAGCTATTTATTTGATTGGTTGAATGACTTTAGTTCGAAAAGTACGTTAACTGAAAAAATTTTAGAAGAAGCGGGGGCTAAAGACTTATTTGAGCTTACAAAAGATACCTCGCGCTCCCAACGTTTAAGTCAGGCACTTATTGAACAAAATAAATTGATTGCCAGTATTCAAGGTGCAATTACGGGCGTATCTGGAATGGTTGGAGCAGCCATAGATATTCCAGTTTCATTAGTCCTTGTTTTGAGAACAATTTACCAAACAGGTAGATCACACGGCTTTGATTTAACCGAAGCAACTGACCAAGACGTTGTTGAATTTATTTTTAAAGAAGTTGATATCAGCTTAATTGCGGAAAAGCAGACTTTACTCTTGGCACTTAAAGCCTTACGAAATATGTTGGAGACTCAAGATATTCAACAGTTCCAGCAAGTACTTGGCTCTTCAAATGATATTGAAACCTTAAAAAGCTGGTTAGTTGATGAAAATGGTGAGTTTAAATGGAACTGGTTAAATAAAGTTCCGCAACTTGCTGTGGTAGGCAAGTTTACTCCAGTAGCTGGTGCAGTGCTTAGTGCTGTTTATAGTTGGAAGTTACAAGAAGATGTAGGCCATAAGGCACAAGCTATTTTCGGTGCAGCAAGACATTATTTAAATGAACATCCAAATGAGCATTTATCACCATTACAGGCGTACTATGCGGCGGTAACTCTAATTCAAAAAGCGAGTCCACGTCTTTTAAATGTGGGTGAAAATGGTAGTGTCCATGCTACGCAGCATCATAAAATTGAAAATCATGATGTAATTTCAAAAGTATCTGTTGTGGTCAAATCAAATACTTCTGAAAAAAGCGAAGAAAAAGTTCAAGAAAATGTTCACCAAGGAATTGAGCATCTTGCAGAGAAACATGTAGTTGAACATGAACATAGTGAACAAAAGCCAGCATTAGAGCCTGAAAGTGAAGAAAATGATGATGTTATAGAGGGGCAAAAGTACTCTTAACAATACAATTACAAAGGTAGGGTTTGAAAACTAAATTTCACCCCTATTTAAATTTGTAAATAATCCTGTCAATCATTGATATGGTCAACATTTGGCAACTGCTGCCATGTTGACCATTTTTGCATCTTGGCTTACAATTATGTGCCCTTAAAAAGAGGTGTTTTCTTTTTAAGGTTTTTTAATAACGGGAGAATTGCCATATGGCAACAACGAATCAGTTGATCCGTAAGGGTCGTACGACTTTGGTTGAAAAATCCAAAGTTCCTGCGTTGAAGGCTTGTCCACAACGTCGTGGTGTTTGTACACGTGTTTATACAACTACACCTAAAAAACCTAACTCAGCTATGCGTAAGGTTTGCCGTGTTCGCTTAACTTCAGGTTTTGAAGTATCTAGCTACATCGGTGGTGAAGGCCATAACTTACAAGAGCACAGTGTTGTTCTTATCCGTGGTGGTCGTGTTAAAGACTTACCGGGTGTACGTTACCATACCGTTCGTGGTTCTTTAGACTGTGCTGGTGTTAAAGATCGTAACCAATCACGTTCTAAATACGGTGCTAAACGTCCTAAGAAGTAATTCTGGGAAACTAGTCCAAAAGCCCTTTAGCGTTTCGCTTGTTTGAATTCTTCATAGATTTGTAATTCAAGCGACGTATAGTAAGGCCAGCGTCGTGTACATGACACTTGTACAAACTGCTGGATCATCCTGAAGTGTCATATTATTAGGTGTATTAAAATGCCAAGACGTCGCGTAGTCGCTGCTCGTGAGATCCTTCCAGATCCTAAATTTAGCAGCCAAACAATCGCTAAATTCATGAACCACGTAATGCAAGATGGTAAAAAATCTATTGCTGAAAGTATCGTTTACGGTGCTTTAGAACGCGTTCAAGAAAAAAACAAAGTAGACCCAGTTGAATTTTTCGAGACTACTCTTGAAAAAGTTCGTCCTATGGTCGAAGTAAAAGCACGCCGTGTTGGTGGTGCTACTTATCAAGTACCTATGGAAGTACGCCCATCCCGTCGTACTGCCTTAGCAATGCGTTGGTTAGTAGATGCTGCTGCTAAGCGTTCTGAAAAAACTATGGCTTTACGTCTTGCTGGCGAGTTGCTTGATGCAGCTGAAGGCAAAGGTGCTGCGATCAAAAAACGTGAAGACGTGCACCGTATGGCAGAAGCTAACAAAGCCTTCTCTCACTACCGTTTCTAAGCGGATAAAACAGTCCCTAATCAGGAGAATACTCATGCATACAGTAGCTAGATTCAACATTGCTCTCTACCAAAGTGGGGGCTTTGCGGGTATTTAAGTTGCCCCGCTTGAGTATTCGTGCGCATCAATTTAATTGGTGCGCCCTGTTTTAAAGATAACATTTAGGAATGTAGACATCATGGCTCGCCAAACCCCAATTACTCGTTACCGTAACATCGGTATCTCTGCGCACATCGACGCAGGTAAAACAACTACAACTGAACGTATTTTGTTCTACACAGGTGTATCTCACAAAATTGGTGAAGTACACGACGGTGCAGCAACAATGGACTGGATGGAACAAGAGCAAGAGCGTGGTATTACAATTACCTCTGCTGCAACAACTTGTTTCTGGTCTGGTATGGGTAACCAATTCCCACAACACCGTATCAACGTAATTGATACACCGGGACACGTTGACTTCACAATCGAAGTTGAGCGTTCTATGCGTGTTCTTGACGGTGCTTGCATGGTTTACTGTGCAGTTGGTGGTGTACAGCCTCAGTCTGAAACTGTATGGCGTCAGGCTAACAAATATAAAGTGCCTCGTTTAGCATTCGTGAACAAGATGGACCGTACTGGTGCAAACTTCTTCCGTGTTGTTGAACAAATGAAAACACGTCTTGGTGCGAATCCTGTGCCAATCGTTGTGCCAATCGGTGCTGAAGACACATTCACTGGTGTAGTTGACCTTATCGAAATGAAGGCAATTATCTGGGATGAAGCTTCTCAAGGTATGAAGTTTGAATACGGCGAGATTCCAGCTGACCTAGTTGATACTGCTCAAGAATGGCGTACAAACATGGTTGAAGCTGCTGCTGAAGCTTCTGAAGAGTTAATGGACAAATACCTTGAAGAGGGTGATCTTTCTAAAGAAGACATCATCGCAGGTTTACGTGCTCGTACATTAGCTTCTGAAATCCAAGTAATGCTTTGTGGTTCTGCATTCAAGAACAAAGGTGTTCAACGTATGTTGGACGCTGTAATTGAATTCTTACCATCACCTACAGAAGTTAAAGCGATCGAAGGTATCCTTGACGATAAAGACGAAACTAAAGCGTCTCGTGAAGCATCTGACGAAGCTCCGTTCTCTGCGCTTGCGTTCAAAATCATGAACGACAAATTCGTAGGTAACTTAACATTCGTACGTGTTTACTCTGGTGTTCTTAAACAAGGTGATGCTGTTTATAACCCAGTTAAATCTAAGCGTGAACGTATCGGTCGTATCGTGCAAATGCACGCAAACGAACGTCAAGATATTGATGAAATCCGTGCAGGTGATATCGCAGCGTGTGTAGGTCTTAAAGACGTTACTACTGGTGATACATTATGTGATGAGAAAAACATCATTACACTTGAACGTATGGAATTCCCAGATCCAGTAATTCAGTTAGCGGTTGAACCAAAAACTAAAGCTGACCAAGAAAAAATGTCTATCGCTTTAGGCCGTTTGGCTAAAGAAGACCCTTCATTCCGTGTTCACACTGATGAAGAATCTGGTCAGACAATTATTGCTGGTATGGGTGAGCTTCACCTTGACATCATCGTTGACCGTATGAAGCGTGAATTCGGTGTTGAAGCGAATATCGGTAAACCAATGGTTGCTTATCGTGAAACGATTAAGAAAACTGTTGAGCAAGAAGGTAAATTCGTACGTCAAACAGGTGGTAAAGGTAAATTCGGTCACGTATATGTTCGTTTAGAACCGCTTGACGTTGAAGCTGCTGGTAAAGAATACGAATTCGCTGAAGAAGTTGTTGGTGGTGTAGTACCTAAAGAATTCTTCGGTGCAGTTGACAAAGGTATTCAAGAACGTATGAAGAATGGTGTCTTGGCTGGTTACCCAGTTGTAGGCGTTAAAGCTGTTCTTTTTGACGGTTCTTACCACGATGTCGACTCTGACGAATTGTCGTTCAAAATGGCTGGTTCTTACGCATTCCGTGATGGTTTCATGAAAGCAGATCCTGTTCTTCTTGAACCTATCATGAAAGTTGAAGTTGAGACTCCAGAAGACTACATGGGCGATATCATGGGTGACTTAAACCGTCGTCGTGGTATGGTTCAAGGTATGGACGATCTTCCTGGTGGAACAAAAGCAATTAAAGCAGAAGTTCCACTTGCTGAGATGTTTGGTTACGCGACTCAAATGCGTTCTATGTCTCAAGGTCGTGCGACATACTCAATGGAATTTGCTAAATATGCTGAAACTCCACGTAACGTGGCTGAAGGCATCATCGCTAAATTCCAAGCTGGCGGTAAAAAAGGTGACGACGAGTAATCTTTCGATTACTATAAGCCCTAACTAATTCTTAGTTAAAAACCAAGTGCTCATGGAGCGACCCTCCATGAGTAGTTAATAAAGGAAGATCATCATGGCTAAAGCCAAGTTTGAACGTAATAAACCACACGTAAACGTGGGTACAATCGGTCACGTTGACCATGGTAAAACAACTTTAACTGCTGCGATTGCAACAATTTGTGCAAAAA
>NZ_JANJEP010000019.1:0-41996 GCF_044778325.1 Acinetobacter sp. BD54 | reverse complement strand
CGCTCTAAATTGAGCGCTTTTTATTGAATTTAATTAAAATATGTTTTAATAAAAAATATAAAAAACAATGATTTATAAATTTAATTTAATTTGCTTGCAATTCAAATTGCATAGAATTTAAAATCAAGTGCAACAAAAGTGCAGCAAGATTTTAAACAATGGCGACCTTTCAAAAACGTAATGGTAGAGTGACAGCTACCGTTAGAATTAAACCACATCCGGCTAAATCAAAAACATTTGATACGTTGCGCGATGCAAAGAAATGGGCGCAAGAAACAGAAGTAAGATTAAAAAATGAAAAGTTAGAAATTTTTGACCATATCATTTTTAAAGATGCCTTAATTGAGTACCGTGATACGGTCTCTATTAATAAACGCGGTTATGAAAAAGAACGAAGAAAAATAAACTTTTTATTGAAAGCGATGTATGTGGATCAACCATTAATTCAAATTAATAAGGACTTTTTGACAGAATGGCGTGAGCAAAGACTTTTAAATGTTAAAGGTGCCACGATTAGGCGTGAATTCATATTGCTTTCCGCTTTTTTCACATGGTGTATTGATGTCAAACGTTGGCTATCTGTAAACCCCTTACGTGAAATTAAATTCCCTTCAGAATCGCCACATCGTGAACGTGTAATTAGTGATGAAGAGATAGAAATCTTATTACCATTCTTATCTACAGAGATGCGATATATCTTTTTAATTGCATTAGAAACTGGAATGAGACTTTCAGAAATCTGCGAGCTGAAATGGGAAAAAATTAGATTAAGTAAAAACTACTTAATTTTGGAGCTTACAAAGAACGGCCGTGCAAGGGAAGTGCCCCTAAGCACTAAAGCAGTTGAAATCTTTAAATCCATTGGCCCAAAAAAGCAAGGGTATGTGTTTAATATAACTAGCGATGATGCAACCGATGAATTTCGTGATGCTAAATTTGAAGCGGGTTTAGAAGGTTTTACTTTCCATGATAGCCGCCATACGGCGGCCACAAGGATTGCTCAAAAAATTCAGCTATTAGATTTGTGCAAAATGTTTGGATGGAGCAACCCACGCCGTGCAATGATTTACTACAATCCCACATCTAGTGAGATTGCAGCGCGGCTTTCACAGCCGTAAGAGAATAGCGGCCTTTAATATCTTTGAATCTATGCTCTTTGGCTAGCTTCTTAAAAGAGTGATAAGACAAGCCGGGTATACGTTCACATAACTGAGTAATATTTAGCAGCTCATCACCTTGGGCTGCTAGCACCTTTGAAACAGCCTTTTCACAAACTTTTTCTATCAATTGCTCCAGTTCAGAGGCAGGCATAGAAACAAATTTAACTTCTGTCATTCCACACCATCCAATGCCTCAAGAATAAGAATTAATTGCTTTTCAATCTCGGCGCCTCTCTTAAGGCCTAGACCATCCATAAGATCCAAAACAATATCCCTTGCCCCATTAATACGACAGAACAAATCAAACTCCTGTGCTTCGAGTTTTTGGGCGCTCTTTACAACCTTTCTAAGTTTTAAAGCGAGCTTATCGCGTGACTTTGGCTCAAACTCTGAATTTTCTTTATCTAGTCCACGAGATAATGAGCCTAATTGACACATAAGTTTAGATGGCTGTTTCATAGTTACGCTCCAAAAACTGAGGTTAAATCAATGTTAAAAATTGCAAGCCAAGCATCTCGGTGATATGAATTTACTTCGGAGAAGCGTTGACCCTGTACAGTTGCTTTTTTAATTTCTAAATGGTGCTCACGACTATATTTAGAGAGTAGGCGACCTTCCTTATTTCCAAAGTTGGTTTTGAGTTTTGTGTTGATTGACGCAACCGCTGCGAAAGAAATGGATTCACCTAATTTCTGTTTAAGGTCTTCATTTTCACGCTTAAATTTAGATGCAGTTGCCATGGCTGTAGCCTCTCGGCGACTGCCAATCTCCGCTTTAGTTGTAATAGCATGGTCGCGTTCGGCCTGAACTTGCTGCAATTCTTGAGTCTTGCGAAGAATCACGTTATTGGCTACTTGCAAAGCCTTAGCCATTATGATTTCAGGATCATCATTTTCCTGACCAACAATATAACCACCATTTTTTCGGATGCTTGGCAAGACATCAGAAGTGATCCATTTTTTAAATTGCTTCGCTTCTGGTTTTCGGCTTTTTAGAGTTGCTGAGTAAAGGCCGGATTCATTAATGATGGTTATGTTGGGATTGCCACCAGAGCTACTACGCACAATTTGCGTAGTACTTACTTCATCATTATCTAAATTGCGTACCATATCAGGTGCGTTGCGATAACCTAAAACTGTTGCCACATCAGGAGCAACAAACCAAATCTCACCATCATCTTTTACAATAGTGCGTACTTCATTTTGATTGAAGTTGAATACAGATACATTACTCATCATTTAGTCTCCTCAACCTTTTCAGCAATCCCCTCTAAAATTCTCCACCCATCTAATCTATGAAGTGGCTCTTGTACTCCGCTGGCATCACATTGTTGCTGAACCATGTTTTCAATGGCCACTACAACCTCTCTAGTTCTAGGAACTACAATGCAACCCTTTGGCACCGCCTGAGCTTTGGTTAACTCACTAACAGCCAAATCAAAACCATATTGCCACTGCTGAGGTTTACCTTTATAGCCGCACCGAATTTTTAACTGTTCAATATCGATCATTAAAGTTCTCCTAAACTCGCAATGGCATTAATAAGCCGTGTACGCCGTCCACAAACTCAACATAAGTTGAAGTGGTAGCACCAGATGGATAAAAGCGAGGGTAAAGGCAATTAAGAATTTTTGAGCATTTCATGAACTGGCCCACATACTCTAAATTCCACTGAACAAACTCTTTAGGCGGCTCAGTTGGCTTTGGAATATCGACACGGCTAATATCTGGAAACTTGCCATCAATTGGGCGAAAGAACTCAAACATGCCTTTTTCATAATCCAACAACCAAAATTCATCATCGATTTGGCTTAATGTAATAGTTTTAACCTTTGGATTATTTCCAACCTTTTTAATAAAAGATTTAACTATTTCAATTGGGATGATTACTTCTACATCTTTAACTTCTGGGGCATCACAGATAAGCGCACAGTGACCATTTGTAGCAGCCATCATTCCATCCTTAACCAACACGCCCATTAAGTAGAACCTTACTTCACGATGTGCCGCAAAAAGGCTAGTTGCTTGGAGGTGTTTATAAGTAAGTGTTACTTGTTTTATAAAATTCATGATCACGCCTTTAAATGATTTTCAAATTCTTTAAAAAGTTGGGTAGCTGCTTTATTCATTTTTCCGTCATACATGATGTGTACGTTTCTAGGAAAAAGTTTGCTGACTGTGGCGCAATAAAACTCCATACGCCCACATGGTCTAACAATTCCGCGATACCCAATCTTTGTAAGCCACAATAAAAACGCCTTAAAAAGAACCTCTTTGGAGAGGTCGACGTATTTAACGCCGTTTGTCATGTTTGAACCCGTCTAAAATAGTCTTAGAGATAGCCGCATTTGCAGGAGCTAAATGATTTGGATTTACCTTGACTGCATCCTGGTCGAAACTTAAATTCCCAATAGAAAGTTTCAGCTCATCAAGTTGATATTGCCCACCAGTTAATTGAGCAAGTTCGCCGTTGTGATAATCTTGAGATAAATCTGCTTGAGTTTTAGCAATCTCAATCAAGCGAAAGGTTTTATCAAATCCTAACTTGCTTAAATCAAGGTCTTTTAACTTCTCAGCAAGACTTAGTTCAATTGCAGAGAGTAGGGCGTTTATGTCACCCATATCATTTTTGGCTTCACTGCGTGCAGTAATGAGGTCATCAATAGTTACATTTTGATTATCTGGATAAAGTTGTGAAGAACTACGCATTTTTGTTTACTCCCTTTTCATTTAATGCTGCTAAACGCTCTTTGTGGTCATCAATCAAGTTTTGGAAGCAATCACTTGTTCTACCATCTATCGCCATTAAACTTGCTGTAGGCATGACTGCTGATAGGATCTCAACTTGACGATTAGGCATGGTTTTTTGAAAGTGGATTCTTGCGCTAATAGCATCTCGCAAATCAAAATAAAACTGAGATGACATTGGGATGCACTCCCCAGTAGCATCAATTGCCTGTGCATAGTAATAATGGCAACTATCAGCAGTATTTAACTTGTCTTGCCAAACCATCATTTCTTCATAATTTGGTACAAGTTCCACCAACTGTTTCTGAGACATTTTTTTGATGCGTAAGTTTGTGAGGCGGAATTCATGCTGGTTAAGCCAAACTCGCTCCCACATAGGTACGTTTTCATCTTCAAAATCCAATATAGAATTGTCAAAAGCACCATAACTTATGTAGTAACAAACTTGAGGGTTTTTGCTTTTTAAGCTTTCTAGCTTTCTTTCTGCTTGATCAAGATGAAAGAAAGGGCGATTTATCACACCGAATGGATAAACCTCCTGGCCTTGTATTTGAATTGAAAAATAATGACAAGAGTCCTCATCAAGCAACCATGCTTCAATTTGGGCAAGCATCTTTTCAGGAGTCTTAGCTTTGTTGGATGAACGAAGGTGTGAATTAATACTGTTTTGTTGACTAGTATCTGTGATTTGGTTCATAATGAATCACCAGTTATAGTGATGCAGCTCTGAAATTTTGGTCGAGGACAGAGAAAGCATCTAGGTTTTAAAAATCAGCTCCACAATGTGGGGCTTTTAGTGTTTGTTGATATGAATATTAGGCTTGCCTAATTTTAATGTCAATAGGTAAGCCTAATTAAATTTGGTATTCCTAATTTTTTTTATTTGATAGATAAAAGAAAGCCCATCACAGGGATGGGCTGGTAATACTTTTTTAGTATCATTTTTCTTTTTTTCCTGAAAACACTGGTTGTCCTAATTTTCCTTCTTTTACCATTTTTGTAATTTGTTCATTTGACAGCACTGGGATAAAGAAACAGTCCCCAACTTCTTTTGAAAGAATTTTTACTTCTTCAGCTGTTAGCACTAACGCTTCACTATTTTCAGCAGCATCATTAATACGGGCAATAATTTGATTAATTGGTAGTTTTGAGTTGTCCATGGCTTGTCCTAGAATTAATGTGAATATGGATGTTCTTGTCTATGCTGACTTGGTGGAACAATATCTGTAATAGCAGTAATACTTTCAACTTCATCCATGTTAAAAGTAAGGCGTTCACCGCCATTTACTGCAATAAGGCTTAGTACATCATTGTTGATCCCAATAAACTCTTTAATGGTACATCTCCCATCCTTCAGACACACCTGAACGAATTCAGTCGGCACAAGTTCCGCATCAGGATCACATACTACATACCAACCATTACGGATAGCTGGAAACATTGAGTCGCCAGTACCTTTAATGCCATAGGCTCGTGGACCTGCTGTATGAGTTGGAACATAGCCATCCCCAGCATTTCCATCGTATCCCATATCTGTGAAATACCCATCCATTCCCATCTTTGAATAGGCTTTAACAGGGACATATCTTTTTTGAATAGGGAATGGCTTAGCTGCGTTTTGAACAAACTTAACAGCATCTTCACTATCTGGAATATTGTACTTCTGCTTAAAGGCTTCAATATCTAGGTTTTTAAATTTTGCTTCATTGATTTCTTTTGGTTCTCCCACACCAGTCGCTAACCAATCAGGATTAATTCCTAGAAATTTAGCTGCTTTTACTAGATTTTCTCCTTCCATTGTTTTTGATCTGCCCGATAACCAATCGCTTACAGAAGGTGGTTTAACACCAACTGCACGAGCAAGATCAATACCTTTAACTTTTTTAGATGGCAATATTTCCATTGCATATCTCAAACGTTCAGCAAGAGTGTTCATAAAATATCCTCATAAAGTTAGGCAATCCTAACATAAAAATAATTAGGTGTCCCTATTGATTTTATATTAGGCATACCTAATAATTGTGTGATCAAGGAGAATTAAATGAATGATGCTCAACTTATTAAAAAATTAGGTGGAGTCAACGCTGTTGCAAGACTTCTTGGAATAACAGCTGCATCTGTATCTGGATGGAGTTCAATACCTGTCGATCGAAAAATCAGGCTTGCTGTAATAGCTGAGGATATGGGGGTATGTACACGGAAAGAGCTTTTCCCAGATACATATCAAGATATCTGGATCGAATTAAGACCCACCAATAGTGAATTACTCAATATCGACTTATCAAAGAAATAAAAACCGCCATCTGCTGGAACAGATAGCGGTCTGAATATCGTATTTGGAGCAAACCAAAATGAATGAACCAATACTAGCACAAAATTCAGACTGTGCAAGCCCATATGATGATGAGGATCAAGTCCTTACTCAATGGCAAATAGACCATGATGCATATGCCGAAACACTTGAAGCTTATAGAGAAACACATCGGGATCTTGAAAAAGCTTTAGGTGTTGAAAAGGACTTCGACAAAACATGTCACAGCGCAAAGGAAATCATAGATGACTTGCGAAAGAACGGTCATTTGTACGCACTAATCAATCGCTTTGAAGAAGCCGTCATTAACCGTCTAAGAGCAAAGGATAAGTTGTAATGCATTACTACGAGCGAAATATTGGTGATTATTACCGCAAGGCTGGAAGATTAAACATTTTGCAGCATGGGGTTTATAACTTGCTCATGGATGCCTGTTACGACCGTGAATCGTTCCCAACGCTTGAAGAGGCTATTGAATGGGTATGGGCGGAAACTGAGGAAGAAATTGACGCTGTTAAATTTGTACTTAAGAAGTTTTTCAAATTAAATGAGGACGGGGTTTATGTGCAAACACATATTGAGGAAGAGTTGTGTCGCTACAGAGAGTATTGTGCAAAGCAATCTGAAAATGGCAAAAAAGGTGGACGTCCAAAAAAAGCACCTAAATCAGATGAATCTGGAAAAAATGGCTTTAAAAATGAAAGCCAAGACAACCCAAATGAAAGCGAATTAAACCCAGAAAAACCCAAAGAAACCCAAATAAAGCCTAAACCATCTAACCATCTAACCAACGAACCATCTAACCAAGAAAATAATATATGTCCGCCTAACGGCGAACCTATGTCTGCTGAAAAGCCTAAAGAGAATTTCAAAAATGAGATTCAAGAGGTTTTCGAGTTTTGGAAAGTGACGTTTAACAAGAATAATCGAACCGTTCTTGATAACCCGCGCAAATCCAAAATTCAAGCAAGACTCAAAGAGGGTTACACGGTTGAAGATATCAAGACGGCTATTGTTGGGTGCTCTAAATCTCAATTCCATATTGAGGGCAATCATACTGATCTAACGCTAATTTGCCGCGATGCAACCAAGCTTGATCACTTTCTTGCCATGTCTAATCCAGCACAGGTAATAGCATGTCCTCAAACTGAGGATGAGCAACCAGCACCCACTCAATACAAAGTAATTGAAGGGAGATGGTAATGGGGTTTAGTTCAAATATTCATGATGTGAACATGGAGCAATGTGTTCTTGCGGCTCTAATGACTACAGCTTTGTCACTAGAGACAATTGGTCAAGAATTGGATGCAGAGTGTTTTTACTCAGATCGTCATCAACAAATATACAAGGCAATCGTAGAGCTATCAGAAAGCAATTGTCCGTATGACGTGGTAATGGTGAGTAACTACCTAAAAGGCAAAAACGTTTTGCATTTGATGGGTGGGGAAGAATACTTAATTCAACTTATGCAAGATGCGCCGAGTAGTTTTTACAACGCTGAAAGTTATGTCACTCAGTTAAATAAACTCAAAACACATCGAAGAATTGAGCAGATTGGTTTACGTATTGCTGCAATGGCGAAAGATACAACTTTGCCTGATGTATTTGTTGAGGCTGAAAATCTTCTTGGGCAAGTAGATAAGACGGATGATGCAGATATGGGAGCAAGTTTTGGAAGTGCTCTCGATAGTGCCTTAGAGCAAATGATTGACAAGTTTGAAAAGCAGAGCAGAGACGAAACAACGGGTGTTAAGTTCAACCTTAAAACACTAGATGAGATGTTAGGAACCGTACAAAACGGTCATTTTTGTGTAGTTGGTGGACGTCCCGGTTCTGGGAAGTCAACTTTAGCCCAAATGATGGCAATTGATACGGCAATGCTTAAAAAAGAGGGTGTTCTTTTCATATCAGCAGAAATGGACAAAGAAACACTATCTAATCGTATGTTTAGCTCACTTAGTTCCATTCCATACAACAACCTACACAATGCAACACTTTACGATGGGCTACTAAAAGAATATGCAAATTACAAACAAGTTTATAGCGATCTGCCTATATGGATAGAGCCAAAGCAAAAACCAAGCATTAGTGAAGTAAGAGCATATGCAAGGAGAGCTAAGCGCCGTTTTGCCAAAGCTGGCACCAAACTTGGCTGCATCATTGTTGATTATCTTCAGCTTGTAAGAGATCCAAGCAAAAAAGACCGCTTTCAAGAAGTTGGCTCTATTAGTCGTGAACTTAAATCTATGGCTAAGGAGTTTGAATGTCCAGTTGTTGCGTTGGTTCAATTAAATCGCGAGTCAGAGAAAGGCAAAAAGCCTAAAGCATCCGATATTAAAGAGTCGGGACAAATAGAACAGGATGCAGACCAGATCATCCTTGTTAATCCATTAACTGATGACAAAACACTTCAACCTCTCGGGGTTACAGAATTAATTATTGCCAAAAACCGACACGGGAAAAGGGGGACAGTCCGAGTTCAAGAGCATTTAGACATGTGTAGATTTAAAGCCATTCAGGAGCTAGAAGAATGAAAACATTCCTAATCATTATGACCGTTATCTGTATTGCTACTTTTATGGGACTGGTTGTAGCTGCAATAGCTGCAAAGCTGCACCAGTTTTCAGGAAGTCTAGCTAAATTTCGTTTTTCTTTGGCTTTCATGGATATCACTTTTTTCTTTTTATGTGTTTTGACCCTAATCGTATTGGGTGGAGGTAAATATCTGGCGTTTTCTCACGGAATTTTATTTTTGTTGGCGTTGTATCTAATTTTTTATCGGTTCGAAAAGTGGGAGCATAAAGCATGAGCCATAAAATAATTAAACCTGACCTTGATTTGGTTTTTGCGAGATTTGCCATTTTTGGAATGTTGGCAATTTTATTTGCAGTGCTCTCTACCAATGGCTTGCCATCATGGTTTTTATGGCTCGTTCTGTTGTGTGGTGTGTTCTCAATATTTGAGACAGCGATTAAAGCGGATGAGGTTTTAGAGGGTGCAGTAAATACCCAAACCGTGCTTGATAATCTTACAAAGCGAGTAATCATTCAGCACAGAATAATCAAATATCAAGACCAATCTATTAACCAACTGATTGATAGGAAGCACAAAGAGATAGGTGAACTTAAGAGCTCAATACAAGGCGGTCAAGGGCGTATTACTGAACTAGAGCGCTTAAATCAAGTGAAGGCTCAGACCATTCTTAACTTACATGAAGAAATTAAAGAATTAAAAGCATCTCATCATGGAGAAATAATTGGGCATGAAGTCCACTTGAAGCAAGTTAAGAAAAATCGTGATGATCTTGAAAAGAAGATGGAGCAAATTAAATGGCTGGTAAACCATCAACATAAGATCATTACGCAGCATGACCAGTCTTTAGAGCGAATGCTTGAATTTAAAAAGCAGATTAAAGACCTCGTTTTAAGCTTAAGAAATGAATACAACCTTTGGGCTAATGAGGAGATTCCACAGATAGAAGTACAACTTGATCATCTTGAAAATTTGATCGAAGCCAATAGCCAGAAATGTAAGTGTACCGACTTACCAAAAGCGCAGAAATTCTTTAACAAGCTGATCATTTGCCATCAGTGCGGAAAGGAGCATTTGATGTGAATAAAGATCAAGACTTATCAAAAATCGGAATGATGTTTGTTCATTGGATTCAGGTCCATAGGGAGTCAATCAATCGTTTTGAGGATTTCCGCAATTGCTTTGTAGATGATCCAAATGAGCCTGTGCATAGCAAAAAGGATTACAACAAAGCTTGGGAAATTCAGAAAGAAGCTTCGGTTTTGGGTGGTGAAGCTAAAAGACGCTATGAGGCATTGCTTGAAGAAGTTGACCTATATCTAGCGCGTGAAAGAACGGATGTTTTAGGTCAAGACAATCAATATGAAACGCACCGCCAAAAGGCTGAGGAAGCGATAACAAATGGCGCAAGTCTGACAAAGCATGAGGTGGATCTATGAAATTCAAAGTTGATGTGGATGCATTAAAGCTCACCCTGCAATGGCAAGGGTTCTTTTTGAAGGGTTGGTTTAAGGATCAATGGTATGACCTTTTGGACTATTTGGAGGTAACTTTAAAAATACTCTTGATCCTTCTACGGGTTCTGTATTCTCCAATTTTAATTATCTATGTCATTTGGCAAACCAAAAAAATGTACAGACAAATAGCAAGTGGAGAAGTCAATAGAGAAAAAGTCAGAAGTCACATCAAGAGATACGGTAAGTAAGGGGAAAAATAATTATGAATTCAAAGTTACATATCATGCAAGGTGTAGACTGGTCTAAATATGATTTGCCTGAATGGTTGCGCCAATTTGGTTATTGGCAGGGTGCAATGATTCGATTTGGTGGATCTACTGAAAATCCATTAGTAGGAGCGATTAAAAAAGCAAAACTTAGACTTAAGAAAGGGGATAGGGAAAAGATCGTTGCTTATTATCTCTGTGATGAAAATTTTATCGAGAAGCCATCTAAAAAACCTAATGTCTGTCTAATTACAGACGATGAAGCTAGGGCCGTTCAGCGCTTGATCATTGATATTTTAGACGGCTGCACTTCTGAGGCTATGCTTGATTGGATGGACGCAATTATAGAGCGTTATTTCAATCAAAAATCGTGGACTCAGTTAGTAACTCCAGAGCGAACGGCCATGGATGCAAAATACGATGTTCGTTGTGGCTTAGCAGCTTTGCACAATCGCTACCAGTTTATTAGATATAAAAATGGCTCAGTATGATCTAACTATTGATATTTATTGGTAATTCAGATAATTGTATGAAGATTAAACAACGGTGAGCAAGAATGATAGAAAATCCGCAACATTTTAATTTAATAACAAATTTTGAAGAAATCACATCTAGACCTAATTTTGTTGAAAAAGTGACGATTGCTAGGGGTGAGGATGTTCAAAACACTATCTCTGATTTAGTTGGTTTTTATGTGCTAAGGGATTTTGTTAGT
Source organism: Acinetobacter sp. BD54 (assembly GCF_044778325.1). Classification (NCBI taxonomy): domain Bacteria; kingdom Pseudomonadati; phylum Pseudomonadota; class Gammaproteobacteria; order Moraxellales; family Moraxellaceae; genus Acinetobacter; species Acinetobacter sp. BD54. Next base: position 30,808 of record NZ_JANJEP010000019.1, on the reverse strand, counting down.
TGTGGGATTTCTAGTTGTGGAAAGAAACATCAAAAAGGTTATATCGCAGCGCTTCATGATGGCAATGAAATTATCATTGGACATAAGTGCGGGAAAAAACACTTTGGTGTGAGTTTTGATGAAAAAGCTAAACAATTCAAGCATCTTAGAGACAATGCGAATCAATATCTGCAAATTAAGGCAATGTATGAAAAGCTGCCACAGTTAAAGGAAAGTCTAGAAAGAATTTTGAACCAGTCGGGCAAAATGACATTCTTGCAAATAAAGATGGCAGTAAAGAGCTTTAAAGAAGATGCATTTGATTACTGGATGCGAAGGAGAATTGGACAAGAGGTAACAAGCAACGGATCTATTTTTATTGATGACTTCAAAACAGAAGAAGAAATCAATGCTGAAATCCTAAGTGGTAGAAAAAACATCTCAGACATCAAGCGGGTTTTAGTCGCAAATATTGCTGAATATGATGTTATCGCCAATTGGCATAATGCTGAAAAGTTAAAGGACTACTTTGATCGGCTGTACAGGGAAATCAAAAATCCTAACCAGATGGACGGGGTAGCTATTAAGGCATTAGCAAAAAAGCTTAGACAGCATGACCAAAATTTGAGGGAGTTGGAGGACTATATAAAAAGAGGTAATCGCTTATTTACCCCTGAAAACCTAGTTCAATTCGCCGTATTATTTACGAAACCATATGAGCAAAAAATTATTGAGAAATATGCAAATAATTTTGCTTGAACACTTGACCCTGATCAGGGCTAGTGGTATTTTTGTGTTAAAGTTGTGCAAAGTGTAAATAAGGTGCAACTAAATTAGTTAGTAACCCTTGCAACATAAGCAAGAAGGTGAAACCAGATTAAAGCCTGTCATTAAGTTGATGGGCTTTTTGCTTTTATGCCCTACAAGCTTAGAACATTGGATTCCGATGTGCTGGACTGGATTGCTAGTCGATGCTTAAACGTAGGGCTATTTGCTTTTTGGAGCATTTAAAAATATTAAAACCCATAATCAAAAGTTTGCTGATTAGCTAAAGACTGTTTAAGCAAACACGTCTAGACACCACGAAAGAGTGTACAACCCATGCAGTTCATCGCGCATGGATGGGATATGCAGGAAATACATACTAGATTGGGAGTGATGCCCCGCCCGAAATCGAGATGATGAAAGCTGAAACGTAAAATACTGTGCCCATCCAGTGGTTTTATAAAGTAGGTGAGTAGCGGTAGGCCACAGTACTGTTATAAAGCTGTGGCAATCTATTTTTTGTTGCCTATCATAAGTGAGAAGAAGAATGTCAGATGAACAAAAACTTGAACAAGAACTTCAAGACAAAGCCTTGAATGCACCACGCTTAACACCTGATCACATTGATTCAAAAATTAAAGCAGTCCGCTTTATTAATGGTGATGTAGTGCCTGATTATTTTGCAGATGATTATAAAAATGATTGCGGTGCAAGCTGTTTAACTATTTGTATTCTGTCATTAGAAAACGGGTTTACGGTTACAGGTGAGAGTGCATGCGCAAGTCCTGAGAATTTTGATGAGAAAATTGGACGTGAAATTGCATACAAAAACGCACGAGAAAAAATCTGGCAATTAGAAGGCTATTTGTTGCGAGAAAAACTTCACCAAGCTGAGCTGGATAAACAATTCTAAAAGCTTTCGCTACGTTTCCTTTGTTGATTGGATTTATCTCGCGGGAGGTGCTTTGTTGGGGCGCCTCTCAATTTTGCCGGACGGATTACGGCGCATGAAGCCCTGCCAAATACTAGTTATTGGTGGGGCTTTTATTTTTCTGGGGGATATATGACAGATATTGTTGAAGCAAAAAAGAATCTTGATAAATACTCAGAAGAATTAAGCCGCTACCAGAACTTATCTCGTACTGGATTAAGTCTCGAAGAAATGCTTGTTATAGACCGCATCATAATGCGATTGAAAAACAAGATTAATAATTTGCGGTCTATGTTGAATGCGTGACTCCAAACGATTAGCCGAAGTACGCAAGCTGCCATGCATGAGATGTGGTGCACCAGCACCAAGCCAAGCCGCGCATTCTAATTCTAGTAAAGACGGTAAGGGCAGATCCATTAAGGCTTGCGACTCTAAAACTTTTTCTATGTGTTTTTCCTGCCATCATTTATTTGATACCTACCAACTAGGGAGCAGACAGGAAAGCGAGGAGCTATTTAATAAATGGCTTAAGCGAACCAACGCAATGCTTGAGTCAGAACAAGAGTTATTTTGATATGATTTAACCAACGTAATTGGTGTAAGGATTTACAATGGTTAAGCATGTTGATTATGAGGCTGTATATGACGGTGAGAATTTTTCTTTCATCAAAGTATTAATGGATGATGGTTCATATGACCCAATAGCTGGAACAAATGGGCCTTATGGCATCATAACTATTGTTGGATATGAGGTTAGGATTTCGTACCCTGAAAATCTCACACAAGAATTAATAGAGAAAATGGTAAACCAATTTACTAGAAAGAATTAAGCCACCCTCGGGTGGTTTTTAGTTTAATCGGAGCCGAAAGGCTCTTTTTTTGTGCCTAGAAAAAGGAAGCGAGAAATGAAAACCAACCAGAAAGGCCAAGCTGATGTGGTATTAGCCGCACTTTGCTTTCTTGCCATTTTAATTGTCATTGTTTTGATTATGTTTGCATGGCCTCACTACAAGGTGTGGAAGCAGGGCATGAACGGTCAAGCACTATTGGCAGAAGCTGAACAGTCAAAAATGATTCAGGTTCAAACGGCGCGAGCTGAACTTGAAAGTGCCAAGTTACGAGCAGAAGCAATCAAAACTATTGGTCAGGCCGCAAAAGATTACCCGGAGTACCGTAAACAAGAGTTTATCGGCGCATTTGGTGATGCTTTACGTGATGGCAAGATTCAACAAATTGTATATGTCCCAACTGAGGCAAACATTCCAGTTTTAGAAGCTGGTAAACGTCCCGTTGTGGATGAATAAGGTATAGGTGGGAATATGGAACCAGCAACATTCCCAATCAATAGTTATTCAGGAATTGTTCAGGTAATTAACTACCTGAACAATAACCACTCCAAAGCAGCCGCAGAAGGCAAACCTTTAGTCGTTAGAATCAATCAGAAGGAAGACGACAGGAGCGCCGCACAAAACCGGCTTTATTGGGCTTGGCTTGAGCAGATAAAGCAAAAGACTGGTAACTCAAAGGATGACCTTCATTTACTTTTTAAGAAAAAGTTTCTTGCCCGGATCTATGTTGAGGGTCGGCAAGAGACTGCAGAAAAGTACATGGCTTTGCAGAACTTTAAAGATGTTATTCAAGCATTCGATGGACCTAAGCGCCGTCAACTTGAAAAGGATTACCAAGTTTTGGTCAATACCTTCATTAAAGACCACCTGCAAAGCAAGAAGGCCACCATTAAAGAATTCACCAAATATCTGGATAAGATCAACATCTATGCACATAGAGACTTGGGCGTGATGTTGATTATCCCGGATGACCTTAAGTGGTGCTATCAAAATGAGCAGTGATTCAAATTTGCATGATGTGGTGCTTAAGCTGATAGAGCAGACAAATAAGCTTATAGACCATAACAATAAGTTGACTGAACAAAACAATAAGCTTATCGAACAGAATAGCTTAATCATTCAAATCAATGCTGAACAGTCTGCACAACTATCAGAAGTCTTGGCAATGTTTGAAGATGATGAACCAGCGCCAAAGTCTAAATCATTGGATGGGTGAGCACGATGAGTCCAAAGAACATTATTAATAATCGATTGGGTTTTTATGGATTGGGTGATGAGTCTAAACAACCTCACATTGTACTTGAGCTCGAAACCCCGGAAGTTTTGCGTAAACAATTGGAGCTCCGTTTAGTTAAGTTGGTCCAAGAGTATCAACATAAAGGTTTAGATATTGATTGGATATCCATTGACTTACTTAATGGTGTAGATGCGCGAGTAAACTTAAATGAAACTCCAAACATTCAAGAACAAGTTGCAGACGCTACAGGCACCCGCACAAAGCCAGAAGAACTCTAAACAAAACAATTGGGGTTCTGGTCGTGGTGGCCGTCCGTGGCGCCGTCTTAAAGCAAAGGTCCATTTGCGTGATGAATGGACCTGTCAATGTTGTGGCATCGTTACCAAAGACTTAGAGCTTGACCATATTGTAAATGTGGCAAGAGGTGGAACGGATGATGAATCCAACCTCCAGTCTCTTTGTGTTCCATGCCATAAAAAGAAAACCCAACAGGAGAGTAGACAATGAGTTTTGAAGTAAATGATTTGGTGGTTGGACTTGGGCATGTTGGACTTTTAAAGATCACCAAAGTCACAGATAAGAAAGTTTGGGTTGATCTACTCAATCCACAGGTCATGAATTTTATTTGTAGTGATAGCTGCTTAAAGTCTCAAATTCGACCCGCATCGGAGCAAGAGAAGTTATGTGGCTATGCGATGAAGAATTGAAGCTGTCCAGTAGCGCCGTAGCAATTTAAATATTTGCACCAAATTGATGCACAAAAATACAGCAGGCAGGGGGGGAGGGTAAAACTTTCAAGCCCTTCGCCGTTGGACACCGCCCCCCATCTCATTTATAAAAAAATTTCCCTCTCAGAAAAAGTTAAAGCAAAAAGTTAAAATCAAGTTAAAGGTAGAGCAATGGCATTAACAGAGAAAATGGAAAAATTTGCTCTTGCCATTGTTGACGGCAAGACAAATAAAGAAGCAGCAATTTCAGCAGGTTATGCAGAAAAAACCGCATCACAACAGGGTTCCAAATTAAGTAAAGATCCTGAAATTATTGTCTACATCGAAAAGTTAAAGGCTCAAAAAGAAGGGCGCTCTTTAACTTCTGACCAACCTAAGGTTAAACCTGAAAACGAGCCAGAAAATAGCGGTGAAGATGAAACCCCGGTTGATGAATTCCAGTTTGAAGGTGATGATCCTTTAGATTTTTTAATCAAGGTCATGAACTTTAATGGCAATAAACTACCACTAAGAATGCAAGCCGCAATTGCAGCATTGCCTTATAAACACGGTAAAGTAGCTGAAAAGGGCAAGAAACAAACCAAAGAGGAGGAGGCAAAGCAAGCTACGAAATCTAGCAAGTTTGGTACTTTAAATAATCAACTTCCAAGTTAATTAATAATGTGTAAAATAATGGCGAAATAAATTTTATGTAAAACTTATGTGTGAAAATAGCGAAAAATTCAAAGATTTATGTGAAAACCAAGCACTTTATACTAGCTTTGTAATGGTAGGTAATCATTCTATCTATGATTATACTTCTATCATGCTTGAGGAAGTTAATTTTGAATGTGATGTTTGTAATAAAGTTAGACCTTTTCATAACTTAAATAAAGATTTATATGTATTTCGCTTTATAGGAAAAGTTAATAATCTAAATGTAATGGCTGAATTTGAATGTGTTTCATGCAAGTCGCAAAAAAAAACATTTTCTATAGGAGTTGATTATGTAGATGGTTCAGATTTAGCAGGAGAAAAATGTGAGTATAAAATTACAAAATTTGGTGAATTTCCACAAAAAAAACTAACTAAAAATAAAGATTTGGATAAATTTTTTAAAACTGAAATGCAGTTGTATAGAAAAGCAATTGCTTGTCTTGATAATGGTTATGGTATCGGAGCATTTGTTTATTTTAGAAGGCTTATTGAAAACAGCATTATTTCACTTTTAGAAATGATCGAAAAAGATGATGGTGCTGATATAAATATGAAAAAAGCAATCAGTGAGTTAAAAAAAGAAAGCCCAATGTCTAATAAGATTGATATTGCAAAAAATGCTTTACCTCTTACACTTTATGTGCAGGGGAAAAATCCATTGGGTTCGCTTTATAAAATTCTGAGTGAAGGTGTACATAGCTTTACAGATGAAGAATGTTTAATAAGAGCAAAAACAGTTCAAAATTGTTTAGAGTATTTAATAGGTGGTTTAGCAGAAAATAAAAGAAGAAAAGAATTATTTGGTAAAAATTTAAATCTACTAAGCTAGTAATTAAAGTTTATTTATTGAAAAACCGTCTTAAAAAAGGCGGTTTTTTTATAGGAAAAAAATAAATGACCGCAATGCTTACAGAATGGACAACCGCTTGCCCAGACTGGGAGGAGCGTATTGTCAATAAACAGTCGCTCATGCCTTGTGCTCCTTTGTTTCCACAAGTTGCAGACGTTGCCGAGCGTATATTTAAAGAACTTATCCTTGTTGATGTGATGGATAGCCCAAAAATGGGAGATGTCACACTTGAATGGGTTATTGAGTTTGTACGCGCAATCTTTGGAGCTTATGATCCGAAATCAAAACGCCGTTTAATACGTGAATTTTTTCTTCTTATTTCAAAGAAGAATACTAAGTCTACAATTGCTGCAGGTGTGATGCTTGTTGCATTGTTACTGAATGACCGACTTTCAGCCGAGTTAATTATCTTGGCACCCACTAAGGAAGTCGCAGACAACAGCTTTAACCCGATTCGTGACTTTATCCGCGCAGACGAAGAACTCAGTGCAATGATTAATGTCTCTGAGCACACAAAGACAGTTACACACTTAGGAACTGGTGCAACACTCAAAGTTATCGCAGCGGAATCCAATGCGGCAGCAGGCAAGAAGGCCTCAATCATTCTAATTGATGAGGTCTGGCTTTTTGGTAAGCGTGCCAACGCTGAATCAATGTTTCGTGAAGCAAAAGGCGGTCTGACTTCACGGCCTGAAGGCTGTGTAATTTATCTGTCTACGATGTCAGATGAAGTGCCCTGTGGTGTGTTTAAGCAGCTTTTAGATTATGCCAGAGATGTACGTGACGGAATTAAAGTTGATAAAAGTTTTCTGCCACTTATTTATGAATTCCCTAAGCATCTAGTAGAAGCTGGCGAACATTTAAAACCTGAAAATTTTTATATTACAAACCCAAACTTGGGCGCATCGGTTGATCTTGAATATCTAATTTCGGAATTTAACAAAGTTAAAGATGCTGGTGAAGAATCTCTTAGAGACTTCTTGGCCAAACATTTAAACATCGAAATTGGCATGAATTTACGTGCAAATCGATGGGCTGGTGCAGAGTTCTGGAATCAACAAAAACATGTTTTTGGGCTTGATCAGTTAATTGAGCAATCTGATGTCATCGCATTCGGGATTGATGGTGGTGGGCTGGATGATTTGCTTGGAGCTGCTGCATTAGGGAGATTAAAAAAAGATCCTCGTATTTGGTGGCTTTGGAACCATGCATGGGCAAATAAAGTTGCTTTAGAGCGCCGTAAAGAAAACATCCCAAAGTACCAAGACTTTGAAAAAGAGGGAAGTCTGACTGTAGTTGAGAAAGTTGGCGAAGATATCGACCAATTGGCAGCAATTGCCAAGAAAGTCTATGACAGCGGCAAGCTTTATAAAATTGGACTAGATCCACTTGGTTTAGGTGGCTTACTTGACGGGTTGTTAGAAGTTGGAATACCAGAAGAGTCGATGCTTGCTGTTCCACAAGGCTACAAGTTGATGGGTTATATCCTTACAACAGAAAGAAAACTTGCAGAGGGAAATTTATTTCATGCAGGTCAGCAACTCATGACTTGGGCAGCGGGAAATGCGCGTGTCGTAATGGTTGGTAATGGGATGCGAATCACTAAGCAAGAATCAGGGGTGGGGAAAATTGACCCTTTGATTGCAACATTTAATGCCGTGGCTCTAATGACCATGAACCCTGAGCCAACAAATAAAGAATACAACGTCTATTTTTTCTAAATAATTTTTAACTTAAAGCCCGCAAATAGCGGGCTTTTTCTTTTTAAAGGAGAGCTTAATGCCTGCTCTACAGAAATCATTTGGCTCTTTTGAAATTAAGAGCACGAACGAGGAAAAGCGAACTTTTAAAGGGATTGCAAGCACACCAAATGCAGACCGCGCAAAAGACATCATGGTCCCAAGCGGGGCTAAGTTCGAGCTTCCAATGCCACTTCTTTTTCATCATGAGCACAGTGCTCCGATTGGACAGGTCATTGATGCAAAGGTGACTGATAAGGGAATCGAAGTAGAGATTCATATCCCAGAAATCATAGAAGAAGGGAACTTAAAAGCCCGTGTCGATGAAGCCTATCAAAGCCTCAAGTATGGATTAGTTAAAGGGCTTTCAGTTGGGTTTTTAGCCGATTGGGAACAGGCTCAATTTATCGAAGGTGGTGGCATCCAGTTTAACGAATGGGAGTGGTACGAACTCTCACTGGTGACCATTCCATGCAATCGCGACAGTTCAACAGATTATTCAAAAGCTTTCGAGGAATACAAAGCCGCGTTGGGCAATAAACCTCAGAAACCCGCAGCAGATGGCGTTTCATCTGAGCAAAAACACGTAATCGTAAAACTTGGTAGCCCAACTAAGGGTGGAGTATCTCTATGAATAAATATTTAAAACAATTGCTTGATGCGTTGGCAAAAAAACAAGCAGAAAAGCAAGGTGTTATCACTAAAGCATTGGATGATCAGCGCACACCCAATGAAGAAGAAGAAGAGCAAATTACTGCAATTGATCAAGAAATTGCCACAATTCAAAAAAATATTGATCGTGTAAAAGACATGATCAAACAAGCCGAAGAGGCTGGGGAAAATGGAACACCTGTAGCAGGTGGCAGTCCAGAAGAGGCTGCTAATACCGCTGGTGGTGGTAATCCAGCACCACGTGTTGAGGTTGAATCCAATCTTGAAAAAGGTGTTGGTTTTGCAAAATTTGTAAAGTGTCGAATGATTGCCTCAATTGAAGCGAAGAAGGGCAATTATAAATCAGCAGTTGATGTTGCTAAAAGCTTAGGTGAGCCGCCAGAAGTAATTGCTTTAATTGAAAAAGCCACCCTAGGCACAACGACTGATGCTGGTTTTGCTTCACCATTGGTGCATACAAACCGCTTAGTAGGTGAATACATTGAATTGCTTCGTGCTAATACAGTGCTTGATAAGCTGCAATTCCGAAAAGTTCCATTTAATGTTGAAATTCCCGCGCAGGCGACAGGTTCTATGACGGCTTGGGTTGGTGAGGGCGAGGCCAAGCCTTTAACTAATCCAACTTACGCAGATGTCAAAGTCGGCAAGCATAAAGTAGCTGCAATTGTGGTTTACACCCTTGAGCTTTTAGAGGGTAGCGATCCAGCAGTTGATGTATTAATTCGTGATGACTTGGTTGCTTCATCTGCTCAATTCACTGATGCTGAATTCCTTAGCGCTAGTGCAGGAACCACCAAAAAGCCAGCAGGTCTTTTAAATGGCGTTACGCCAATTACTTCAACAGGTAATACACCTGAAGCAGTTGCTAATGACTTGCGCGCTTTACGTGCTCAGTTCCTATCTAACAACCTTTCTCTTGCTGGTGCTTACTACCTTATGAGTGAAGTTAAGGCTGCAGAGCTTGCAGATATGCGCGATGCTTTAGGTAATACCTACTTTAAAGGCATGGAAGCAGGACTTAATCAGAAGACCTTAGGCGGCATCCCAGTTATTGAATCTGAAACTGTGGGTGATGTGATTATTCTTGTTAAAACATCTGAAATTCTGATGGCAGATGGTGGTCAAGTTGAAATTGCTTACTCTGACCAAGCAACTTTAGTTGATGGAACAACTGTTCATAACTTATGGCAAGAAAACAAATTTGCTATTCGTGCTGAACGTTTTGTTTCTTGGGCTAAACGCCGTCCGATTGCTGCAAGCTTCATTCAATACACTTAATTGATTGAATCTATTGATTAGAAAAAACAGCCCTTAATTGGGCTGTTTTTATATCTAAACATCACAATTGTTTAGCTATAGGAACAGTCTCATGAAAATTGAATATTTAAAGCAAATGCATGATGCCAATGTTGGTGACATAAAGGATGTACCAGACTTGGCAGCAAATGTCCTAATTAAAATAGGTGTTGCAAAGCCTTATGAAGAGCAAAAAAAGGCAGCCGCTAAACCTAAAAAAGAAGTAAAACCAATCGAATAAGGCGGTAATTATGGGCATTAGAGACTGGTTTAAAGGTAAAAAAAGCCTCCAAAGTGTCCATACTTCTGGGCAAAATGTTTGGAATAGTTTAACCGTTCAAGAGCCATATTCTGGCGCATGGCAGAAAAATGATGAATTAACACGCACTGAGCTGACAGCGTCCGATGCTGTATTTTCTTGTGTGAGCCTTATTTCTAAAGACATCGGCAAACTTCCTATTGTACTCAAAACTAAAGTTGATGGTGTTCTGGTACATGTTGACATCCCAGAAAAGCTTCGGGTGTTAAAAAAGCCAAATAACTATCAGACATGGCAACAGTTTCAAGAACAATGGACATCAAGTCTATTATTGCGCGGCAATACCTACGTTTGGAAATTACGCGATGCCTTTGGTGAGGTTTATCGAATGGTGGTTTTAAACCCCGATTTGGTAACACCGCTAATTGATAAAAATGGGAATGTCTTTTACCAATTAAGTAAGGATTGTTTGACTCAGGCAGAATCTGAAATTCTACCAGCTTCTGAAATTATTCATGATCGGATTAATACTTTTTATCATCCATTAGTAGGGCTATCACCAATTATGGCGTGTGGTGTAGTTGCAAAAATGGGGGTGAAAATCCTGAATAATGCTGCAAACTTCTTTGGAAATGGTAGTAGACCGGGTGGAATTCTGGTTGCTCCCGGTCCAATCGCAAAAGAAAAGGCAGAAGAAATTCAAGCGAGATGGAATCAAAACTATTCTGGGTCTAATTATGGCAAAACTGCTGTGATTGGTGATGGAATGACTTATACAGTTTTAGGTATGAGTGCTGCAGATTCCCAAATGCTTGAGCTTTTAGAAATGTCAGGCCGTGTTGTTTGTAGTGTATTTAATGTCCCTCCCTTCAAGATAGGCATTGGAACTGTTCCAGATGACCCAGAAAAGGCAAACGGTATTTATTATTCTGATTGCTTGCAAGCATTTATCGAATCTCGTGAAAACTTGATTGATGAAGGATTAAACCTAGAGTCATTTAAGGTAGAAAGCTTTCTTGATATTGACACTTTAATACGTATGGACTCGGAAAGATTCCACAACATGATTCGTGAAGATGTCAAAGGCTGTATTTTAACGCCAAATGAAGGCCGAGCAAAAATTGGAATGCTTCCTGTTCTTGGTGGTGATGCAATTTATATGCAACAACAAAACTTCTCACTTGAGGCACTTTCAAAGCGGGATTCTAAAGACGATCCATTTGGAAAATCTGAATCGTCATCTCAAAAAACAAATGATGCCCAGAAATCTTTTGATTCACTTTATCAAGGCGTTTTTTCTGTTAATGAAAAATATCAAATGGGCCAATTTGTGACCCATAAAGGAAGTCTGTGGCACTGTGAAAAGGATCATACTGGCGAATTTGATCATGCTAACTTTAAGCTTTGCGTGAAGGGGGCTAAATAATGTCAATTACAGATTTGGCCACTGTCAAGGCTCACTTGCGGTATGACTCAAACGACAATGATTTAGAGCTAGAAGCATATAGAGAAGCAGCAGAACAAGCCGTCTTAGATTATGTGACCGATGAATTTGCAGATGGCAATTATCCAAATCAATTTAAAGTAGCGGTTCTTCTTCTGTGCGGTTATTACGATAGCAATCGAAATCTTGAAAGCGAAATGCTGGTCGATGGCAATTATTTACCTCCACCTGTTAGAGCCTTGCTCTATAAATTTCGCAATCCTACTGCTATTTGAGGTATTTATGGGACAGAAAGCAAGCGACCTACGTTACCGCATCACTATTCAAAAGCCCATCCAAACCCAAGATCAAAACACAGGAAAATTAATCACCTCATGGTCTAATTTTGCAACAATTTGGGCAGAAGTTACTGATCTTTCAACAAGGGATGTTATTGCGGCAAAAGCAGCAAACAGCGCAATACAAGCCCGCGCAAAAGTTCGTTATAGCAGTACAACAAAGCAAGTTGATAGCACAATGCGGGTACTTTTTGATGGGTACTTTTACAAGATTGATGGTAACCCTATCCGAGATCCAGACTCACGCCGTGAGTATTTAACTATCAACCTTGCAACAGGTGATAAAGCATGGAATGTGTGATTTATGGCTACTCAAATACATGGCTTGGAGCCTGCTTTAAGAAAAATGCAGGCAATCGGTAATGAAAAAACTGTAAAACGTATTGCCCGTAAAGCGATGCGGCAGGCAATGAATATTGCAAGAGATGCAGCTCGTCAAAAAGTTAAACGCCTAGATGATCCTACCACTCCAGAAAAAATCTGGAAAGAAATTGTGGTTCAAAATGGCCGGAGTAGAAATAAAAACACTTTGGTTATGCGCGTGGGGGTGCGTGGTGGGGCACGTATTCCATATACAAATAATGCCCAAAATAGACGTTCTGGGCGTGTTGGAAAAACGTATCAAACAGATGGGCGAGTCTTTTACTGGCGATTCCTTGAGTTAGGTACAAGTAGACAGCCCGCCACCCCATTTTTAAGACCAGCGCTTTACGAAAACATTGAACAGATAACAGATAAGTTTGTTCAAGTATTTAATTTTGAACTCAGTGTGGTTTTAGGTGCAGCTTAATGATTGATGTTCCAATTTTTAATTTAGCCAGAGCAGATCCAGCGGTTAAGGCTCTACTTGAAAGCGATGGAATTTTGCGAGTCTGGAAGTTTGGAAGTGCTCCAGATGAGCCACAAGCGCCATATGTGACATGGCAAACAATTTCTGGTGATTCAAATAGCAACCTTGATTCACGTCCTGTTTCAGATAATGCAATTATTCAAATTGATGTATATGCAACTGATGAGGATGTTGTTGATCAGGTTGCGAAAGCAATTCGCTTTGCAATTGAACTTGATTGTTATGTAGTTCGATATGGTGAAGCAGATAAGGACCCAGTAACAGGAATGCCTCATTATTCATTTGATGTTAGCTGGATCATAAACCGCTAATAAAACTTAAACCATATTTTCACTTAGCACCCATTTCGGGTGCTTTTTTTATGCCTAAAATTAAGGAGCGCTCTTAATGGCTAATGTTAAAACTCAAAAAACACAGTTATTTACTGTGTTAAATGGTCAAGTGGTTCGTTTTGTTTGCTCTAAACGGATTGACTTGGGGCAAGATTCATTTCAAAAAATTGATGTAACTTGTCTTGATGCAGAATCAAAACAGTATGTTCGCGGTATGCGTGATCCTGGTGAAGGTGCAATAGAAATCGATTACGATGATACGAACACCAGTCATGACAAGTTAATTGAAATTGCCGAATCTGGAGAGATTTTAGAGTGGCATGTTGGCTCAGGCCATGCAGCAACACCACCAACTTACGATGAAACAACTGGGATTGATCTACCAAAGGATCGTATGTGGTGGTCATTCAATGGTTATATTAATCCTACTGCACCGAATGCATTTGAAGTCGATTCTGTAGTTGGTTATTCATTCACATTAATTCGTACTTCTGGTGTAACTCCAACTAAACGTACGGTGACTTCATAATGGCTAAGATCAGCATTACAGACTTAAAACAGAGTGTAACTACTCTAAACGTTCCGGTTAAAAAAGCCGTCAAGTGGAATGTTGAAGTAACAGAAAGTAATGTTGCTTCACTTAAAAAATTGACCAAAAATTCATTGTTAGAACTTGGTGAAACGGTTGAGCTTGAAGCTGATATTTTTGTTAAAAAAATGAACTTCAAGGAAAGTCGCGAGGCATCCAAAGCAATTGAATGGGATCTTAATTATGAGAATCTTGAGGATTCAAAGGTTAAGAAAATCGACTCAACTCACATGCAAGCTGCTCAATTACTTGGTTCAATTTGCTCAGATCAAAAGGGGACACCTTTTTTCTCAACTGTTAATGACATCTATAAGGCAGAGCCTAGTTTAATAAATGCTATGTATGCTGCTGCCGATGAAGTTAATAATTTTTTGGGAAAGTCTCGGAAGAAGAGCTTGCAGACAGAGAACTCCTCATTGAACTCGTCCTCAATGGAATCGGTGGAAACACCTTAGAAGAAGCTGAACAAAAACTTTCACATAGAGAGTTGATGTATTGGAGAGCCTACCGTCAAAGGTATGGCTCTCTTTTCTTCGGTCGCCGTTTAGAGCAAAGCTTTGGAAGCTGGATGGCACATTACACAGGCTTCAAAGTTAAAGAGGGAACAAAAGTAGACCCTTATATATTTATGCCTCATGAAACGCCTCCAGACGATGACAATTCATTGTCATTAGAGGAGTATTTTGAGAAGTATCATAGTAACTAGCCCTGCCATAAGGTGGGGCATGTGACATTTACATACCGTTTTGTTAAATTGAAGAAAATTGAAAAACGGTGTGTAAATGAATAAGTTTTTAATTATTGTTATTTTGGACAGCAAAATACATTAAAGAGGCATAAGGACAATATGAAAAAGATATTTATTTTTTTAGTTTTGATCAATTTAGTTGGGTGCTCTAATGATAAACCAAAAGAATATTTTGAGGGAGGTTTCGATTCAATGGAGAATTGTATCCGTGATGTTAAGATTAGATCAAAACACACACCAGTCGTTGAACTAATGAATGATACAAAGGTTAGTGGTAGCTTTGATGGACTAAAAAGGTCACAAGGAATCTGGACATGCGAGATAAAGCAGAATAAGACAGGCTATCCTTTTTATGGTTTTTTTAGTATTGAAAAGGATTTATAGTTTTTCTAAAAACAACTAACCGCTGAAAGGCGGTTTTTTTATGCCTGGAGAAAAGAAATGGCTACAAATTCACTTGGCAGATTAACACTGGATCTAGTGGTTCAGACGGCTAGTTTTTCAGAGCCACTAAGTAGAGCTGAACGGCAGGCGCGAACATCGAGTCAAGGGATTGCCAATTCTTTAAATATTGCAGCTATTGCTGTAAGTGCATTAAGTGGTGCGGTGGCTGGTCTTTCAGTGGCTCAACTTGTTAATTTTAGTGATCAAGTTATTCAGACTGGAAATGATATTCAAAAGTTTTCAAAACTTGCGAATGCTTCAGTGCGTGAATTTCAGTATTACGCTAAAGGGGCAGAAACTGCTGGAATTTCATTGGAATCTTTTGCAGATAAAATGAAAGACATGCAAGATCGTATAGGCGATTTTCAGCAAACAGGTGGTGGGCCTTTAGCTGACTTTTTCACCAATATAGCCCCTAAAGTTGGTGTAACGATTCAACAGTTTCAAAAGCTGTCCGGTCCAGAAGCACTTCAACTATTTTATAACTCATTGGAAAAAGCTGGAGCCTCTACCAATGATATGAAATTCTACATGGAAGCAATCATTTCAGATTCTTCTTTACTTATACCATTGCTAGAAAATGGTGGTGAAGGATTTAAAAAATGGGGTGACGCGGCTGAAAAAGCTGGTGCAATCATGTCTGATGATTTGGTTAAAAGCCTAGCTCAAGCAAGAGAAAACCTTCAATTAATGGATTTACAATGGCAGGGAGTCGAGGCAAGACTTGTAAATAATGTTGTTCCTGCTATCGAAACAGTTATAGAGAATTGGGATGATATTAAAGCGGTAACTATTGCCGTATCTGCTGGCATTGCAACTAGATTTGTTCCTGCTTTGGTTGTCGCTACATATCAACTTGGGCAAACTGCTATTTTTGCAGTTCGTGCGGGCGTGGGCTTAGCAAGCTTTGCAAGATCTGCTGGCGCTACAGCTGGAGTCATGGCTTTACTTGGTGGTCCTGCTGGATTGGCAATGTTAGCAACACAAATTGCTGTAGCTGGTGGTGCATATTTATTGATGACCAAACACACTCAAGATGCAACAAGTGCATTTGAAGAGCAAGGTTTAGCAATTAGTGAACTTCGAGAAAAATATAAAAGCTTTACCGCAGCACAGTTAGCTATAAAAGGTATTGAGGCAAGTGAGGAGGTTGAAAAACAAACCAGAGAACTAAAAAGTCTTCTTACAGCGTTAGAACAATTTGAAAACGACTTGAAAGTTCAAGGTGATATTAAGCAATTTACAGCGATTCAAGCGTACCTTGCTAGCTTAAAACAAGGTGGGGATGAAGCTAAGAATGCTTTTGCTCAGCTACAAAAGCAAGGCTTGGTTAGTGAGAGTACACTTAAGTTTGTTGCTGAATTAGATACAAAAATTAATGCTGCAAATAACTCTATAGATCGTCAAAAAGAGATCCAAAAATTAGTTAAAGATGTTACTGATGAGACAACTAAATCACAGCAAGCTCAAGCAAAAGCTGTCAAAGACTCTACTAAGGCATGGCAATCACTGACACAAAAACAACGTGACTACATTACCCAAGCCAAACAAGATGTGCTTAGAGAAGGATATATCAAGACACTTGTAAGAGAGGGGGTAAGTGTAGATAAAGCGAATGTTTATGCTGATGCACAGATCGCAGCAAATGGAGAAAATGCTTTTAAAGCACCATTGCCAAAGGATGTGCTACTTGCTGCCCGCGAGAACTTCAATCTAAAAAACTATACTTTTAGTAAAGACGAGTTGGCGGCAATTGCTCGTGCACAAGGTATTGCTAAGGCAAATAATTTTGCTCAGATTGAAAGTTTGTATGGTTTGCCTGCTGGAACACTTGCTGCCTTGATTCTTCAAGAGTCTGGGGCGAATGCTGGAGCAAAAAGTCATACTGGGGCAACAGGTCTTTTCCAAACAACGAGTGTATTTAGAAAACAGTATGGCCTTAATTCAAAAAGTTCGATTGAAGAAGTTGCAACAGCAGCGGCAAAAGACTTGCAAAAACACTACCAAGATTTTGGTGATCGTGCAAAAGCCTTAATGGCCTACAATGCAGGTGCAGGTGGCTTAAGAACCTATTTGAAAGGTGGTCTATCAGATAGCAAGCGCAAAGAGGTTGCTGGTTACGTACCCGGTTTCCAAAAATGGTTCGCCGGAGTATCTGGAAAATCTACTGTAGACAATTCAATTTTAATGCCTACACAGGCAGATCAACTTGAATTAATCAACAAAGCTGCCGAGTCTCAACAGGCTATTGATGAGGCAAGAAAAGAAGTTAACGCACGGTATTACACTGAAGCTCAACGACTTGCAAAGGAGCATCAAGATAATATTGATAAGATCACACTTGCGTACGCTGGTACACCGCAGTTAAAAGAAAAGCTTGCTCAAGAGAATGCATTATATGCCGCTCAAATTGCAAAACTTGAGTCTGATAAAAAGGAAGAGTACAACCAGTACTTTGCTTTTGAAACTGATCGAATCAAGCAGATTGAACAAAACTTTGATCGACAAAAAGAGTTAATCGACTCTAATGCCGAGTATGAGTACGGGAAATCGAAAAAAGCTTTAGAGATTAAAGCTGCTCTTGAGCGTCAAAAACAAGTTGAAATTGCTGCCGTAAAACGCGAAGAAGATGCACAAATTCAGTCGGCGTTTGAGGGTTATCTAAATCAGACTGAAATTGTTGTGAAGCGTTACCAACGTGAACGTGAAGAAATACTTCAAACTTATAGTTTAAGTAAACGTGTTCGCGAAGAGATGGCAAAATCTAAGGATTATGCAATTTTTGAAACTTTAAACCAAGCTTCTGACAGCGTCTTTCAAGTTGGTCAGAACTCTGCTCAATCTCTATTTAATAGACTTAATCCTGAAGAGTTTTCAAAGTTTAATTTGCAAAATCAATATTCTTCAGATTTCGGAGGACTCCAAACATCCTACAACGATGAAGTTGCTGGAATAAGTGCAATATCAGATGAGAATCTTCGCAATTCTATGCTTTTAGATGCACATGAGCAGTATTTGCAATCGAAAGCCGCACTTGATGCAGATTACGCACAAAAAGAGCGTGATTTGGATCAACAGAATTTTGAAACCAAGATGCAAGTTTATTCGCAAATTGCTGGAATGACTGGGCAGGTCTTTTCAGACATGACCGCACTATTAGAGCAAAGTGTTGGGAAGTCAAATGCACTTTACAAAACTATGTTCTTTGCCTCTAAGGCTGCTTCAATAGCTCAAGCAATTGTTAACACGGAAGAGGGGGCTACAAAAGCACTGGCACAAGGTGGCGCTTATGGAAGTGTTTTGGCTGGAGTTGTTAGGGCAACAGGTTATGCTTCAGTTGGTATCATGGCAGCTCAAACAATCCAAGGTATGGCCCACAACGGTATAGATAATATCCCGCGTGAAGGTACATGGCTTTTAGATGGTGGTGAACGTGTACTAAATCCTCAACAGAACAAAGATTTGACGAATTATTTAAATAATCGTCAAAACGGGGCTAGTGAGGGCAATGTACAAATTAGTCAGCAAATTACGTTTGCTGATGGATCTGCAAGCGTCAATACACAAGGGCAAAAGCAAATTGCTGAATCTCTGAATAATGCAATGGACGCATGGGCTAGACGCGAAAGCCGTCAAGGTGGTGTCTTGTTTAATCTAGTGAGACGCTAATTACCCAAGTTTAACCACTTAAACCCAAATAAACCCACTTTACTGAGTGGGTTTATTGCTTTTCAGGAAGTGAGAATATGAAAAGATATTTTATAGCATTCCTCTTTGCTTTTTTGATAACTGCAGTTTTTTACATAAGTTTAAGTTTGATTAAGTCTAATCATATTGCATATGCAACAGGCTTTGTATTTGGTTTGGCGCTCACCCTCATTTTTAAAAAACAATCTAAGAGTTCTAAAGCTGCAGAGCTACTAAACAAACATGTAAAAGAATGGGCAGTTCGTGAAAGTAGGCGGGCAGGTTTATTGGCTCCAGATCATGACACGACTAGTTTAGAAAATTGCAAAAAACGTTTTAAAGATAGTCCGGTAAGTATGAAAGTTGAGTGGTCAAAAAAAGATGAGTAATCGTAAATTCACTTGGTGCCAAGATCTAGAAGGCAACTCTGGTTCACAGAGCTTTAATACTTTGTCATCTAAGTTTGGTGATGGATATGAGCAAAATGTCTCAATAGGAATCAATAACCGAACAGGTACTTGGCAATATTCACGGACAGCAAAAAAAGCCGAAATTATGCAAATCAAAGCATTCTTTGATGATCACAAAGGTGCTGACTCGTTTCTTTGGGATTCACCTTTAGACGGTGAGGTCCGAGTAAAAACAGGTGAATATCAACCCCGCTGTTTGGGCGGTGATGTTTGGCAAATCTCTACGACATTCACCCAAGTCTTTTATCCTTAATTTTTAATCTCTTTGAAGCCCCTCTTTAGGGGCTTTTTTTATGCGAGTAAGAAAATGACTAAGCAAGTTATTAATGTTGGTTCAGCTGCAAATGACGGATCAGGAACACCAGCTCGAACAGCTTTCCAGTATGTGAATGCCAACTTTTCTGAGCTATATGATTTCCTAACCGGAACCACTAATGCAACCACACTCCCCGCAGCTCTACCAATTGCAAAGGGTGGTACAGGCGCAACTACGGCAGCTACTGCACGAACTGCATTAGGATTAGGTGATGCTGCAACAATGACAAAAACCACCAGTAATACAGATGCAACTTTAGGGCGATCTTTAGCTGTTGGAAATTTTGGTATCGGGCGTGGAATTCGAGTTATAGACACAGATGCATCTGGAGACTTAAATAAGGTTATTACTCCTGGTTTTTATGGCAATGATACTTTTGCGTCTGGAACATTGGCTTTAAATTTTCCAGTTGCAGGTCAAGTGGGGACATTGATTGTCACTGATATCAGTGGGTCAAATAACTATAGAGCACAAATTTATATTCCGTTAACTGGTGGTTCAGTAAGCGGAAACTTTTTCTTTCGATCGACTTCAGATTTAGGTGCGACTTGGAGTCCGTGGACACGTTTAATTAGTAGCAATTCATTAGATTATCAACGATTACTTAACAATGGTTTTGCTGCAAATAAAAACTTGGGGTCAACAGCATTATCCGGTTTTGATGCAGGTGGTTCATATATTGGGTTACAAAGTACTGGAGCTGGTGCTACCTCAGCTGGTGATTATCCTTTAGCCCAAGCTCAATACATTATTGGTATGAATGCTGGGAACACTGCAGAACACGCTGCACATTTAAGTATTGCAACTTCAGTAACCTATATCGGCTTTAGACGTAAATCATATCAAGGCGCTTATACACCGTGGTACGCATTGCGCGGAGAGCATAACACCACAGTCGATGCAAACGGATTTATCAAATCCGCTTCACCCGTTGCTAAACTCTTTGCTGATTCAATTGAGTTAAACGATGACGCACAAAAACAGCCAATTACTTTAGAAAAATTAGGTGTTGGTGATTATCTGATTAAAGGCTCATTAGGTTTTGCTCAAGAAGGTTGGTATATCGAAATGCCAAAGGATGCAAACGGTAACGTGTTGGTTGCTGTAGCTTATAAGCAACTTGAAAATAATGACATCTCAATTAAGACATACAAGAAGAAGTTTGATATTGAAACTGCTTCGATTGTTCCTGATCTTGAAAATCCTGTAGATATTCCTGAAGGTCGTAATATTGACATCCGTTTCCATGAAGAAATTGTATTAGAGGAGACACTACCAGATGACATTGAACAGTGATTTCCAGAAACTTTATGTAGACGGCCTTATAACATTGTATGAATTAGATGCCAGCAGCTTAGGTGCTGGCATTTTACGTTTCCATGGACATATTTCTTATGAAGACTGGGAAAAAATTTATGTCTCAGCGGATTTGACGAGCTGGAAAGCTGATACAGCAACAATCAAGGCTGATAAAGTTTTTAATATCGGCGATCAGAAAGTATGGATGCGAAATATTATTTGGCAAGGTCAAGTATTTGAGCCAATGGCGCTTGAAGTCTCTGGCCTTGAAATGCGTTCGGATGGTAAAGCTTCTGCACCGACTTTAAGTATGGCCAACAATATTAATGGAATTCAAAATGCTTTATCTGCCTATTGTTTGCAATTTAAAGACTTTGCTGGGGCTAAACTTAAAGTCATTACCACACTTGCTAAATATCTGGATGCCGAAAACTTCACGGCAGGTAATCCTACTGCTTCAAATGAGTTCAAGGAGCAGCTTTGGTATATCGAGCAAAAAACATCCGAAAATGCCCAGCAAGTGACCTTTGAGCTTTCAAATCCAATTGATTTTGAAGGGTTGAAAATTCCTGTACGTCAAATTACTTCACTTTGTCATTGGTGCATGATGGGAAATTACCGTGGTGAGGAATGTGGATATACCGGAGCGGCAATGTTCACCGATAAAGATGAGCCTACCAATGATCCAGCTTTAGATCGATGTAGTGGGAGTTTGCGTTCATGCCGCTTACGATTTGGTGAAAACAAGCCATTACCTTTCGGCGGGTTCCCAGCTTCAAGCTTATTGTGAGGTTTTATGAAACTTACAGCAAAAACCAAAAAAGCAATCATGACCCATGCCGATGAATGCTATCCGCATGAATGCTGTGGGGTAATTGTTGGAAAAGAATATATCCGCTGCCGCAATGTTTCAGCTCAATCTGATCAGTTTGAAATCCATCCTGAAGATTTAGCTATGGCTGAAGATCAAGGCGAAATCTTAGCTTATGTGCATTCCCATCCAGATGGAACAACAAGAGCATCGGAACTCGATCTGATTCAGATTGAACTACATAAAAAGCCATGGGTAATTTGTTCATATCCGGATCTGGATTTTCAAATCTACGAGCCGTGTGATTATCGCGCCCCTTTAGTGGGGCGTAATTATTTTCATGGCTGGCAAGATTGCTATGCACTTATACGTGATTTTTATAGCCGTGAGTTAGGTGTGGAGCTGTTGGATTTTCAGAGAAAAGATGCTTGGTGGGAGGATAAATCCCATCCATCACTTTATCTTGAAAACTATGAAAAAGCAGGCTTCTATGAAGTAGATACACCACAATATGGCGATATGCTTGTTTGTCGTGTTGGGCGTACTGAGCATCCCAATCATGCGGTTGTTTGGCTGGGTGATAATGGTCAGCTTAAATCTGAACAGACAGAACAATGCATAGGTTCAAGTTTAATACTGCATCATCCGTATAACAGAAAGTCAGTACGCGAAATTTATGGTCAACAGTGGCGTGAACGTACTGTAAAAATCTTGAGGCACAGAGATGTTAAAAACAATTAAGTTATATGGCGTTTTGGGTAAAAAATTTGGACGTGAATATAAGCTAGATGTCGCCAATACTCGTGAAGCTATGCGGGCTTTATCAGTTCAGATCGCTGGCTTTGAGCATTTTATGTTGCATGCACATGAGCAGGGCCTACGCTTTGCCGTGTTTTTAAAAAGAAAGAACTCAAGTAATAAACGAGGCAAGAAACGCCCAGCCATTTACGATCATGAAACTAAGCGCCTAATCACTGGTGACAATATCGGTGAAGAACAGCTTGATATGAATACTGAAGCTGAGGTTATTCATATTGTTCCACGTGTAGTTGGTGCAGGCGGTAATGGAATATTACAGACTGTATTGGGTGCTGTGATGGTCGTGGTGGGGGTTTTAGTAACTGTAGGCACATTGGGCGGTGGAGCACCACTCGGTGCTGCATTGATTGGCTCAGGTATTGGAATGATGCTTGGTGGAGTGGCCATGATGCTTATGCCTAAAGTATCTACCACTCAAGATCAAAACCAAGATGGCAACAGAGCAAACGAAGGTTTTGGCGGTGCAGTGACTACAGTGGCGCAAGGCAATCCTGTACCCATTCTATATGGGCAGCGTGAAGTAGGTGGATTCATTGTCAGTGCTGGTCAGTATCCAGAAGATCAGATGTAGTTTTTTAATCTTTTACAGGCGCTTTTTAGCGCCTTTTTTATTGCGTGAGATTTGATATGGCGATTGTAAAAGGCGCAAAAAAAGGCAATCAACAAGCTAGACAGCCAGTAGTTGCCCCAGATTCAGCACAATCTAAAACCTACATTAAAGTTTTATACGGTATTTCCGAAGGGCCGATTGAAGGCTTGGCAAATGGTCTTCAATCCGTTTTTCTTGAGGAAACGCCGCTAGAAGGTCCAACTGGAACTCTTAATTTTGACAATGTAAAAACAGATTTCCGTAATGGTACTAATGATCAGGAATATATAGAAGGTTTCCCTGCTGTTGAAAATGAGACAGCAATAGATGTTGAGTTGAAATCAGGCACGCCTTGGGTAAAAGCATTTAATAATCTAGATCTGGATGCCGTCCGTGTACGTTTCAAATGGGGTCCTTTGCGTACTCAAGACGCAACAAATGGGGATGTGAGCGGATTAACAATTGAGTATGCGATTGATTTGCAGACTGATGGCAATAGTTGGAGTGAAGTATTAAGAGCTAAAATTTCAGATAAGACTTCGGCAAATTATGAGCGTGCTCACCGTATTGACCTACCAAAGGCTGATAGTGGCTGGTTATTGCGAGTTCGACGTATTACCCCTAACTCATCTTCTGAATATATCAGCGACAAGATGTATGTATCTGCGGTAACAGAGGTAATTGATGCAAAATTACGTTATCCAAATACTGCTTTACTTGGTCTTCAATATGATGCCGAGACTTTTGGAAACGTAGCAAAAGTTGCTATGGATACAAAGGGTAGGCTCCTAAAAGTTCCTACTAATTACAATCCAGCAACACGGCAATATGTTGGAATGTGGGACGGCACTTTCAAAGAGGCTTATTCCAATAACCCGGCATGGATCTATTACGATATATGCACCGTAGACCGTTATGCTTTGGGTGACCGATTAACCCCACTCATGGTTGATAAGTGGTCTTTATATCGTTTAGCACAATACTGTGACCAAATGGTGCCGGATGGTCTAGGGGGGCAGGAACCACGCTTTACTTGTAACGTTTATCTTCAGAGCGCAGAAGGTGCATTTGAGATTTTAACTAAGTTAGCTGGTGTGTTTCGTGCGATAACGTTTTGGGATGGTAATAGCATTATTTGCGATGCGGATATTCCCCAAGATACATATTTCACTTATACACGTGCCAATGTCATTGATGGCAATTTTGAATACTCAGGAACCCGTGCGCGTGATCGCCATAATGTTGTAAAAATTGCGTGGGATAACCCAGCTAATCACTACAAAACCGAATATGAGTTTGTTCGTGATGAGAAAGCAATTGCTGAAGCGGGCCAAGTTCGTATTTTGGAAATTGATGCTTGGGGATGCACTTCGCGCGGACAAGCGCAGAGAGCAGGTCACTGGGCTTTAAAGTCAGAGCAACTTGAAACACGTACAGTGTCTTTCAAAGTTGGTCTAGATGGACACATTCCTTTGCCGGGGAAAGTAATTGAAGTTGCTGATCCTCTATTTGCAGGTCGTGCAAATGGTGGTCGTGTATCTGCTATTTCGGCAGATCGTAAAAGTATTACTTTGGACCGAGATAATGTGGTTGCAAAAGCTGGCGACCGACTCGTAATTAATGGTGAAAATGGCAAAGCCCAAACACGTATTGTTCAGTCAATAGCAGGTAGAGTTATTACAGTAACCACGGCTTTTGATGTGAATTCGATTGCTGTGCTAAACATTTGGGTTTTAGATGCTCAAGACTTGGCAACAATGAAGTTTCGGGTCATCTCTATTACTCAAGATGATAAACATCAATTTAGCATTACCGCTCTTCAATACAATCCTTCAAAGTTTGATGCAATCGACACTGGAGCACATTTTGAAGAAGCACCTATTTCAATTGTTAATCCTACTGTTCAGGATGCGGTTACAAACGTCACCATTACAAGTGAAAGCCGAGTAGATCAAGGTATTAATGTTGCCACAATGATTGTGTCATGGGCACAAGCCCGTGGAGCAGTTAAGTATCTGGTTGAGTGGCGTAAAGATGACGGGAGCTGGATTAAATTACCACTGACAGGCAATAACTCGGTAGAGGTACCAGGTATTTATGCGGGTCAATATCAGGCGCGTGTAACAGCAATTTCAGCATTTGAAATTTCTTCTTTACCGGCATACTCAGTTTTGACTGCATTGACTGGTAAGCAGGGGTTACCACCAAAATTAGCTTTTATCCGAGCGATTGGCACAATGTTCGGAATGAAAGTGGAATGGGGATTTCCTGCAACTGGCGCATTAGATACTGCATATACGGAAATTGAATATTCTACGACTTCCAATGGTGCCAATATTCAGCCTCTGGGTTCTTATGCTTATCCAACGACTTCACTACAGCAGCAGGGTTTGGCTGCTAATGTGACACTCTGGTATCGGGGGCGGTTGGTTGACCGGATCGGTAATAAAGGGGATTGGTCTAGTTGGGTTAGTGGCACTTCAACTGCACAGGCGAATGATATTCTTGATGCGCTTGATGGCTTAATTTCTGCAACGCAGTTAGATCAGGACTTAAGAGATACGATCAATAAGATTGATACGATTGAAGGTCTTGATGGAGATATCGGAAATTTAATTGACAAAGTTACTGCTCTTGAGGGTGAAATTGATTCTGCGAATGCAGCAATCGATGCTGAAACCCAGCAAAGAGTAAGTGATGTTTCTGGATTAAACGATAGCCTTACACAAGAAATTAGTGATCGAATTGCAGCAGATGCAGCTGAAGCACAAGCCCGTGCAGATGCAATTGCACAAGAATCTTTGGTACGGCAGGGTGAAGTTAAGCAAGTTTCTGATGCCGTTGCGAAAGAAACCAATGACCGCATTGCTGCAGTTAAAGGTGTCAGTGATGGTTTAACTCAAGAGATTCAGGCTAGAACTGATGGTGACCAGCAGATTCTTAATGCTGTCACTACCTATAAAGAAAGCACCGACACATCAATTGCAGCTGTTCAAGAATCGGTTGATATTGTTGCAGATGACTTACATGCTACAGCAACAAAACTTGATGGAGTTTATGCTCAAGTAGCCCCACTTACAGCTGATCAGAACAACTGGACCGCAGATAATGGAAGTAACCAAGCTGCTGCTTGGACGATTCAGTCAGCATTTGCTGAAGGTGATTTAGCCCTTAGTAAGCGCATTGATGTCGTTAATGCTCAGGTAGGAAATAACCAAGCAGCTATTCAGCAAGAAGCCTTAGCAAGAGTCAATGGTGATAGCGCACTAAGCCAAAGAATTGATACTTTAAGTTCAGATTTTGGCAATAACAATGCTTCTGTTCAGCAAAAACTTATTGCTCTGGCTGATGCTGATGGTGCACAGGTTCAGGCACTGAATAATTACATTGCTTCCAATGACTTGGCTCTGGCTTCGGTTATAGACGATGTAACAGCAGTTGTAGATGATACTAGTGCAAATACACAAGCAATTGATGGATTAAGAGCCAGTGTAAAGGTTGCCACGGATGATGCTGGTAAAGCACTTGAAAATAGTGCTACTGCCATAAGCAAGGCTGATACAGCGGTGTCTCAGGCAGGTTCAGCTTCATCAATGGCACAGGAAGCAACAGCAACTGCACAATCGGCAAGTTCAAAAGCAGATGGTGCTATTAATACAGCCAATACCGCTAGTAGTGATGCTGCAACTGCAAAAACCAATGCTGCAACTGCTTTAAGTAAAGCTCAAGCTGCTGCTGATGCTTCTAGTGCCAATGCATCATCTATTGATGAAATCAATGTTGCTTTAGAGGATAAAGCATCAACTGGTGCACTTGAAGAAGTTAAAGCGAGTGTTGAGGATATTGATGGCGTTGTTAAAGCTCAAACGCAGAAGCTTGATGGTGTTTATGCAAAAGTTACGCCATTAACTGCTGACCAAAACAACTGGACAGCTGATAGTGGTAGCAACCAAGCAGGGGCGTGGACAATTCAGTCTGCTTATGCTGATGGCGATTTAGCTTTAAGTAAGCGCATTGATACTGTTTCAGCTTCAGTTGGTGAAAACACTGCACTAATTCAACAGGAAGCTACAGCAAGAGCGAATGGTGATGCTGCTACGGTACAAGCTTTAAATGTTTATAAAGCGAGTAACGATGCAGCTTTATCAGCAGTGAGTCAACGAGTTGATATTAATACCGCAGACAATGAGGCAACTGCTTTAAAGGTTGATGCGATTGATGTCAGGGTTAAAACAACAGAGGAGAAAACAGGGCAGGCTCTCGAAAATAGTGCCACAGCGGTAAGTAAATCTGAAGCAGCAGTTTCGGAAGCTGGGTCTGCTGTTACTGTAGCAAATCAGGCAAAAGCAACAGCTGGCACTGCAAGTAGTGATGCTGCAACAGCTAAGGCAAATGCAGCCACAGCACTATCACAAGCCAATGCAGCAGCAGATGCATCTAGTGCTGCAATTGAGCGTGTTGAGTCTGTAGAGGCTGAGCTTAGTGACAAGGCCTCAACAGGTTATGTGGATAGTGTGAAAGCTACCGTTGATGAGCAGGGTGATTTGATCAATGCAAATACTGAGCGATTAAGCGGAGTCTATGCAAAAGTTACCCCACTAACCGCAGATAGTACTTCACTAACTGCGGACAGCTCATCAACAGAGGCTGGCTCATGGTCATTACAGTCAGCAGCAGCTGAAGGTGACTTGGCTCTAAGTAAGCGGATTGATATTACTCAGGCTCAGATAGATGAAAATAAGGCAACTATTGCTTCTGAATCTACTGCACGTGTAAATGCTGATAGCGCACTTGGGCAACGAATAGATACAGTGCAGGTGCAATTTTTAAGTAATTTGGCAACTGTACAGAGTGAAGTTAAAACGGTCAGTGATGCTCAAGGGGCTACAGCAGGTAAAGTCGATACGATTCAATCAACTGTCGATGGACATACTGCAAGTATTCGAACTCAGCAAGATGCTATTGATGGGATAAGTACACAGTACACTGTCAAACTCGATACAGGAGGTTATGTTGCTGGATTTGGTTTGATGAATTCTGGCAAGTCATCTAACTTTATTATTCGTGCTGATATGTTTGCGATTGCCCCACCTGCTGCAAATGGTAATGCGGCCAAATATGCATTTGTTTATCAGGCTTCACCAGTCACGTTACCAAATGGCACTGTGATTCCAGCAGGTTTAAAGCTTGATGATGCGGTAATCGGAACGGTTAATGCGGATAAGCTCTGGGTAGAGAAACTTAGCTCAATTAGCTCTGATCTTGGTGCACTTAAGGCTAAATCTGCCAACATTGAAGATGGAGCAATTCAAACAGCACATATCGGCAATGCTCAAGTGGATACGCTGAAAATCAAAGATAATGCTGTAACAGTTCCAGTTTCAGCATTTGCTGAGATTTCGGTCGCAGTAAATACTGAGTATGTCACGATTCAGACTTTGGCAGTTCCATCTGATATGGGGCATACAACTTTAACTTTTGGTGCCGTATTTAGTTTTACTGGATACAGCCCTAAACAACAGGTTTTATGCCGTGTACTTAAGAATGATCAAGTCGTTTTTGAGGATCTGGAAGTTCACTTTATTGAGCACAGTTCTGTTGCTTTAATTACTGATGCAAATGGCTCACATAACCATAATGGCTCAACTGTGAATGTCTCAGGTAATACCGGACAAGATGGTTCACATAGTCATAGCTTTAATGCGAGTGGTACAACAGGTTCAACAAATGCGGGAGGGGATTATCATAGCCATTCATTCAATGCCAATGGCAGTACAAACAGTAATGGTTCACATAGTCATAGTGTTAATTTAAGTGGCAATGTAGTGATGTCAGAAGGTGGTGCACATACGCACAATATTACTGTGCAAGGCAATTCTCGTAGTGCTGGAACCTTGAATATTTCAAGACATGATTCAACTGGCATTGCTGGAACTTTTAAATTACAACTTAAAGCAGTGTCAGGTGGCTCAATGAATGTGTCACAGCGTTATATTCATGCAATGACGATGAGGAAGTAATGGCATATTTTGCAGTTTATGAGGTTGAAACTGGTGAAATACAAAATTTAATTGAGTGCCCTAAGTTTCTAGTTGAAACAATTCATCTTGAAGAGGGGCAACAGTTTTTAGAAGTGGATCATCAAGTATCAGCAAATAAGTATTTAGTTAAAAATGATGAGTTAGTTTTAAGAGATTAACTCATTCAATAGTTATGAAGCACCCATTTCGGGTGCTTTTTTATTGCCTATTTCTGGAGAAATAAAATGTCTGAAACCCAGTCTGCACTTGAAGCTAGTGCAGCAACATTAACATCAAAAGTAACAGCAACTAGCGGTGTGGGGTCATTTATCGGATTTGCAGCAAAGATCGATGTTATTGCATGGGGTGGTTTAGTAATCGCTGCACTTGGTTTGGCTGTACAGCTTTATTTTGCTTGGGCGCGTAATCGCCGTGAGAAGGTAGAGCATAAGTTACGAAAGGCAGAGTACGAGCTACGTATTAAAAAGTTAAAAGGTGACTGTAATGTCAAACAAGACTAAATATATTGCAGCAGTCTTAGCAGCTTCGGCTGCTTTTTTTGTGGGCGTAAAAAACGATGAAGGGTTTACATCAAAGCCAGTAATTCCCGTTAAAGGGGATCGGCCAACACAGGGCCATGGTTCTACATTTAAACCCGATGGCTCACCAGTAAAAATGACAGATCCACCAATTACACGCGCGACTGCAGATAAATGGTTGCGTAATGATGTCGCAAAACGTGAAGTAGCATTTAAAGATTCATTGAAGGGCGTGAAATTATCACAAACTGAATATGACCTTTACTTGGATTTTTCATATCAGTACGGGGTACCAACATTCGCAAAATCATCAATGCTTAAACACTTGAAAGCTGGTCAATATAAAGCGGCTTGCGACTCATTACTTAAATATAAGTACGTTGCAAAGCGCGATTGCTCTATTCGTAAAAATGGATGCTATGGCGTCTGGACTAGACAGCTTGAAAGACATGCTAAATGTATAGGAGCGCAGTGATGTGGATTGTATTTGCAGCTAAATATTGGCGAGAAATCATTATTGTGTTTCTCGCTTTTTTATTGGCCATATCTTTGGCCGTACTCAATTACAAAACTGGTCAGCTAAAAGAAGCTGAACAAAAGTGTCAATCTCAGATCCAAGAGATTGAGCGCAAGAATTTGAAAGCTCTTGCAGAAAAGCAAAATCAGATCAATAAAGTGAGCGCAGACTATGAGCAAGTCAAAGCAGAGCAAAACACTAAAGTCGAATATATTGAGCGTGAAGTGCAAAAGATCGTGGAGCGTCCTGTTTATAAGTCTAGCTGTATTGATGATGACGGGATGCAGCAACTCAATGAACTCATTAAAGCTGGTAATACCAGCTAACCTCATCCAAGCATGCCCTAATTTAAATGAAATTGAGGGTACAACTGGCAAAGATTTAATGATCTGGTCAGTTGATACAGTTGCAAAATATAATGACTGCAAAGCAAGACACGGTGCGCTTGTGAAGGCTCTTGAGTAATGACTTTTTAGTGTGCAATTATTTGCTCAATAATCTGGATAATTGCACATTTTGAGCAAAATTATTCTCATCTCTTTTTCTCTCGAGGTTTTATCATGCAGCAATTAATGATTATGGTCACAGAAGTTGGAAAGCTTGAGCACACATGTAATTTGCTTGCTGAGGTAAACAAAGGCGGTAAAGTCATAAAGGTTTTCGACTACAACGGTAATCAATTACCAATCAACATTGATGGAACCGTGACATTTAATAGACGCCGTTGGGAACTTCCCATTAAAGTAGATTTAAAATAATTTTGAATGTAGTTTAAAAAATACGTAAAACAAGACAAATGCAGATTTAAAAAATAGTGCAACAAAAGTGTAGTAATCTTATTTAACCTACTGATTTATATAAGTAACAACCGCTCTAAATTGAGCGCTTTTTATTGAATTTAATTAAAATATGTTTTAATAAAAAATATAAAAAACAATGATTTATAAATTTAATTTAATTTGCTTGCAATTCAAATTGCATAGAATTTAAAATCAA
>NZ_JANJEP010000018.1:0-46077 GCF_044778325.1 Acinetobacter sp. BD54 | reverse complement strand
GAGATTCATGCACGTATGGCAGTATTAAATAAATTTACGGACTTAGGCAGACCACATACCCGAGTTGTCACTTAAATTTGAGTAGATATGAGAAGTCTTAACTTTTAAATCTTTGTGCAACAAAGCCCTAGAAAATTATAAATAAAACAGGTGTTTCATGCAGATAAGAGATTATTATCCTTTTAGGAATACTTCATTTATTCAGCATCTCCATATTTTCAGTTATGTATTTATGGCGCTCAGTATTTTGTACTTAATTGCTGCTAATTGGTTGATGCTTCCAGATAGCATTCAACTCATTATTCCACCTGTTATATTACTTATAACAGCTTGGGTGAGTATCAAAAAGACTTTAAGTGAGGGAGTAAGACAGACTTTACATGGCATTTGCGGCTTGATGGTCGGTTTGAGTTTGGCTGTAATTGGGCAAGTTTATCAAACTGGTGCAGACAGTTATTTACTTTTCTTGATTTGGACTTTGCTTTTATTGCCGTGGCTATATCGACCAAATATTGGAATCTTTGCTTTAATTTGTATCACAAGCCAACTCGCCCTTTTTTTATTTTTTAAACAGACTTTCTGGACAGAAAAGTTTCCCTACCTGTATCTTTTTGCTCTAAATCTATTAAGTCTTGTGCAGTTTTGGATCTGTCAAAAGAAATATACGACTTTACGTTTTATTTTTATTGCTTGGTTTGCTGTTATTTCAATAACAGGAATGATTCAATTCCTATCAAGTGAAAATTTACCTTATCTGATCTCGGCTTTTTTTCTAGGAATCATCGCTTTTTATTATTTTTTTAATAAAGATGATCAGTTGTGTGCCAGTTTAATGGCTGCTGTTCTTGGTGTGACGGCTACCATATGGCTTGTGGATGGTATTAATCAACTATTTAAAGATTCTAATGAGTTCATCTTTTTATTGATCGCGGGGATTATTTTTACTTGGTTTGCACTCATTAGTTATTTCTTAATCAAGATTTTCCGTCAAAGCCGTTTTTATATCATTCCTTTGGCAGTTGGTGCTTGGCTTGCTGGTCTAGCGCTTGCAGCATTTACTTTGGTGTTTTGGGAGACTATTTCCTTAATTATTGGAATCATCTTTGTTGCTGTAGCTATAACTTTACTAACAAAATCGCAAAGTTATTTCATCCGGCAGTTTGCATATTGTTTATTTGTGAGTGGACAGACTGCTTTTTTATTCCATCTTGGTTCTGAAACAGATCAAATTTTATGGGTATTGATTGCCCAGATCTTTATTTTATGTATTAGTTATTTTCTTAAGCCTCACCGGTTCTTTATTTTAATTCAAATGCTTGCAACTTATGGTATAGCAGTAATCTATCTACTACAAATGGATCATTCATTATGGTCCTTAAACTCTACTCAGACTTATTTAAATTTAGTCTTACTTAACTATTTGGTTTTTAGCTCGGTACTACTGATAGGAAGTAAAGCGGTCGTATCGTATAAGCGGAGTATCTTCTTATGTACGCTCGTTGTAATTTGGGTGAGTTCATTCTTTGATACTTTTATAGGATTAGCACTTGTTGATTCGGCTGATCAGTCACTATGGTTCCTTTATGCATTGCCGTGCGTATGGTTATTATGCTTTAGTTTTTTCTATCTCTATCAGCAACTTCACGGTATAACTTTTTTTGCCTTTTTAGTTTTTGGTATATTACTTATTGCACTCGGCTATTTTGAAGTATTCATTTTATTGATTATTTTGACATGGGCTTTAAAAAATAAAGATCGCATTGTTTACGGTGTTACGCTCATAGTATTTGCCTTTGTGCTTTGGCAACTTTATTACAGTTTACAATTAAGTTTTTTAGCTAAAAGTGCCTCAATCTTGGTGTCAGGTATTATATTGCTGGCTCTATATGGGCTACTTATGAAAGAAGCTAAAATTAATTGTATTGAGGGAGAAAAGTAATGAAAAAGTATTTCTCTCTTATGCTTGCAATAGTCACTGTTTTATTTTTTGCAGGTTTAGTGATGAAAAATGAATGGCACCTGCATCAGAGTAAAAGTATTTTTATTAAGCTGAAACCAGTTGATCCTCGTTCTATTTTACAAGGGGACTACATGGCGTTGGCTTATGAATTAAATTTACAATCTCTCAAAGCTCTGACAGGAAGTGAAAGTGAAGCTTTAGATCAGGTGATTTTTAATCATGCTTCTGTTCCAGCAAAAGTTATTTTAGATTCACGAAATCGAGTAATCCGTACTATTTTAGACCCTAAATCTTTATCTAATGAGCAGAATTTAATTTTAAAAAATCCGGATAATCACTATCAATCTTTGTACCCAGCTTCTCGCAGTTTCTTATTTGCCGAAGGCTTAGCTCATTGCTATGAGAAAGCGAAATATGCTGAGTTTAAGGTAAATACAAAAGGAGAGGCGATTTTATTTGATTTACGTGGAGAAGAGCTACAGCCTCTAAATTGTAAACAGCAACAGAGCTGGTGGAAGGGAACTGCCAGAAGTTTATAAAGTCTTATAAAAAAAGCCCGTATTACGGGCTTTTTATTATTTTTAAATCTTTAATTAGGCAACTTGCACCGGAATACAGTTCGCTGTGTGATTGACTGTATTATCTGGGTTTGCATATACCAAGCGTGGTTTATGGGCATTTGCTTCAGCTTCTGTGAAATCACCAAAAGTAGCAATAATAACTAAATCGCCCACATCTGCTTGGTGAGCAGCGCCACCATTTACTGAAATAATGCCAGAGTTATCTTCACCACGAATTGCGTAAGTTGTGAAGCGCTTGCCATTAGTTACGTTCCAAACGTGGATTTCTTCGTATTCACGAATACCAGCTAAGTCCATCAATACGCCATCAATTGCACAAGAACCTTCATAGTGAAGTTCAGCATGGGTTACAACTGCACGGTGAATTTTGCATTTTAATAAACGAGATAGCATGGCTAGCGTCTCCTGAGTAGATCTAAGATGAAGATCTTATGGTGAAATCTTTCGCCTTTGCCGCCGGCTAGGTGGCTGATGCGCATTTTGCTCCTAAAAAAGCAAGATAGCAAGCTTGATTGTTCAACAATTTAAGCTGGTTTATACGCATTAATTTGATTCATGGCCTGTGGTACTTGCCCTTGAACAAGTAACTTTACTTTAGAGAGAGCATGATCAATTGCTCCATCCATCAGGCTTTGTTCACTACTTGGTGCTTTCCCGAGCACATGTCCAGAAACTCTTTCTTTTGAGCCAGGATGTCCAATACCAATACGTAAACGATGAAAATTTGGGCCAATATGCGGGACAATATCACGTAAACCGTTATGACCGCCGTGTCCACCGCCTGTTTTGAGGCGAATTACACCAGGGTTCATATCAAGTTCATCATGAGCAATCAAAATTGCTTCAGGAGCAATTTGATAGAATTTTGAGAAAGGAACAACACTTTGTCCGGAACGATTCATATAAGTCATAGGTAGAAGTAAGCGAACATCATGCCCTTCTATATTACCACGACCACTGATTCCGTGAAATTTTGGATCATTTTTTAATGTAATGCCATATTTATCTGCAAGCTGTTCGACGAACCAGAAACCTGCATTATGGCGGGTTTGGGCATATTCTGAACCAGGATTGCCCAAACCGACAATTAGCGAAATATTTGACACTAATCTACGCCTTTAAACACTTATGCGCGTTTGAAGTCAGCGTGCATAGGAGTGTTTTTAGCTGGGTGACGTTGTAACGCTTGGATTTTAACGTTTTCAACTTTGTCACCTACTTTGATTTCAACAACTTCTTCAAAGAAAGCGTTGCTTTCTAAAGCTTTTACAAGCTCACGAAGTTCTAAAGTAACTGCTACAGGCTCAGCGTTACCACCGTAGATGATAGCTGGAACTAAAGATTCGCGACGAAGGCGGCGGCTCGCACCTTTCCCTTGTTTGTCTTCAGCACGCGCTTGAGCGTTTAATACGAAGTTTGCCATGAGATAAATCCTCATTAAAGATTAAATAAACTAAACTTGCGACCAGTTTAGTGATAGAAAACCCCAGCCAAAGCTAGGGTTAAGAAAAAAGCTGCAATATTATAAACTATCGAACATCGCGCTGATAGACTCTTCGTTATTAATACGACGAATCGTTTCAGCAACCATGCTAGCAACAGAAACTTGGCGAATTTTGCCTAAGTTTAATGCTTCTTCAGAAAGAGGAATTGTGTCAGTTACAACTAACTCATCAATAACAGAGTTACGTAAGTTCTCAATTGCTTTACCTGAAAGTACAGGGTGAGTTGCGTAAGCAACAACACGACGTGCACCGAATTGTTTAAGCGCATCAGCTGCTTTACACAATGTACCAGCTGTATCAACCATGTCGTCTACGATAACGCAATCACGATCTTTTACGTCACCAATCAAGTGCATAACTTGCGACTCGTTGGCTTTTTGACGACGTTTGTCGATGATTGCTAAATCGATATCACCCATCTGTTTAGCAACGGCACGAGCACGTACAACACCGCCAACGTCAGGAGAAACCACCATAAGGTTGTCATGTTGTTGTTGACGTAAGTCAGCAAGCAAAGCAGGAGTACCGTAGATGTTGTCGACTGGAATATCGAAGAAGCCCTGGATTTGGTCAGCATGTAAGTCAATCATTACGACACGGTCAATACCAACAGTGGTAAGCATGTCTGCAACAACTTTCGCTGTGATCGGCACACGTGCAGAACGTGGACGACGGTCTTGGCGAGCATAACCAAAATAAGGGATAACAGCAGTAATACGACCAGCACTTGCACGACGCAAAGCATCTGCCATAACCAAGATTTCCATAAGGTTGTCATTGGTTGGAGCACAAGTAGGCTGAACGATAAATACGTCTTTACCACGAACATTTTCAGTAATTTCTACTGAAATTTCACCATCAGAGAACTGACCGACTGATGCAGCACCTAGAGGGATATGTAAGTGACTTACGACTTTTTGAGCGAACTGTGGATGAGCATTTCCACTAAAAACGACAAGATTGGGCATGAAGCACCCTTGGCGGTTGGTATGTAATGAAGTAGATGGCAGGGGCGGCTGGATTCGAACCAACGGATGGCGGGATCAAAACCCGCTGCCTTACCACTTGGCGACGCCCCTAATGCGGCAGAACTTTAATATTTTTGCAATGCAATGTCAAGGTTAATCAACAAAAAGCAAGGCAATTAAGTCTGTCTTTTAAATAAGAGAATGGCAGGGGCGGCTGGATTCGAACCAACGGATGGCGGGATCAAAACCCGCTGCCTTACCACTTGGCGACGCCCCTAAATTCGATGCTGTATTAAGATGGCAGGGGCGGCTGGATTCGAACCAACGGATGGCGGGATCAAAACCCGCTGCCTTACCACTTGGCGACGCCCCTAATACAATCATCATTACAGGTGGAAAATGGCAGGGGCGGCTGGATTCGAACCAACGGATG
Source organism: Acinetobacter sp. BD54 (assembly GCF_044778325.1). Lineage (NCBI taxonomy): Bacteria > Pseudomonadati > Pseudomonadota > Gammaproteobacteria > Moraxellales > Moraxellaceae > Acinetobacter > Acinetobacter sp. BD54. Next base: position 40,630 of record NZ_JANJEP010000018.1, on the reverse strand, counting down.
GCGGGATCAAAACCCGCTGCCTTACCACTTGGCGACGCCCCTAACTTGCAACTTTAAAATGACGTAAAGGAGATTCTTTTAAACTATGTACCAAGTAAGCTTTACATGGTGCATGTTTAAGAATGTCATCAACATTCATTTCATCGGTTACCTCAGCAAAAACACAAGCACCTGTACCTGTAAGCTTTGCATGACCAAACTGGTCGAGATATTGCATTGCTTCTTCAACTTCAGGGTATAACTCTCTAGCCAGAGGCTCAAAGTTATTTCCGAAATTAGAAGGTTCTAACTGATAGGCGCAAAATGTAGTGGGCTTAGAATCTCTTGTCAATGTTTTTTGTGAAAAAAGCAGTTGAGTGCTGATAAAACAATCAGGTTTTAAAACAATGAATTGTTTTTGATCTAAGTCTATGAATGATAAATGTTCACCAATCCCTTCAGCCCATGCATTTAACCCATAAATAAAAATTGGAACATCGGCACCAAGCTTGACACCGAACTGAGCTAATTGTTCTTCAGTTAGACCACATTGCCATAATTGATTTAAGACAATAAGCGTCGTTGCTGCATTGGAAGAACCGCCACCTAAACCAGCACCCATCGGAATATTTTTTTCAATTTTTATATGGAGTCCGCAAGGATTTTGAGCGTGAGGGCGTAATATCTGTGCCGCCCGATAAATCAGATTTTGCTCAAGTTGAACCTCACCTAAACCTTCAATCTGAATCTCATCTTCAGATATAGGCGTAAATGTCATCCAGTCATATAAATCAATAAGTTGGAAAATGGTTTGTAGTTCATGGTAACCATTTTCACGACGTCCTGTGATATGCAAAAACAGGTTGAGCTTAGCTGGAGAAGGTACTCGAATCATAGATTTATATAATAAGGATTAGCGGTTTTGGATCACCATTGTAATACGGTTTTCTTTATCTTCAGTAAGAGCCTGCTTTAAAACTAGTTTATTTGGTAGAGTTTGTTCACCATCATAACTAAAATTAACTGTCCAGCCATCTTCGATGAGTTGGCTCACACGATTTGCATTATCTTTACTAATTTGAGCATTTAAAGTTGCAGGTTTCGCTAAAATCCAACTGGTTAAATGAGTAATTGGTGCTTGCCAGCCAGTTGCACGCTCTAAAAGTTCTTCAGGAGATGCAGCCGTAATCAGTCCAGTTTTAGCACTGTTTAGAGTAACTTCACCAGGTTTACCCTGAATTTGTGTTTTTCCAACACCTAAAATACCGCTTAATTCGATATCGAAATTGTCTTGCTGTTGAATCCATGTAAAGAATGCACTACCAGTTTGTTGGGGGGTGCGTACTCCAATTTTACCTTGTAAATTGAAGTGTTTTTCGTCTTGTACTTGGTGGATAACTGCAGCTTTAGGTTGAGTAAAATGCTGACAACCGGTTAAAAATAAAACACTTGATCCACAGATCGCTGTGCACAGTTGGGCAAGTTTGCTCATAAATTTAACTCTTTTTTGCAGATGTAGGTAAAATTAACGCATCAAGTTGTTGTAATTGTGGATCATTTGCGTGTTTTTGTTTCAGTTGTTGTAACACGGCACTGAACTGGGTTAATGATCCCTGCATATAAAGTGCCTTAGCGTAACGAATGCCAATATTTATGTTATGACTTAGTTCATATGCTTTGCCTAAAGCTTCCGCAGCCGCTTCATAATCATTTTGTAAAAATGCGATATAGCCTAGCGTATCCAGAATAGAAGCTTGTTCTGGGGCATATTCTAAAGCCTGTTCAGCATATTGACGTGCTTCCTTAAGCCTACGATTTTGCAAAGCTAATGTATAAGCATAGGCGTTTAGATACGTTGGGCTATTGGGTTCTAACTGCAATAATTGTTTGAGTGTTTTATCGAGTTTATCGCGGTCAGTATAAGGGTCTAATAATAAAACTTCTGCATAGATGAGCTCCGGATCATCTGGTAAGTTTTTGATCGCTTCATCTAATAAATTTAATGCAGCTTTTTTATTGCCCATCTTCTTTAAAATTTCAGCTTGAGCTTGGTAAAGAAAGCTTGCATGCTGAGGATAATTGACTCGCTCTTGGGTTAAAAAGCGTAAAGCGTCGTGTAAGTTTTCTTGTTTATCATAGATCGCAATGAGATTGCGTCTTGAAACAATATACAAACTACCATCGACTAAACGGTAGTAAGCTTTAGCAGTTTCATAATGTTGTTTTCTTTCAGCATTAATCGCTAAGTAGTAATACGCCTCATTTTGATATTTTGCAGAGTTGCGTAAATCAACCAGATATTGTTCTGCTTTGTCATATTGCTTAAGGTCAATACTGGTTAAACCAGCAATAAACAAAGCCTCTTCAGCATGAGGATTGCTTTCAATAATTTTTTCTAATTTTTCAAGAGCAAGCTGGGGTTGATTAATCTGGATGAGATAACGTACTTCGGCTAGGCGAATGTCTAGGTTTTTCTTATATTTACGGCTTGATTTTGCATACCATTTTAAAGCGCCTTCTTGATCACTGAGTGCGATTAGTAAATTGGCTTTCATTAAGATAAAGCTGGTCACTTTAGGGCGACGGCGTAGTGCGCGATTAATGGTACTTAAGGCTGGTTCTAACTGACCGTTTTGTGCTTCTAGGTTGGCAATAAGCGCTAAGATGGATGGGTTGTCTTTCTCTGCACTAGAACGTAAAGCGGTTAATAAAACTTCTCGATCCTGTGCATTTTCAGGTGCAATGCTTGCCAAAATTTGTTCAAGATCGGCAGTTGGATCTATTTTTAAAATTTTATCTAAAGTCTCGGCAGCAAGCTGATATTCGTGTGTTTTTAGTGCAATATGCGATAAATAAAATAGAGCAGGGACATCTTTAGGCTCTTGAACAACCCAATGTGTTGCAATATTTAGTGCAGCTTGTAAGTCGTTATATTCAAGTGCAACGTCTAATGCACGCTGTTTAATTGTTGTTGAGTTGCTTTTTATCGCAAGCACTGTGTAATTGTGCAGTGCTGTGGGAATATCGTCATAAGCTAAGGCAAATTCAGCAACCATACTCTGCTGTAAAGCCTGATCAAATGAATGCACGGCATAGGTCTCTTGCACTGGACGTGCATAGACATATGAGGACATGCTACCTAACAATAAGAATGTGGTAGAATACTGTCTTATCGAAGCACCGTTAAAATTAATACGGCTATTCATTTGACGCAATTTTTATTGATCCAAAGTAATGCTTTTTATGACACCGATGTTGCACAATAGCATAAATTTAGCGAAATGATGATCTGATATGTCTTTCTTTGCATTGGGTGTCAACCATCAAACAGCTTCTGTAGAACTCCGCGAGCAAATTGCTTTCAATGCAGAGCGATTAAGTAATTTGCTTGCCGAACAACGTCATCACGAGTCTTTAAAAGACTTAGTGGTTGTCTCAACGTGTAACCGTACAGAAGTCTACGCCATGGCGGAAGATGCCGAAAGCCTTCTGAAATGGTTAGCCGATGCCAATAATATTGATGTAAAGCAGTTAATTCATCATGTTTATCGTTACGAAAATGCTCAAGCCATCACACATTTAATGCGTGTAGCAAGTGGTTTGGACTCACTCATGTTGGGCGAACCGCAAATTTTAGGGCAGGTGAAAAGTGCTCTAGCATTGTCCAAAGAAGCGCAAACAGTTTCTCCTGAATTAAATAGTGTATTTGAGTACGCTTTTTACGCTGCTAAACGTGTGCGCTCTGAAACAGCTGTAGGTAGTCATGCCGTTTCAATGGGTTATGCAGTTGCGCAGCTCGCTTTACAGGTTTTTAGTAAACCTGAAAAACTAACGGTTATGGTGGTTGCTGCAGGCGAAATGAACAGCCTTGTTGCCAAGCATTTAGCCGAAATGGGCGTTGCTAAGATGATTATTTGTAATCGTAGCCGTGAACGTGCCGATCAATTGGCCCAAGAAATTGCACATCAAGTTGAAGTTGAGATTATTGATTTTTCAGATTTGGCTGAGAATCTATATCGTGCCGATGTTGTTTCAAGCTGTACGGGTAGTTTGCATCAGGTTATTGCTTATGCAGATGTCAAAACTGCATTAAAAAAACGCCGTTATCAGCAAATGTTAATGGTCGATTTAGCTGTACCGCGTGATATTGACCCTAAAGTAGAGTCGCTTGATGGGGTGTATTTATACGGCGTAGATGATCTACAAAGTGTGATCGATGAAAACTTGGCTCAACGTCGTCAAGCGGCTGTTGAAGCTGAGGTGATGGTTAATCAGCTAGCTACCCAGCTAATTACGCATCAAAAAGTCAAAGAGGCGGGCAGTACAATTCATGCTTATCGCCAACATAGTGAAGAAATTAGCCAGCGAGAGCTTACCCATGCATTAGAGGCTCTGCATCATGGTGGAAATCCTGAGCAAGTGTTGCAGCAATTTGCCCATCGTTTGACGCAAAAACTAATACATCCGACCTCTATGTTGTTGCGTGAAGCTGCAAAAGCAGAGAGTCCGGACTATTTTGAATGGTTACAGCAGCATTTACAGGATGTATTTGATCATGAGCGAAAACCCAAACGTTAAGAAAGAAGTCTTAAGCTAATTTGTTTGGTAAGTTCATTGAGTTGTTGTCTTAAGTTTCTTGACTCAACTAATGAGATTTTAGATTTTAGTTTTTGACGTAAATATCTTTCTTGTAAGCCTAAAGCATATTCTTTTGCGAGTTTATCTGCTACTTCCGGTGCTTGAGTTAAGGCTTGAATATTGGTCCTTTGCATAATATCTGCAATTTCATGGCAATAAGTGCTACAAGCACCTAAAACATAGTAGGTAGCTAGTTCTTGGTCATCAGGCAATTCGTCAAATATACGGTTTAAAATTGCTAATATTTTAGCCAACAGCTCATCTTGCGGAATATAAGCCCTTAATCCTTCAAAATGAATATAAAGAAACGGATGGTGCATCAAAATTGCAATTGCAAAGTCTTCATCTTTCGTTTGAATATTAAAAGATAGTGATGCATCGTGGCTAATTTGTGGAGTGAAGCGCTTACCTAAGCCTAATTTTTCACGGAAAGATTGGGTTAGTAGATAGCGAAAAGACCCTTGTTTTGGCAATAACTCGGTCAATTCTCTTAATTCGCCCATAACAAGACTCTTACCTTCGGGCGTACTAATGTCATGTTGCCCAGTAAGATGAGCAAAAACAAAGTCAGAAAGTAAAGGAGCTTGCTGTAGGAGCTTCTGGAAATTTTCCACCCCTTCACGGCGGATTAAAGAGTCAGGGTCATGGTCATTTGGCAATACAAAGAATTTGAGCTCACGACCATCATTGAGTAAGGGTAATGCAATTTCTAAAGTTCGGCGTGCGGCCTTTTGACCTGCAGCATCACCGTCAAAAGCAATCGTAATCCGGTTATTTTGTTTAAATAAGATATTAAGGTGTTCGGTATTACTTGCTGTTCCTAAAGTCGCAACTGCACCAGTAATGCCATATTGCTGTAAAGCAATGACATCCATATATCCTTCGACCATTAACCAGTCATTTGCTTTTAATTTTCGGCCTTCATATAGCCCATATAGTAATTGATTTTTGTGGAATACTTCCGAATCGGGCGAGTTGATGTATTTAGGTTTAATTTCATCATTGAGCGCACGACCACCAAAGCCAACTACACGGCCTTTAGGGTCCCGAATTGGAAAAATAACACGATCACGTAAAAGGTCGAAGTCACGACCACTATCGCTTGAACGGATGAGGCCAAGCTGCTTTAAGCCCTCAATATCATAAGGGAAAGCTTTTTCCAGATGCTGCCAGTCTTCAGGAGCATAACCTAAACGCCAGAACTGAATAGTCTGGTCACTTAAACCGCGTTGCTTAAAGTAATTTTTAGCTTTTTGACTAGTCGGTAATTGATGTTCATAAAACTGGGCAACATTTTCTAGAAGGTCATATAAATTACCTTCTTGTACTGGCTCATCAAAGCTAAATGGCTGTTCAAACTGGGCAAAGGGATCATCAAAATATACGGGTTCAAACGTATTGTACTGATCTTCTATAGGTGCTTGAGTAGTCGGTTCAGCAACCGTTTTGGGCGGTGTTGATTGTTTTGTAACTTGGCGTGTATAAGACAGTTTTTTATTATCAGTATTATCTTTTGGTAATTCGACTCCCGTATTACTCGATAATTCCTTCATCACATCAATAAAGTTTCGGTTATCAATGTCCATTAGGAAGCGAATAGCATTTCCGTTCGCCTGACAGCCAAAGCAGTGATAATACTGTTTATCGCGGTAAACATGGAAAGAAGGCGTTTTCTCTTGATGAAAAGGGCAACAACCAGAATAAGTTCGTCCGGTTTTTTTCAGTTTCACACGTTGACCAATCAGATCGACAATATCTGTGCGATCTAAGATCTGATCAATCGTATGCTGTGGAATTGCCATAATTCAGATAACCGTGTTTAAACTAATGATGCGATAGGTCAGATTATTCTGACATGATGAATCGAGATATGCCCGATAAATATTTTACTATTTTATAAAAACAAACAGGCAAGTGATATTACTTGCCTGTTTGTTGGTTATTTTTAAGCTTTTATTGCTTATTGAGCAGCGTCATCTGCTTCGTTATCTGCTGGTGAGGCACTCGGTGCTTCACTCGAAGACGTTGCTGGTGCAATTGTTGCGCCTTCTGCTGCTTTTGGCTCAGGTTTATCTAGTAAACCGAAGCTTAAGCGATTAGTCCAACTACGTTCACTTTTTGGTGCTTCAACAGGTGTGTTAGTTGTTTCTTCAGTTTCACCCGAGTTACCAATTAAACCAAAGCTTACGCGGTTTAGTAGACTACGTTTTGGTTCAGCTTCAGAAGAAGTAGTCGTATCTGGTGTTACAGACTTAGATTCACGACCAAGAATACCTAAGGTTGCACGGTTGATCCAGTTACCTTCTTTACGTGCAGCACGCATGTTGACGGTGCCGTTTTTATTGACAAGGCTCGGATAATTAAGTTTTAAAACTTCGATGTATTGTTGCGAAGTTGACTTATCACCTAATTGATCATAGCTATATGCCAAAGTTGCTAAAGCTTCTGGTACTTGAGGTGTTTGTGGATAGTGTTCAATCACCCATTGTGAACGTTCAGCCGCGGCAATCCACGCTTTACGTTTAACGTTAAAACGCGCTGCATTCATTTCACTTTCAGCAAGCTCTTGTCCAATAAACTTCATACGCTGTGCTGCATCGACAGAATACTGGCTACTTGGGAAGCGACGAATAAGATCAACAAAGTTTTGATATGCAACTTTTAAATAACTCACATCACGGTGAGATTGTTGCAAAGAGGTGTAACGCAACAAGCTATCGTAGTTCATCTCCATATTAGATACGCCACGTACGTAGTAAGCATAATCTACATTTGGATGCTGAGGATTTAAACGAATAAAACGTTCTGCGAGTGCAATCGCACCTTCATAATCTTTTTGCTTAAATTTTGAATAGAGAAGTTCAAGTTGTGCTTGTTGTGCGTATTGTCCAGTTGGATAATAAGTATCAATCGCTTCTAAAGATTTGGTAGCGTCAAGATATTGACCACGATCAAGAGCTTTTTGAGCCTTGTCAAAATATGCTTGTTCACTAGATTGAGGGCCAGTATCGACCACTTCTTTTTTACTTGGATTGCTGCTACAGCCCACAAATGCAGACGCTACACCTAAAGATAAGGCAAGCATCGTAATTTTATAACGTGGTAGCGACATAAAAACTCCTCTGTTATGTTGGGCAATGAGCTACAATTGCGCTATTAAACCACTTTTATCTAAATGATCAAATGACTTCAGCACAATCTTCAAACACAAACTTCTCTGAAACAGACTTCAATTTACTAGAAGATTCTGAGGATGCAGATAACCATACTTCTGATACAACTGCAACACGTTTATCGTTGCAAGTTCAGTTAGATGAAAGCTACTTAGGGCAACGTATCGACCAAGTGGCAGCCATGGTGTGGAGTGAGTTTTCACGCGAAAAACTTAAACAATGGATGAAAGAAGGTCATCTGTTGGTAAATGGTAACATTGTCAAACCTAAATATCGCTGCGAAGGCAATGAAACGCTAACTTTAAATGTTGAGCTTGAAGCACAGACCAACAGTCAACCAGAAAATATTCCACTCGATATTGTTTACGAAGATGAAGATATTTTAGTCATTAATAAACCGGTAGGTATGGTGGTTCATCCTGGCGCAGGTAATACCTCGGGTACTTTGGTCAATGCTTTGCTTTACCATTCACCTAAGTCAGCCGAGCTTTCACGTGCTGGTCTAGTACATCGTATTGATAAAGATACCAGTGGTTTACTAGTTGTTGCTAAAAATCTCGAAGCACAATTTTCTTTGAGTAAACAATTGGGAGATAAATCTGTTTATCGTATTTATGACTTAGTCACTTATGGCAATATTATCGCAGGTGGCACAATCGATGAGCCGATTAAAAGACATCCGGTTGACCGTGTAAAAATGGCAATTTTGCCGGGTGGGCGTGATGCTGTAACGCACTATAACGTGAAAGAGCGTTTTAGAGACTTTACCCGTGTACAAGCGCAACTTGAGACTGGCCGTACCCACCAGATTCGCGTTCACTTTAGTTATATTGGACATGGTTTGGTTGGTGACCAAGTTTATATGAACCGTGTACGTATTCCGGCAGGGGCATCTGAGTTACTCATCGAAACTTTACGCGGTTTTAAACGCCAAGCACTTCATGCTGCTAAATTGGGATTAAAACACCCTCGTACTGGTGAAGAAATGTTATTCGAAGCACCATGGCCTGAAGATTTTACGCAGTTGGTTAATGTTTTACGTACAGAAAACGCTGCATATTAAGGACTGGTATATGGAATTTGTTCAAGGTTTACCTCAAGGCGTATTCGTAGGGCAGACACGAGTTCATCACCCTTTGGCATTACCAGCAGAGCAAACAGAGCTAACAGGTTTTAATCTTGCTTTGCACGTTAAAGACGAAGCTCAGCGTGTCCAGCAGCATCGGATGATGCTGTTAGATGAATTTGCTCAGTTTGGGGTTAAAAAAATGACATGGATGACCCAAACACATAGCACGATTTGCCATACAGTAAATGAACAAATTCCCTTTACAGCTTTAATTGGCGACGGCTTGATTACGCAAACCAAAGGTCATGCGTTAATGATGATGACAGCCGATTGTTTACCAGTCGTGCTTGGTAATGCTGAAGGTACAGAAATTGCTAACTTACATGCAGGTTGGCGAGGTTTAGCGGGAGGTATTATTGAAAATACAGTCGCTGCAATGCAGAGTCCTCCAACATGGGCATGGTTGGGTGCAGCGATTAGTCAACCTTGCTTTGAAATTGGAGCAGAGGTAAAAACTGCTTTTTGTAGTAAATATCCTGAATTGGAAACTGCATTTATTGATGGGGTAGCTCCAAATAAATTTCATGCTGATTTGTATGCAATTGCTCGTTTTATCTTACAGAGCCTAGGAGTTGAAAAAGTTTTAGGGGGAGATCAGTGTTCATACCAACAGCAAGATGAATATTTTTCTTACCGCCGTGATGCTAAAACTGGCCGTATGGCAACTTTTGTTTTTATGTAGTTTTGAAAAATCATATTTTTTCTTAAGGATATGATTGTTGTAATAATACTCTCTTATGTTGTTTAAATTTCAAAATAGCATAAGAGAGTTTTTTATTTTGAATTTTCCATATTTATTCAAGAAATTAAGGCAAGTACTGAGATTTCATGTTTATAGAGGAAGGTTTAGCAAGTTTTAATAAAATGATAAAATAGAAAAAATCGCTCAAAATATTAAGCTTATGTCTTTGCCTGAAAAACATCTCTCTATTGTCTATCACAGTCCCTATGGTCACACTGCAAAGGTAGCGTCTGCTATCGCAAGTGGCGCCGAAGTGATGGGCGTCAAAGTACATGTGATGAATATTGAGCATATTGATTGGGATGTTTTAGATGCCTCACAGGGCATTATTTTTGGTTCCCCAACTTATATGGGAAGCGTAACTGCCGATTTTAAAAAGTTTATGGATAGTACATCTAAACGTTGGAAAAATCGTTTATGGCAGGGTAAGTTAGCAGCGGGTTTTGCAAATTCGGGCGGTTTAAGTGGTGATAAACTGGCGGTTCTGCAACAACTTAATATTTTTGCGATGCAGCACGGCATGTTGTGGTCAGGTTTACCTTTAATGACAACAGGCTATACTGAAACCGATTTAAACCGTTTATCGAGCTGTTTAGGGTTGATGACTCAATCAGATAATGCGCCTGTTGAAATTACACCGCCGCAAGGTGATTTAGATACTGCTAAATGGTTTGGTGAATATATTGCTGGGCTTTTATATAGATTAAATTAGTGAAAAATAAAAAAGCCTCTATAAAGAGGCTTTTTTAGTCTATTACTTATGAAATATACGTGCTTTATCACGTTGCCAGTCACGTTCTTTTTCAGTTGCTCGTTTATCGTGAAGTTGTTTACCTTTCACGAGTGCAATTTCAAGCTTAACCAGATGACCTTTCCAGTAACATGCTAATGGAACGCACGAATAACCTTTTTGGTTCACCGCACCCATAAGCTTTTCAAGTTCACGACGAGATAATAATAATTTTCGTGTACGTGTAGCTTCTGGCACAATATGTGTAGATGCAGAAAGGAGTGGTTGAATCTGAGCACCAAATAAGAATGCTTCACCATTTTTAAAAATGACATAACTTTCTGTCAAACTCATACGACCGGCACGTAAAGATTTTACTTCCCAGCCTAGTAAAGACATGCCAGCTTCAAATTTTTCTTCGATAAAATAATCATGACGGGCACGTTTGTTTTGTGCAATGGTTCCGCCATTATGTTTCTTTACAACTATCTTGTTCATCTTAACCTTTTGAAAATGATCAATTAAATTCTAAATGGCTAGGGTGTTACCCGCTTAATTACCCGTTTTTAAACACACTCGACTTAAAAGAAAGCCTGCAATTAGCAGGCTATCATATCAGAATTATCTTTGTGTTTTTCGACAACTTTCTTAACACTAGATTCGTGCCAAAATACCTCTTTGTCACTTACCTTGATAGGTTGAGGAATTTCACCATTCTTTATCATGCGATAGAATTTGGTGCGGCCAATAGACATTAGCATCATAAACTCTTTAGCACGTACACGACGATCAATCTCCATTCACCCCTCCTTACTTTCCGCTTTCATAAAAGTAATCCAATGTGTGTTACTGCGCTTTCCGCTAATGTGTCCAAACAATGGTTTTTGATCTGTCAGTTCTAAAAGTTCACTTACTTTGATCTGTGTTTCATTCCATTTGAAAATTAAAACACCGCCATTGGCCAACACTCGAAAGCACTCTGCAAAACCTTTACGAATATCTTCGCGCCAATCTTCTGACAACTTTCCATACTTGGCAGCTAACCAACTTTGTTTACCAGCCTTCACTAGGTGAGGAGGGTCAAACACAACCAGAGTAAATTGGCCATCCTTAAAAGGCATTTCGCGAAAGTCCATCATCACATCCGGCTCAATCACTAAAGAGCGCCCATCACACAAGGTATGTTCTTCTTTTCGAATATCGCCATAGACTACATTTGGATTTTGACGATCAAACCACATCATGCGAGAGCCACAGCATGGATCTAAAATTTGTGCATTCATCCCTCAGCTCCCGATTCAATATCCAGCTTCATTGCACCTTCCTCTGGATATTCGGTCATCCAAAAGTAATAGCCTTTGCCACTGTGCCCATCTTCAAAAAATTTAATAGTTAGTTCAGTTTCAAGTTGATCTAAATCATTTTCACCATCTGGATTTACAAATTCGAGAAGGCTTTTTAGTTGATGACCGCTAAGTGTTATGCTCATTGTTCAGCTCCCGATTCGCTTGCTTCTTTTAGTGGCTTCCAATGAGTTACTTTTTCCTCAATAAAATAACTAGAATACTCATCACCAATGTAAGCTGTATTTGCATACCATCCTTCTTTGACATAACCGCAGCCGCGATCTTCGTCATAGTCGTACCAATCATCATCACCGTGATACTCTTCAGTGAACTTAGGAATAAAATGAGCAACCATTTGGTTTTGGTTTTTAGCTGGGTTTGCATCTAACAAAACAAGCACATTTCGTAATGATTCAGGCATTTGAACTTCAACTGAGATCCATTCTGGCACCGTCTGAGCTTTGGCTTTTTCTAGCTCTGCTCTAAGCCTGTCAATTTCACATGCCGCATGGTTAAAAATAACACGTAATTCATCTTCGTTATATTCATCTGCATGCATCATCATTAAATGACTGATTTCGGTGCCAAATTGACTATCATCTGCAAATACCCAAACCGCACCATCATCTTGCTCAAAGCGTAGATTAACTTCACTTCCCTTATTCAAATCTGTCATGCTGCTGCTCCTTAGCTCGGTCTTTTGCTGAATTTGTCAAACGTTGCCATGAACTGATCAACACTGAATTGAATTGTTTTCTTGGCATTGTGCGGTTCAAATTGAGCAGCATATAAAGCCATACCAAGCCACATTACTGAGAATGTGAAAACCTTTGCTGAGTCTTTATCTTGGCTATTCATTTCATCAACCATAGGCCCAATAATTTTCTTAAAAATCTCTTCTGCGATCTGGTCAGAAGTACCGCTAATTGTGTTTAATTCGATTTGTTTCATGCTGCCACCTTTGCCTTAATGCGCTCTTGATATAACTTTGCGTAGTACTCTTGAGCATGTGGAATTTTGTCTTTGATCTTCTGGATCATTGCTTCGTCACGTTTGTAGGTGACAGTTGTTAAACGTTCTCTAAGATCGATACGCTCAACTAAATCAATTAGCTGTTCTCGGTCATCCCAATCATTTGTAAGCTCGACAGGGCAAGGGAGTAGCCAGAAATCAACCATTGCTTGTTCACAGTCGTAAAGCCACATGTAGCCTTGCATCTGCCAGTCATAACCGGCTTTCTTTGCCTTTTCTTCTGCTTCATCTTGAAAGAAGGGATGAGTACCAATATCCCAAGTACATTTAGTGTCGATGATCAACTTGTTATTTAGGTCAAGAATGTCACATTCACCAGTGATTAGTTCATTTTCCAAACGGCCTTGATGTTTTAAGTATTGACGAAAACGAACCTTACCAGACAGGCTAATTGCGATTTCTTCAAGCGCATTACCTTTAGCCGTGTACTGGTTGCCTTTGAAAGACTTGAACGTGGTCAAGTCCTCCTTAACGATTGTTCTAATCTCAGTCTTAGCTGTATCGCTAAGAACTGAGCCTTTAGTTTTAGGGTCGCCTACAAGCTTATGAAGGCTTGAGCATCGGAATAGCTTCATAGTGCATTTACCTCAGCTCTTTGTGCATTAGTAAGTGCATAGCCTTCTAATACATATTCTTTAGTAACTGCATCGGCTTTGATTTGCTCTAAGAGAACCGGGAACTCGTTGTCTGGTACAGTTGGTTTAACTTCCTGAACTTCTCCAACTTCCTTCACAGTGACATTTTTAAACCAGTCTTTAGGTGAACTCATGCCATCACGTAAGCTAGTGAAAATCTTGCGAAGCGCAACGATATTGGCTGCTGTAATAGCATCAAGACGACGCTGAATGTAATCTTCAATGTCTTTCTTGGTGACGTTAAATTGCTCAAAGGCAACAACAAGTTTTTGTACAGCTTCTGGTGAAGTATCAGCACTTGCATGGATTGTCTTTTCACACTGATTAACTGCATCATCAATTACATCACCGGGTATTACACCTAAGATGCATGCACGAAGACGACGAGCGCCATTATTTGCAACCAATTCATAAATATCGCGTGGATCTGTTAATTTTTTAGATCCATTGCGTGTGTAGCGTATATGTGGAACCTGAAATACCTTTGTTTGACGGGTGTTTGTCTCTACATCCCAAGCAAAAGCTTCAACCGTTGATTCGCCATTTTCAGAAGATAATTCACGGATACCGTACTGAATATTCCCCCAATTCTGAGCAAGCATTTCCGCAAGTCGAATTGATGGACCAGTTACCGAACTACCACCACGAGCATAAGAATAAACAGCCGATTGAGCTAAACCTGGACGCTGGCAAGCGTTCATAATCCGGTCATAAGCTTCAATTGGATTGCGTGGAAACTGTTTAGCAATAACTAAAGCTGCTTGAACCTCTGCAATTGCACGTTGACTATCAGATTGAACTGTAGACATTGCTTGAGTAGTAGGAGCAGCTACTGCAAAAGGGTTCTGTCCTGAGTGTTGCACTGGCGCATTCATAATCTTCTCCTAATTCTTAAAATGGCAACTGCTGAGTAGTGTCTGAATATCGGACTTCAATTTGTCCTTGTGTGGACTCCTCAATCAGCATCTTGAAGTAGGCCATTGCCTCAGCAAGTGTTGTCTCTGTTGCGGAAGCAGGACGACGGATAAGCACATCCATAGCTTCAAGTAGTTTTCTTTTCTCATGTACTTGCATCACACCACTCCCGCTTCTTCATCTGCCAATTCTTCGGCGTAGTATTTAAGCTGCTCGTTTAAGCTGTTTACTTGTGAGTCTGTAAGCTTGAAACGTAAGCCAATTGGTGACTCAATGCCGTCTTTATCAGTCACTACAGCATGAGTTTTTGTGTCCACTACAAGCACTTCATACTCTTGATCACGAGCACAGCCACTAAACTGATCAGTTACTTCACGAGTGTCATAAGTCGTTTCGGCTTTGATCTGGCAGTTAAGAACATTGCAGCCGTAAGTTAAGTCGAAATAAACCGTTTCACCTTCAACTTGAATGTCTGTAGACATATCTAAGTAAGGGAAAGAAGGGCACAGCAACTCTGGTTTAAGGGCTAACATATTCATGAGTTAGTACCTCTCACTGCCGAGTCAAATACTGCTTCCAAAGCGTCACGAGCCTTTGTGTATTCCTCTTCGGTTTTGTAGCAATACTGATGTCTGCCAACATTCAGAACGAAAGATGTGTCATCTCGTCCGCCAATTTTTGCTTTGTATGGAGCAGGTATTTCAAGTTCAAGCTTGATGGTTTGGGGTTTGATGCGTAGTTTCTCTGCGGTATCAAACACAGAAACAAATGTGTTCCCTTTTACTTCAAACCATTCATCACGGCTTTTTCTAAAGTACTCAACAATTTCGCCCTTAGCCCATGCAAGCTTCGCCTCAGCACCGCTAATCAAGGCTGGGTCTTGGGTGGCGCGTTTCCAAAGCGTACTTGATTGATCAATCCCATCATCACCACTGACAAATTGCCATTCCCTATAAGCACTATTCCAAGATTTAGCAAACTTACCTCTATAGAAAACTTTATGACCTGTAGGCCACTGCATTAAACAATCGGCACCTTCTGGAATTTCAATCCAATGTGGACGCACTGGCATATTTACTGACTGTTTTACTAAGGCATATCCATCTGTTGGATCTAAATATTCTTTGTAGTTATCCATGAGAGAGGCCCTCAACTTCACAATCTTCAATATGCAATTCGCGTCTGTTAAAGAAGGTGCTGTTATCAGAGATTCCTGTCATGCCTTTTTTCCACCAAGGAACTACATGTCCAAAAACATCCCAAGTACCATCCTGTCCACCGTTCAAGACAAGTTCGGCTGCATATTTATATAGATCATCAGATTTGGTAATGTCGTAACCGCAAGCATTGATTCCTTCAATGTCTTCAGCAGACAATTCTTGAAATTCATCTGGAAGTTCAATTTCAATTTGAGCTTCAACAGTGATCGTTACTAATTTTTTAATACCCATCACTCCACCCCCTCAACCTGAACTCGCACATACATGTTCTGTTTTGCTTTGAGTTCGTTTGCTGCTTGTTCGTCGGCACATGAACGAAGGAAAGGGACTACGATAAAAACACCGATGACCATAGATAGCACCGAGCCACCTAAGAAGCCTTTGAAGCTGTCTATTGCAGCTTGGCTAAACTTGTACTTTTCAATTCTTTGATTCATAATGACCTCACTCGTTGAGTAAAAGTCCCGTCGGTCAGATGTCTGGGACTTTTTTGTTATCTGGTGAGATTTATTAAACCAAAGGTATAAAATAAAAGCAAGCATAAATTAAACCATAGGTGAAAATAATTTATGATTAGGTTTAAATATGCTTTAATAGGCAAAAGAAAACCCACACGGGGTGGGTTGGATGGGGAAATATAAAAATAATTAAAACAAAAATCCAAGTTTTGAAAATAAATAAGACCAGTTACCACATTCAATATTTAGTTTTTCACAAATATTGGGAACTTTCATGTTGTGGCCTTGTGATTTAGCATCCCAGTTTAAAAAAGGATTTCTTTGCTCGCACGTTATAACACAAGCATCTGAACCATAATGATGAGCCAAACTAACAACATCAAGATCAGCGTAATTATCTTTTGTTACGTGGTGTGAATTTTTTGATGCATTATATTTTAATAACTCTTGTTTTAAACCAAGGATTGATGCTCCGTGTTCATTTGGCTTGATTTGATGAACGCAGAAACGATCAAGAAAGGCATGAAATATTGATTCATCATACTCATAGTCTGCAATCTTTTGTTCAATTTCATGCAAAACAGCTTCACACATATAAAACTTAACTTGGTTGGCTAGTCTGGAGCTTTCTAAAGAACTCCATATTTCCTTAAATATTTGTTCTGGATAATTTCTGTAACAAAAGTCTAATACAGCATTTGTATCTAAGCTAATTTTAATCATTATTAGAAGACCTTTTGCTGCAATTCTTTAAAGGCTGACGGTTTTGATGTCTTATGGAATCCAAGAATATTTTTGGCGGTATTGGATGATATGCGCTCTTGCCACATTGCACTCATAACTTTTTCAACAAAGTTGTAGCCAAAATACTTTAAGACCATATTTTCCTTCTTAGAACCGAACCCCCCACCATTTTCTTTGGGTTTGATGTAATCTAAATAATCAGCAAGCTGATCTTGATTTATTAATCCAAGTATTTTTAACTGAATGGCAATAGCTGCCTTGCTTGCTTTTGTTTGTTTTCGAATAAGAATAACATTCTCTTCGATGGTTAAATTTTCATTAAAGCAATCAGCCACAATATTTTTTGGGGCTAAAACATACCCTGTAACTTGATCACAATATTTTTCAAGACTATTGTCAGATTCTAGTAATCGCCCATCAAAGACACTACTACCTAATCCCAAATGGACAATTTCATGAACCAAAGTAAATAGCTTTCTAGATTGAGATTGTCCTGAGCTAAAAATGGCAATAATGGGTACCGCATCAAAATACAAACACATACCATCCGAGCCAAATTTATCACGCCCTCTATCTATAACTACTACATCCATGAGCTCTACAATGTCTCTCCAAGCATTAAAGTAATCATCTGAATTCTTGATTTTTTTGCTGTGTGTGTAAAAACCAAAATAGTCAATTATTGCTTGAGCATCTTCTTCTGCATTAGTTCCGCTAAGCTTCAAATCGAAAGCTTTAGGCTCTTCATTCAGAGAACTTAATATAGATATAAAGTTATCTCTAACTTGGCAAAATTCCTGCACTAAAGCATTTTCTTTATATCTATCTTCGGGGATATCTATATGATTTCTAAATTCTATTATTTCAGGCGTATTACGCTCATAGATAAAATTATCAGTTGTTAGATACACTGTTGGCACAAATAAAACTTTTGAAATAGTTTCTAATTGGCTTAGCTTAAATACTTCAACTTCATCCAAGGCCTTATTAATTTTGCTTTGAGATATCTTAGTTAAATCGGCGAGTGCACTCGCTGACACATTCATGTCAGTCATATAGCGCCTTAGCGCATTTGGTGAGTGTTTAACCAATTCAATAACCATCAGTCTTTAAAAGCCTCTTGTAGATACCTAGCATTATACTAGATTTATTTTAGCACTTGCTGAATTTAGCCCAATTAATTCCCAATCCAAAACCCCACAAAGCAGCGTAATGTCTGCCTTCACCTTATCCAATGACTGTGTCGGGTTCACAGTTTATTAATCTTTGGTGTTATTAATTTTCTGTCCAAGCTTTCCTTCTTTTACCAACTGCACGACCTGCTCATTAGTAAGCACAGGAATAAAGACTTTGTCGCCAATATCTTTGGAAAGAATCTTCACTTCTTCGGCTGTTAGCACCAAAGCTTCACCATGTTTCGCAGCATCATTGATGCGAGCAATAATCTGATTGATTGGTAGTTTTGCGTTATCCAATTCCATTCTCCTTTTTTAACCTGCACGCCAAAATTGGCGACCCATAACTTTAAAATTCAATCCATTTTGCTCCGTGACTTCACGATCTCTGTATTTAGGATTTAGGCTGTGCAGAATCAGTTTCCCGCCTTCTTCCTTGAAAATCTGCTTAATCATGCCTTCACCCTCAAAGTAAACAGCATAAATTTGACCATCGATAATGTCGGTTTGGGATATATCAATGCCAACCAAATCCCCATCATCAATCTTGTCCGCCATGCTGTCGCCTTTAGCCTTGATGATGCGCATGCAATCAGGATGAACATTTTTTTGTTTAAAAAAACTAGGTGGGAATGGCTGTTTTCCATTGATCACATCAAAGTGAAACTCTATAGACTCTCCTGTGCCACAAGAAAAACTTGCCTCTACCACATCAATCCAGATAAATCCATCATCCCCACCATACTCAACTACTGACGGGCTTTGAATATCATTCACATCAAATGATGATTCATCTTTCTTGGATAGACCGTGCTTATCCATAAATTCTTGCATGTTGAAGTTGGTTAAATTTTGTTTTTTCTTCCCGTTTAGAAGCCATCCGGCATCAACTTCTAAAAGTTCGGCCAACTTATCCAAAGTCTCTTTGCCAATCTGTCCTTTTTTCCATTTAGAAGGCGCTTGAGGAGTCAGGCCAATCATTGTGGCAGCTTTAGACCATGATAATTTCTTTGCTTTCAGTGCTTCCTGAATGCGCTCAACCATTGTGCTCATAACTTTCATCGCGTGAAACCTTTGGTTAAATTTTCGTATAAAAAATATAAAATTGTAAGCAACCATAGGTTGAAAATAATTTTAACTCATGGTTTAATAAAAATATTAATTAGGTTTAAATGAGGTTTAAGATATGAATCCTATTCAACAAGCCATTGATGCTGTTGGTGGGCGAACCAATGCAGCGTCATTACTTGGGATATCCTACGTTGCTGTAAGAAAGATGGCAGAGAAAGGTGTATTGCCACGTACTGATTACACAGGTGAAACCAACTACGCACAGATTCTTGCTGAGCACAGTAACGGGAAAGTGACTCAAGAATGGCTACTCGATAAAGCAAATCCAAAACATTTAGCGGCATAAGGAAAGTTTTATGAGCCTTGAAAAAAAATCTACGCATGTGCGTTTATCTCCCGAAATCCATGAACGAGCTAAAACACTCGCTTCTGTAAAAGAAAAAGACCTTGCCAGCTATTTGGCTTTCTTGCTTGAGAAAGAAATCGTAGGTGAGTGGCATGTCTTTAATTTACAAGCAAAAGCTTTTCAGCGCTTGGGATTAGGCGCTTTAGTACGGGATATCTCTACTGAAATCAGCTTCGATGAGGAACCAGAAGGGATTAACGGGGATTTAGATAAATAAAAAAGCCTGATTTCGTGGATCAGGCTTCGATATTCATTACAGGAGCAATGAATGAAAACAAATTTAGCACAAGAGCCACCAATTCCACAAGGTGAGTTGGTTCACTTTCCGAAGAAAGAGCGTAATGCTATGTCGGATCAACTTTCAAAAGGCTTCATCATGAAAAGCCGTCTTTACCATTATGAGGTAGAGCCGTTCATTTCTGATGCAGCTAAGAACGTATATTCAGCGATTATGGGGTTTACTAACGGATTTAATAAACCTTCTGACCATATCTCACATCGTCAATTACAGGGTGGAAAGCTTAAAGGATCTAACAAGCTTAGCTCTGGCACAGTAACCAATGGTCTAAAAGAATTAACTTGGTTTGAGGTTATTACAGTTGTTGAGCGTAATAACAAATTAGGCAACAAATACCAGATTAATGAAGTGTCTTTAGTAGAGGCTTTTGAGAAATTTAGTGCTTCAGAAATTAAAGCACTCCGCATCAATAACCGATGCGCTTCGATTAGTGAAGCGCTTCAGTTAGTGGTGCAGTCCGCTTCAGTTAGTGGTGCGGAAGGTGCTTCGACTAGTGGTGCATCAATAGAGTTTCTTTTTATAGATTCTTTTAGAAATATATTTATTAACTCGCTTCGCTCAAACAAACCACTTGAAGCTCATTTTTATGTTTATCAAGAAACTCAAAAACAGATCATTCTTGAACAACAAAAACTAGAAGCTGAAGAGAAAGCAAAAGCTGAAAAAGAACGCAAAGACAAAGTACGCAAGTTAAGTTTTGATGAAGTTATCAAACTTACTAAAAACACTTTTGCAAACCTTTGTGATCTTGAACTTTGGGAACAGTACGTAGCTAACCGTTCTCAACAAGCTAAAACCAAATTAACTAAGAATGCTCTCAACGCAATCTACAAAGATTTCATTGAATGGGGTTATGAAGGCTCTAACCAGTCTTTGAAAACCTCAATCACTGGCAATTATCAAGGTCTATTCGCCCCAAAACAACAAACGCATGGGTTCGCTAATCACAGCCAAGCTGCAACTCGCATGTCTGAAATTCAAGAGTTAATCGCAAAAGAGGAGGCAGGCAATGAACAGTATGGTTTCTAACAATCAAAATGCAGTAGCACATATCAATTCAGCAAAAGTTGTTGGAATCTTCAAAGCGATTGCACCTCGCTCATTTGAGAAAACTTTTGAAGGAATTGCAACAGAGCAAATCAATCATGCAATGAAGATCTGTCTTGATGGCCTTACTCATGAGCAAGTGAACAAAGGCTTATCAATGGTCCGTGATAACGGCTACTGTCCAGATCCTGCAATGTTTCGCAAATGGTGCTTAGGGATTGAGGGCTTTGGATCTGAGCAACAAAGAGCGATTGACTCATACAAGGGTAAGAACGCAGCACTAGCAAACATTCTTAGATGGCGTGCAGATCAATCAGCACCAATCACAAACGCTGAAAAAGAAGCATATGACCGTTGTTATGAGATGTTCAATGCAATTGAGTGGGCTTACAACTCTGATAAAGCTGCATATTTAGCATATGACGCATTTAAAGAAAATTATGTGGAAGTGGTTAAAGAACTAGTCGCAAAAGGAGAACAGCAAGGCATCTGGACAGCACCAAAAGCAATTAGCTCCAAAGTTAAACGAATGGTTAGTTATGCCCAAGATTACTTAAACAGCACAGATGGAGTGCATGCATATTCTGCAAGTGCAGCAGGAATCGCTAAAGAACAATTCTTCTCGATTACTAGAGCAGAAGTCAAAGAGCATCAGGATAGAAACAATATTTTTGCATATGACAAAGCTTTGTACGAGTTGATATCTCAGAAGCTTAATTCTCTTGTCTGGGAAGAAGAGAGAGGTGCAGCGTGAAAGCAATAAAACGAGTTAAAGCATTCCAAAACATTTTTGACATTTTGTTATTCGCTACACATGCAACACAACCTTTCACGATGAAGGATTTGCATGACCATGTGTTAGATGCACCTAACAACACTATCCAGTGCTATGTGCAGGAATTAATTAAAAGCGGCTACTTGGAAAAGGACTCATACGCAACTTACAAAGCAACTCAGTTTGCAAAGGACTTGCTGAATGTTAAAGGGGAGCTGAAAGCATGATCGAATTTGCAGATTACAACTCAATGATGAAGCTGCGTAGAGCGTACAACCTCGGTACTCGTAATGAAGAAACAAGAGCAGCAGCGAACCTATACGAGAAATTAAGAAAGCTGAAAATGCTAGACCAGCTTAAGCAGGAAGCCATTACTAAACGTTACAAGGAGGCGGTATGAGCAAGAAAAAGGAGCCAGCCATGAGTGAGTTTAAAGCGGGTGACTGGGTCAAAACCCAAGGACATATAGGACTAATGGTGATTTACAAAGTGACTGGTGAAAAAGCCATTGTGGATGTGATCAGTAGAACAGGAAAGTCGATTGGGCTATCTGGATACAAACTATCTGAGATTGAGCGCGCATCAGAAGCTGAGATTAAAGCAGGCCACCGCATTGAATCAAGCAACGATCAAGCAATAAGTGATTGTAGTGTCTCAAATTTATGCCAAAACGATACACAAAACAGTTTGCCTATCAAGCAAGAGAATCAAGACATGGGCGACGACTCCCACATAGAAAACCGTATCAGCCCGCTGTGTAAATCAAAGGATTTTTGAGATGGATAAGTGTAGAGAAGAGTTTGAAGCATATTTCAAAGATCATCATGCGGATAGTTTTTATAGTGTTGATGTTGCTTTAGAAATGCGTGGAGATGATTACATTGACTTTCTGGCCTCTGATTTATGGGCTATTTGGCAGCACCAGCAAGCGAAAGTGGAGGAGGCAAACGCGAAAGCGCAAATGTGCCGAGATGAAAAGAATCATGCAATTAATCGCTGGTCAGCAGTTTGTAAGGAACGTGACGAGCTGCAAAAGCGGGTGGATGCGGCAATTAAATGCGCTGATCTTAATTTTTGGAATGCAAATACGGTTAAGGCGATGGTTGAAGCGCTCAAGGGGGAAGGAAATGATTAAGACAATTCTAATCATTGTGCTGATCGTATACTCGGTGAGTATTACTGGTTTGTTCTTGATCCTCCGCAAAATGTTTAATGACTACATTCAGGTAACTGACCTTAAAATTAAACAACATGATCTGGATGTAAACGAATTGCAAAAAGGTGCAAGCCTAACCAACCATAGGATTGAGCTATGACCACATTCAAAGAGGCTCAAATCATCATCGGCATCGATCCTGACTTGGAAAAGTCGGGAGTTGCCATTCTAGGTAATGACTTGCAGCTCAAAAATCTAACTTTCCCTGAAACTGTTGAGCTATTCAGAAATGAACAGGACAGCATCAAAAAGGTTGTGATCGAAGCAGGCTGGGAGAACAAGAAAGCAAACTTCAGAGTAGGTGGTGGTCACTCAAGACAAGTGAATGAGCAGATTGCTAGACGCGTTGGGATGAATCACGCGACTGGCATCTTATTGGCTGAGATAGCACAGGCATTGGGCTTAGCAGTTTTACTGGTGAAGCCTACTAAATCAAAGCTCAATGCAGAGCAGTTTAACAAGATTACAGGTTGGCAAGGGCGTACGAATCAAGAGCAGCGTGACGCAGGCATGTTGATTTGGGGGATGAGGTGATGGATAAAGAAGCTTGGAATTTAACTTATCGCTGGCACATTCAAAAACTCAAAAATTGGTACTCAGACCAATGGTATGACTTCCTAGATGCTCTTGAAGAATTATTAAAACTAATGTGGATAGTTCTAAGGTTGTTGTTATCTCCGTTGCTTTGGATGATTGTCTTAATGTTTGACTTAAGAACCTATTACAAGCAATTGAAAACTTATGATCAAGAGAGTCGTGAGCGAGTAAGAAAACATATCGAAAGATCAGAGAAGAAGTAAGGGGAAAGAGATGAATGCGGCAGTAGTAACACCAGTAATGGATTGGAACAAATACACAATTGATGGATGGCTAGAGCAGTTCGGCGCTTGGTGTGAAACTGTGCGCATGAAAGGAGGGGATTTACCAGATGATCTTCATATCAATCAAATTTACTGGTTAATGCGTGAAGCAGACAGAGAGCTTCCAAAAGGTAAATCTTACATTCGATGTGAGATTAATGACTTTGAGGCGGATCAAGTACAGGCTTTGTTGCGAAGTGTCCTAAGATCAGAAAAAGTGGATTATCAGGCTAAATATGCAGTGATGTGCTTAGTTCGACATAAGGTGGAAAACAGATCATTAAGTGCTGTGGGTATCATCACGAAGCAATCTAAGGCACAAGTAAATATCATGGTTGGATGTGCAAGATTCTTTCTTCATGCACATGATAAAAGATTAAGAATATCATGAGTTTAATTGTATTTATGGTATAATATTTAAGCAAGCCATACAGGTGCTACCAACACCTATATGGCTCTAATCAATTCGTTAAAAGGGCAACAAAATGACTGGAAGCAATTCTATTGTCATAGCGGAAGCTATGCAAACAAAAAGTGCAAGAACAAAATTAACACAGGATCAATTTATTGAAAATTGCAAACAAATCCATGGTGACAAATATGATTATTCAATAACAAACTTCCAAAGATTATATGGGAAGGTGTCAATAATTTGTAAGGTTCATGGCGTTTTTGAGCAAAGGGCTGATCGACATATGCGAGGAATGGTTTGCTCAAAATGCTCAACCAAGGCTAAGTTAACAAAGGAAGATTTTGTAAGAAAAAGTAGGGAGAAGCACGGTGATAGATATGATTACACTGAAACTGTATATGTGAAGTCTACTTTAAAAGTAAAAATTAAGTGTCACAAACATGGTTTCTTTGAACAAAGAGCTAACGCGCATCTTTTAGGTCAAGGATGTCCAAATTGCTTCTTAAGCCCTTTAAGCAAAACACAGTATCAAAAGTTGTGTAGTGAAAAATATCATGGCAATTCCAGTATTTATTTTGTCCGCTGTTTTAGAGAAAATGAATCGTTTATAAAGATCGGTATTTGTGCAACAACTGTTGAGCAGCGTTTTTTAACTATTTCCAAGATGCCATACAAATATGAGCTTATAAAGCAAATTGAAGGAAGGGCTTCCAGAATATGGGATATGGAAAAGAAGATACATAAGTTCTTATCAAAGTTTAAGTATTCTCCAAAAATTGGTTTTGCTGGAATGGGTGAATGCTATAGAGATGATGATTTAGTTTATGAAAAGTTTGAAGAAGTGTTGACTCGTTTAAACGCGTAGGGTAAATTATGTGTTAGAGTGGATTTTCTATACGTGATTCACTAGGTGATGGATTCTTACAGCGTCTTTCGCCGATCGAGATTAAATATGCCCTAGAGTGAAATAGTCTGTAAGCCTCAAGGGTTCTCACCAATTTTAAAAGCTCATCATCCGATGGGCTTTTTGCTTTTATGCCCTACAAGCTTAGAACATTGGATTCTCCGATGTGCTGGACTGGATTTCTAGTCGATGCTTAAACGTAGGGCTTTTTGCTTTTTGGAGCATTTAAAAATATTAAAACCCATAATCAAAAGTTTGCTGATTAGCTAAAGACTGTTTAAGCAAACACGTCTAGACACCACGAAAGAGTGTACAACCCATGCAGTTCATCGCGCATGGATGGGATATGCAGGAAATACATACCAGATTGGGAGTGATGCCCCGCCATTAAAATAGATCTGAAAGCTGAAACGTAAAATACTGTGCCCATCCAGTGGTTTTATAAAGTAAGTGAGTAGCGGTAGGCCACAGTACTGTTATAAAGCTGTGGCAATTCTTTGGAGGTCCACATGCTCCGAATAATTAAGCAGGTCTTTTGCATACATGTTTGGGAATATGGGTTGGATTACAACGACGACCCGATCAAAGAATGCAGAATGTGTGGAAAGATTAAATCTCTATAAATATGCTATAATTTAGCCAAACAAATTATAATGGTGCGGTTATGGATTTAATAGAAAAATTAGGCGGTTATGAAGCTGCAAGTAAAATCAGAGTTGCCTTTGATGCCACTCATTACTGCATTTCTAAAAAAAGCATGATGAAGGTATTTTCACCAAGTAAAGAGATGCAAGAAACAAGAAATTATTTATTGGAAAATTGTGGGTATACAGAAACCAAATTAGCTGATGATGATTTGGTTACTCAAGAAGAAATTGATAATGCTTTAGAGCAATACCGTTTGAAGCATAATATTCAATAAAGTTAGTTCAAGTTAAGTGTTTGTAGCCCTGCATTTGCGGGGTTTTCTTTTTTTGGAGAATACCAATGGATGGTTATGGCATTAGCAAAGACGGTATTGGATTGGGGTGAACATGATTATTTATGAAATGATTTATCACTCTGGTCCAGAAGATTACACAAGTGACTTCTATAAAGAGAATAACGAAAAGTCTAGACGTCATTTCGTTAATCAGATTTCAAAAGATACAAGGCAAACATTATCTGATCATTTGGCAGATCCAAATTTTAATAAAGAATTAGATGCCTATGTGATCGAAGCTTTTGAAGAAGAAATTGAAGCACTTAATCACATGAAGGTTGAGTTTATTAAGAATGGACGAGTAAACCACTCATCTTACGTATCAATCGTGGTAGCTGAAAGATTAGTTAAGGATGTGTGAACATGGACACAAACGAAGCGAAGAAGAATTTAGAAATCTATAAACGTAATCTTAGCCGGTTAGAAAGTTATAACCACTTATTCAGCAGCCATACGTTTAAGACTGAATGCCAGCGTGAAGTAAATACTCTCAGAACCAGAATAGAGAACCTAGAAAATGCGTTCGACAAAGAGGCTAAACGTAATAAGAGCGCTACCTTGCGTTAGATGCGGCTATCCTCACTCACAGGCTGCTCATTCTAATTTCAGTGAACATGGTAAGGGTAGAGGGATTAAGGCGGATGATCAGTACACTATTCCATTATGTGCAATCTGCCATGCTGATTTTGATCAGTACAAAACGATGGGTAGAGAAGAGTCAAAAGAATGGTTCGCAAAGATGTTGAAAAAGACTGAAAGGATGTTGAAAAGTCATGATGAAGTGTTCTAAATTGTTTAAAACTAACAAATTGGAAACTAATAAAATGGCATTGTATTTAGAAATGAATGATGGGTATGTTGAATACGAAAGAAAACATGGCAACATACCTGATGTGCTTTTTGTTAATAATACCACTGCGCAATATATGAGAATGGAACATTTCCCATTTCAAAATTTCGGAAAGCCAGTTTTAGAAGTCACCATGGAATTACCATATCTATGGATAGATAACGAAACTCTAAAACAAGCTAAAAATAAAATATTATCAGATGACGATAAGGGTGTAGAGGTTATAGTTGGGGGGTTAGTATCGCGGCTTAATAAAGGGAAAGTTGTGAAATCACGTTCAATAGAACCATTATATATACCTAGAACTGTATTGCAGTATGACTATCCGTAGACTAATTAAATTTGAAAAGAGCCATAAGGCTCTTTTTTTTATTGCGAGGTTGAAATGCAAATTACTATACGCAACCACGCTGATATTGCACCAGTTACCAATCATTTGAATAAGAATCACGCTCAGGCTGCATTAGAAGGCAAGCCACTTGTAGTTACAATCAAACCTCTTGAGAAAGATCGTTCAAAGGCTCAAAACCGTTTGTACTGGATGTGGCTTAATCAGTGGGCTAAACGTCAAGGTACAGATAAAGACTATGAGCATCTGTTCTTCAAGAAGAACTTCTTAGCAAAAATCTATGACCGTGATGACGTTGGCCAATACAAGAAAACATTCAAGGCTGTTAGAGAATTGAAGGATTGTAAGCATCCAGCCTATCAACAAGTAGCTGATGGACTTTGTGAGTTAATGAGCACGACAGACGCAAGTACAGCTCAATTCACTGAATACCTAAACGACATTCATGCATTCTGTAATAAAAACGGGTGTTATTTGGAAACGCCTGATGATTTGAAATGGTGTTATGATTTGATTAAGTAATTAAACCAAGAATGGATTATAATGAATCAGATTAAGCCAAAACGTCTTGTGATAGTGTTTGTTCTATTCTTAATTTTTATTGCGGGCATTATATGTTTAAGGGTTAATGAGCTAATTGATTCTAGGGATTTAACTGTACTAACTACAGTTTTTTTGGTTGGTTCATTTATAGCTATTTTTTTTGAAAAAATATCTGAAATTACTTTGATTGGGAATAGTGTAAAACTTCAACAGATAAATGAGAAGTCAGAGCAACTGTTAGAGCAATTGCAAGTAGAGCACTTCAAATTAAGAATTGAGTCAGCATTTGCTGCAGACAACCTCTTTGGTGGTGATTCAGTTTTTACATGTAGAGCTAAATTGTTCGAAGTTGCCAAAGATATTAAGGATGCTGAGTTAGTAGAAAATGAAGAACTAAGGAATAAGATACTACCATTACTGAAATTACATACAGGTAAACATTTAGAGTTAGTTCAAAGATATGGGGCCAATTTAGAAGCAAATCCTTTAGTTAGCGTTGATGACCCAGAAGAAATGACAAAGGTAATCACAGACGAATTTGTTAATAGCGCTAAAATTAACGGGAAAACATCAAATATTGAAAAGTATAAAGAAATTATAAATAACATCAATTTATACCAAAATCTTCTTAATGCTAGTAAATGGTTTGAAAATTAGCTACAAAAGCCGCCTTAGGGTGGTTTTTTTGTGGATGTATTATGGATGACAAAGATTATTTTTGGCTTACACGAAAAAAAGAACCTAAAACTAAGTCCAAATCTAGACCACTGCCTAAGGCGAAGCAAAAATATCTCGAGGCTGAGGCAACACTTAAGGAAGAACTTGAGGATTTGGCGATTGGTTTTGAAAGTAAGTTTCAACCGATCCATACCAAACACTGGCGCTTTGATTTTCATATTGTGAAATTGCGTTTGCTCATTGAAATTGAGGGTGGGCCCTGGTCTGGTGGACGTGGTGGAAAGCTGGCAAATAAAGCATGGAGTCTTGATCGATATGATCAAGCTGAAGAGATGGGTTACAAAATAGAGCGCTTTCATCCAGATTCTATTTTGTCGGGATATGTCATCAACTGGATAAAAAGTGAATTAGCGAGAATTGAAGATGGAGCAAATAAGACCATTTCCACCGACTGATTTTATAGACCAAGCAGATGAAGAGGAAGCGATACGCATAGTACCTGCGCCTGATCTAAAAAAATGGGTTGTTGCTAATTACTTAACTATTGGTGGACCTCTTTATAACCCCGATCATGATCACATAGCTGAGCTGCTTCACGATAATGAAGAATTTTTAGCATTTGCTTGGGCCTCTTCTGCATATAAAAGCAAGCAAGCTATGGTGTTAGGCCAGTGCGAAAAAGTCATGTTCAATGTTGGTGGATGGCGTAAGGCCAGACAAGAGCAACAGATGCGTGATTGGTTTGGTTTTGTACCTACTTATTTAATAACTGTCGACGCTTCTTTCTGTGAGCGTGCAAACGATACAGAGTTCTGTTACTTACTTGAACATGAGCTTTACCACATTGGAGTGATGAGAGACGAGGACGGAGAAATTGTTTATAGCGATAGTTCTGGTCTTCCTAAGCACTATCTTGCAGGTCATGACGTTGAAGAGTTTATTGGCGTAGTTAAACGTTATGGCCCAAGCAAAAATGTTAAGCGACTTATTGAAGTCGCAAAGAATCCGCCGTTTGTTTCGAATCTTGATATTTCAAAATGCTGCGGAAATTGTGTAATCAATTGAGCCTTTTAGCTCTTTTTTTTGCCCATTTTGTTATACGTAGTTATACGATGAGGAAGTTATGGCGACACTAAAAGAGCCTGTGAAAATCTTTATAGTTCAGTCTCTTGCTTGTCGTGATACACCTCAAGAAGTGGCTGAACTCGTAAAACAAGAGTTTGGCGTTGATATAGATCGTGTTCAAGTTGCAACTTATGACCCTACAAAGGTTGCTGGTAAGAACTTAAGCAAAAAGTATGTCGAACTATTTGAAAAAACCAGAGATGAGTTTGATAAAGGCTTAATTGATATTCCAATTGCTAATAAGTACTACCGATTGAAGCAATACCAAAGACAACTTGAGAAGACTAGAAACGTCAAAACAGCCTTAAAAATTCTTGAGCAAGCCGCTAAAGACATTGGTGGTCAATTTACTAATCGCCAAGAAATTACAGGCAAAGACGGCGGACCAGTCCAAACAGTTAATTCAGAAATTCCAGTTCCAATGGAAGATTACTTAAAAGCGCGGAGGGAAGTCTTAGATGAGTACTGATGCGGCTCGGGATAAAGCCATCCGGATCGAGGCGCAAGAAGATTTATATTTCTTCACAAGGTACATGTTTAAGGAGCGCCGTGGTTATAAATGGATGCAAAATTGGCACCACTTAGAAATCTGTGAAGCTTTAATGAAAGTTTATCGCGGAGAGATAAAGCGGTTAATTATTAACGTTCCACCACGATATTCTAAAACTGAAATTGCTGTAATTAATTTTATGGCATGGTGTTTTGGTAAGAATCCAGACTGTGAGTTTATTCATATCAGTTACTCAGCAATGCTTGCCGCAAATAATGCATTTCAGACTCGTAATATGGTTCAAGAAAAGGCTTATAAAAAGGTCTTTCCTGATCTTAAGTTACGTGAGGATAGTAAAGCTAAGGATTTCTGGCGCACAGATGCAGGCGGAGTCTGCTATGCGACTGGTACTGGCGGTACCATTACAGGTTTTGGTGCAGGCAAAATGCGTGAAGGCTTTGGTGGTTGCATCATCATTGATGACCCGCATAAGGCCGATGAAGCCAAATCAAAAACTATCCGTGAAGGTGTAATTGACTGGTTCCAAAATACTCTCGAGTCTCGTACTAACTCACCGGAAACACCAATTATTGTCATTATGCAGCGTCTTCATGAAGATGATTTGGCAGGATGGCTGCTAGGTGATAGAAAAGACGGCGTTCCTGTAGCTGGTGGTAACGGTGAGGTTTGGGAGCATCTATGTCTTTCGGCTATTCAAGAAGACGGATCTGCATTGTGGCCAGCAAAGCACAATATTCAAAAGTTGAAGCAAATGGAGCAAGCTGCGCCGTATGTTTTTGCCGGGCAATATCGTCAAATGCCATCACCGCCAGCAGGCGGTTTTTTTAAGCCTGACAATATCCAAATTGTTGAGGCTTTGCCTGCAGATGTATTGAAACAAGTTAGGGCTTGGGACTTTGGGGCAACTGAAAATGAAGGTGACTTTACAGTAGGTGTGCGAGAAGCTCTAGGCGCAGATGGTTTTACTTACATTGTCGATGTGACAAGAGGACAGCTTGGCCCAGACAATGTGAATAAGCGTTTAGAACAAACAGCAAAGCTAGATGGGAAAAAAGTTTCTGTGCGTTTACCACAAGACCCCGGTCAAGCTGGTAAATCACAAGCTAGTTCATTTGTGAAGCTTCTTGCGGGTTATAGCGTGATAGCTAAGCCAATTTCAGGTGACAAGCTTACACGGGCACAACCATTTGCGGCCCAAGTTAACGTGGGAAATGTACGTATGCTCAAAGGTGAATGGAATAAGGACTTTATTGATGAGCTTCGTCATTTTCCTAACGGTACACATGACGACCAAGTGGATGCAGCTTCAGATGCATTTAATGAATTGAATGGAGGTTTTGAGGCCTTCTTTGCTGATATGGGATTTGCTCGATGAGTGACGTAACTTTTAAACATCCTGAATATGTTAAAAACTTGCCATATTGGCAGAAGCTAGATGATGTGTGTGAAGGCGAGGATGCTGTAAAGGCTAAAGGAGAAAAGTATCTTCCGAAACCCAATGCTCATGATCAATCACCTGCAAATAAAAGTGCTTATGAGGCTTATCGTACTCGGGCAGTCTTTTATGAAGTAACGGGGACTACATCTAATAGTTTAGTTGGTGCAGCTTTTGCAACCGATCCAAGTTTTAAATTTCCTCCAGAACTAGCTCACTTAGAACGCAATGCTAACGGCGCGGGATTAAGTGCTTATCAATTGGCACAGAACGGGATCCGACATTTATTAAAGCATTATCGTTGTGCTTTATATGTTGACTATCCTGCAGTTACACCGGCTCGAAATCTTGCGGAGTTTAAACAGCAAAAAGCCTACCCGATGATTCACTTATTGAATGCCATTGATGTGATCAATTGGGATTCAATGATGATTGATAACCAGAAAAAGCTTTGCTTGGTGGTCATCCGTGAATTTACTTCAGAACGAGGCGCTGATGGCTTTAGCAAATCTGAGGTAGAGCAATACAGAGTACTTCGTTTAGAGCCTGATAATGAAGGAAACTTCATCTATACAGTTCAAGTTTACACAAAAGGCGACAAGGGTACATGGAAGGGCGAAGATAAGAAGTATCCCACTGATAATAACGGGGATTTCTGGTCTTATATTCCATTCACTTTTGTGGGGGCTATTGATAACTCTGAAGAGATTAAAAAGCCTCCATTGCTCCCATTGGCTAATCTTAATTTAGCTCATTATAGAGATAGTGCGGACTTTCAAGAGTCCGTTTTTTATATGGGCCAACCACAGTTTTATGCTAAGGGAGTTAATTGGGCTTGGTATGACGAGGCTAAAAAGCGTGGCATTTATATCGGTGCGAAAGTTCTATTACCTTTACCTGAAAACGGTGATTTGGGGATTGTACAAGCAGATCCAAACACATTAGCACGGGAAGCTATGAAGGATAAATGGGAACAGATGAAAGAAATGGGTGCTCGACTTATTGAAAAAGGTTCCGCAGCTAAAAAGACTGCTACTGAATCTAACAGTGATGATGCCGTGCAGCATTCCGTTCTTTCACTTTGTGTTGTGAATATGAATGAAGCTTTTTCTATGGCTTTACGTTGGGCTGCTAAATTTGTAGTACCCAATGTTGATGTTCTGACTAAAGATGAACTGATGTTCGAAATTAGTCAGGAATTTAACAAGCAAGGTTATTTAGCTGAGTTAGCTAGACAGTTATTTGAAGCAGCTCTACAAGGCCGATCTTCATTTAAATCGTGGTGGGAATACAACCAAACAGGTATGTTCCCTAAACAAAAATATGAAGACGAGCTACAGAATGTCGAAGCAGAGCAAGATGGAACTTTAAATCAAAGGTAGAGTGAGATGGCAACAGATATCAAAAAACTATTTGAAGCACTCACTCAGCACCAGGCCTACCTTTATCGTGCTTCATCAAAAACGGTAAATGAGCTATTGGCTTTATTCAATGATGATACGAGCAAGATGCTTTCTAAGCTTCGGGATTTATTGGATGAGCTTAATGAGTCGGAGAAAGTTGCTTTAGCAGGTGGTAAATATACAACTTCAAATCTCAGGGAAATTAAAGATTTGATTGCCCAGTGGTTTGCTAGTGTTAATTTAGCATTACCTGAAGCTTTTGCCGTTTCAGCTACGGCACTGGCTGTTTATGAGGCCAATTACGTAGCTAAGCTCTATGGAGCAAAGATTAATAAGCCTGATGGGGGAAAACTATTTTTATCCGCTAAAAAAGTTCCGTTGGCAGGTGGCGCTCTTGTCGATGATCTGCTTTCAAGAATTGCTGAAAGTGCCCGTCAAAAGGTTGAGTATGCAATTCGAGATGGTATTAATTCAGGCAAAACTAACCAAGAAATTGTTCAGCGTATTCGAGGGAGCAAACGGCTTAACTATGAAGATGGGATCTTAAATGGTACCAAAACTGATATTGAGCGAACGGTAAGAACTGTGCGAAGTCATGTAGCTAATCAAGCCTATCTAAATAGCTTCAACCAAATTGGCTTTGAATATGTCCGATTTGTTAGTGTTTTAGATGGACGAACTTCTAAGCTTTGCGCTTCATTAGATGGTTCAGTTTGGGAAATAAACGATCCGACAAAGCGGGTACCGCCGTTGCATCCTAACTGTCGCAGTATCTTGGTACCAGTCGAGAAGGACGGTCAACTTGTTGGCGAACGGCCATTTGTCATGGACGAACGTCGAGTTAAAGACATCCCGAAAGAAGAGCGAAGCCAGTTAATAGGGCAGTTAGATGCCAATACCACTTTTAAAGAGTTCTTCAAAAAGACAGATGATTTCTTTCAAAAAGAGTGGCTAGGGCCGAAGCGTTACAAGCTCTATAAGGAAGGAAAATTTGATTTTGAAAAGTTCTTTGATCCTGAAGGGCGGTTATACACACTCGACCAACTTCGAAAGTTGGATGAGCAAACCTTTAAGGAGTTGGGTTTATGAGTATTAGTTCAGAATTCATCTTTATTTCTTTCTTCGTTGTTAGTGGGCTTATCTACTGGCAAAGAGGCAAGCATTTTAAAGATTATTTAAAACGGAAACGCTAAATAAAATTTTAACCATAGCACCTTCGGGTGCTTTTTTTGTGAGAAGAAAATGATCAAAGAAGTAACAGAGCAAGAGTTAGCTGAAAAGTCTGTAGCGCCCCGAGTAACTAAAGCGCAAATTGATTCATTGATGGAGCGTGTTACATATACGGTTGAGCAACGCCCTGGAGGCACGACATCTACTTTTGTCCATGCATTTTTAGATGGAAAGTTTTTTCTAGCAACGGGTTTTAGTGCATGTGTGAATACTGAAAACTTTGATGCTGAAATTGGTGAGCGTATGGCTCGTGGAAATGCAGAAAAGTCAGCTGAAAATAAACTTTGGGAGCTAGAAGGCTACCGTTTATTTGCAACAAATTTCTAAGATTTTAATCGAAATGAAGCGTCCTAAGGGGCGCTTTTTTATTGCCTGCCGAAAGCGGATGCCAACGGCGAATCCGGGCGGATGCCCCTTTTGTATATATAGGTTGGATGACCAATGAAACTTAAAACAGTAACAATCGACGGTAAAGTTTATGCGGAAGTAGACGGCGATAAGCCGATCTATATTCATGATGACGGCAAAGAAATGCCACATGATGCACCACACTCGGTAGCAACAATTGCACGCTTAAACAATGAAGCTAAAACACAACGTGAAGCCAAAGAAGCAGCCGAAAAAGCATTAAAAGCTTTTGAAGGAATTGAAGACCCAGCGGCAGCTAAAAAGGCATTACAAACAATCCAAAATCTCGACGATAAAAAGCTGGTGGATGCCGGTGAAGTTGAGAAAGTTAAAGCTGAAGCTATCAAAGCAGTTGAGGAAAAATATGCCCCGATTGTTGCGCAACGTGATGCTCTAGAAGCCTCTTTACATAAAGAACTTATCGGCGGTGGTTTTGCTCGTTCTAAGTACATTCAAGACAACATTGCAGTACCTGTGGACATGGTTCAGGCAACCTTTGGTCATCACTTCAAAATCGAAGAAGGCAAGGTGGTTGCATATGATCCGAACGGCGAAAAGATTTATTCACGTGTCCGCCCGGGTGAACTTGCAAATGTTGATGAAGCTTTAGAGTCATTGGTTGGTGGATACCAGCATAAAGACTTAATTCTTAAAGGTGGTAAAGGAACTGGTGGCGGTTTTCAAGGTGGGGGCAAAGGTGGAGCACCTACTGGAATGAAACGCAGTGAAATGTCTGTTTCTCAGAAAGCAGATTACATCAAAGAACATGGCAATGATGCCTTCCTAAAACTACCGAACTAATCATTAAATATTTGGAGATAAGTAGTTATGACTACGACAGTTAATTCCGACATGATCATCTATAACCAACTGGCCCAAACAGCGTATTTAGAACGTTTACAAGACAATTTGAATGTCTTTAATGAAGCTTCAAATGGTGCGATTATTTATCGTAATGAAATCATTCAAGGTGACTTCAATAAAAATGCATTCTACAAAGTTGGTGGTAGCATTAAACATCGTGATGTGAACTCCAATGCAAAAGTCACTCCGGAAAAAATCGGTGCAGGTGAGTCTGTAGGCGTAAAAATTCCTTATAAATATGGTCCTTATGCATCTACTGAAGAGGCATTTAAACGCCGTGCTCGTACACCTGAAGAATTTGCTATGGTTGTTGGTTACGATCTTGCAGATGCATTGGTTGCAGGCCGATTAGAGTACAGTTTAGCTTCTTTAAAAGCGGCCATTTCTAGCAATCCGGACATGGTTGCAAAAGGTAGTATCGTAGTTGATGGTCGCAAAGCATTAACTCGTGGTATGCGTAAGTTTGGTGATAAGTTTGGCCGTATTGGTTTATGGGTGATGAACTCAGATACATATTTCGATATTGTCGATGATGCAATCACTAAGCAAATTTATGGTGAATCTGAAATCGTTATCTATGGTGGTTTACCGGGTACGTTAGGTAAGCCAGTCTTGGTGACGGATGCTGTAGGTGATAATGATGCTTTTGGCTTGCAGTATGGTGCTGTAACTGTAACTGAATCACAAGTACCGGGCTTCCGAGCTTATGACATCAATGATGAAGAAAACTTAGCAATCGGTATGCGTGCTGAAGGTGCATTTAACTTAGATATTCTTGGTTATAGTTGGGATACATCGAAAGGTGAAAATCCTGACCTTACATTACTTGGTTCAAGCGCTAACTGGATTAAATATGCAACCAGCAACAAAATGACAGCAGGTACCTTACTTGATTTATCAGGTACAGCGACAACTGGTTAAAACCTAAAAATTAAAAACCGCAAGGGGGCTAATAAGCCCTCTTTTTTATTATTAAGAGAAAAGCACCATGAAGATTATCTATACACGCATTGCAGCACTGGCTGCATTAGAGACGGGCATTATTGCTAACCCTGACTATTATGAAAACCCAAATCTGAAAGCAAAAGAGGTAATTATTTACGGTAATTATCCAAAGATTCAAAAGGATTACGAATCTTTAG
Source organism: Acinetobacter sp. BD54 (assembly GCF_044778325.1). Taxonomy (NCBI): domain Bacteria; kingdom Pseudomonadati; phylum Pseudomonadota; class Gammaproteobacteria; order Moraxellales; family Moraxellaceae; genus Acinetobacter; species Acinetobacter sp. BD54. The sequence goes on along the minus strand of NZ_JANJEP010000018.1, from coordinate 4,205 downwards.
AAGTTCCAGTTGAAGTTCGCAAATTGAAAGAGCCTGCAAAAACAACTTTGGCCACTGTAAATGTCGAGGTAGGAGTCACCCCTGAACTTCAAGCTGTGTTTGATGATGCAAAAGCTGAATGTGAAAAGGTAGTTGAAGAAAACACTCAGCTTAAGCAGAAAATTGCCATCTTAGAGCAGGCCGGCGGTAATCAGTCAGAGTTGTTATCTGAGAATTCACGATTAAAAGATGCAGCAGTCTTAGCAGATAAAGCTCTCAAAGATGCTGAAGCCCAAGTTATCGGTATTAAAGCTGAATTTGAAGCTTTTAAAAACGATATTCCTGCAATGCAAACACGTATTGCTGAATTAGAAGCTGGAAAAGCGGCAGAAAATCCAGCTACAGAAACGGCAGGTAATGATTTTGAAAACTGGTCAAATGATCAATTAAAAGAGTATTTGGCTAGTAAGAATATTGGTTACAAGCCGTCTGCAACAAAAGCAGAACTTCTTAAATTAATCCCTAAGGAATAATGCAATGAGCTTTATTACTGTAGATGACGCAAATTCAATTTTGGGCAGCGATTTTGCACCAGACAGTGATAAAGCTCGTCTGGTTAAACTGGCAAATGTCTGGATGAAAAACAGAATAGGTTTTGTACCAGATCCTATTGATCCACTTCTTAAGGACGCGGCTTGTGAAATTATCAAAGGAATTCTGGCCAAAGTAATTTATAACGGCAAAGACCAGCAGTTGAAGCGTAAGAAGGTCAAAGCTGATTCTGTTGAGTCAGAAAAAGAATACCAAGATGGATCTGAAGCAATTTCTAGCTTTGAACAGATAGCAATTGATTTTATTGACTCACTTGATTTGAAAGATCCAAATGCAAGTTTTAATGGCTTTGGCATACCTCTTTACAGGGCATGATATGGGCTTACGTGACGAAATTCAGGCAGACATTGCTGAAGCATTTAATGATGATTTAGCAGATGCCGTTCATACCTTTACATGTGAGCGGATCTCAAAAACTAATTGGGATCCTAAAACTGAAACTTCTATTGAGGTTAAAGAAAACTATTCTGGTCGTGGCGTTCTGTTTGGCTCATATAGTCAATACGAGATCCAAACGCTTGGAGTACTGGCCACCGATAAGAAAGCTACCGTGCTACAGAATGAAGTTACCAAAGAGCCAAAGATTGATGATGAGTGGTTAACAGCCTTAGGCTCATTCCGGGTAATTCATATTCAACAGGATCCAGCCTCTACTATTTGGAAATGTCAGTTGAGGAAGGTATAAGCTTGTATTGATTAATTTAGTTGATTTAAGCTATATACCTATTTTTAAAATACTTTCTTGGGGAAATTATGGGGTATATCGTTAAATTAACCGATTCTGGTAAATATTTAATTCCAGACAATGAGGGATTGCTTACTACAACAGATTCAAAAGAAAAAGCTGTAGAATTTGGTCAAATAGATGATGAAGAGTCTGCTAAGTTAACTGCCCATAGTTTTAGTGGTGGAATGACAACTGGCGTTGATTTCATAATTGAGAAGGTGTAATTAAATTATGGCAACTCAAGCATATGTAATCGTCATTGAAATCCCAGAAAAGAAATGCCCAAATGTAAGAGGCAAAGCTAGTCTAATTAAAGATGGTAAGGCAAAAGTTTATCTTTCAAATAATACAACTTCTAGAGATGCTGAAAATGGCTTTGACCGATATGGAGTTACAGGTGGTCGAAATGCTGTAGTAGTAACTGAGGCAACATTTCCAAAATACGAAGAAGAAATTACTAACTATCTTAATCGAAGGTTTGGAGAAGACTGGTCTTTAAAATTAGAAAAGTGCTCAGTTGCATAAATTAAAACCCACTTCGGTGGGTTTTTTAATGGGCGCAATTTAGGAGTTTGAATGGTAAATACAAACTACGTTCCTTTGTGGCATATCTCACCATTTCAGCATGTGCATTACACATTAGTTCGAAATCAACTGCATATGGATTTGCTATTTGAGGACATGAATAAGGTCGATCAATTCTTGTCTATTGAAGGGGCTGCAGCTCAGGTTGATTTCTATTCCGAAGGTGCATATGCAGTTGTTCAGCTTGGTGATACTTCAGAAAGAAATCAGATTGAAGTGTATGGATTGCTTTTACATGAAGCTGTTCATGTCTGGCAAAAGATTAAAAAGCTCATGGGTGAACGAGAACCGAGCTCTGAGTTTGAAGCTTATTCAATTCAGGCGATCGCTCAGGATCTCTTTAAGATGTATGAGGAAAGCGAGGTTAAAAGTCATGGGGTGGAAGGGGAAAAAGCCGACTAGTTTTAGTCTTGATGTGTCTAAAGCAGCAGAAGACCATGTAAAGAATATTGTCATGGATACCGTGCAATCCTTAGTTAATTTAAGTCCGGTTGATACTGGTGCATACCGTGCTTCACATATTGTTTCGGTTGGAGCCGCTGATTACGGTGTACGTGAACCTGAAACGAATCCTATTAATGATGCAGCGATTCAGGCAATGAAGATTAAGTTAGGCAATTTAGTTTATATCCAAAACAATAAAGCTTATGGACCGCGCTTAGAAAACGGCTGGTCTGATCAAGCACCACAAGGTATTTATGGCCTCACTTTTAATTTTATTTCTCAAAAGTACGGTGGCTAAAATGGCAATGACTTTAGAGCAGACAAGGCAAGCTATTATTAATCGTATGCAAGCTTTTACCGGTATTGCTCAGGACAGAATCCAATATCCAAATGCACCAGGCTTTACTGTGCCAAAGGAAGGTATATGGTGCCGTTTAACGATTGCAGGTGGTCCGAGTTTTACTTCAGGTATTGCAGATAAGCCATGTACACGCCGTACCGGTAATATCATGATTCAATGCTTTGATCGATTACATACTGGAGAGAAAGCTTTAACAATTCTTAGTGATGGATTGCTGGCACATTTTGAATATTTCACCATCGAACATTTAGAATGTTTGAATGGCGAATCCATCTATGCGGGTAAAGATGCTGATTTTATTCAGTATAATGTGAGCATTGGATTTAAGGTGAATTAATATGTCATGTATGCTGACTTTAGAAGAAATCGAAATTAAACGGCAAGAACTGGAAAGACATCTTGAAGATGTTATGTCTGTTGAGTTGAGCAAATGGCAATCTGAAAACAAGCTATGTGTTTCTGATGTGAATATACGCTTGGCTAATGTTGACAGCCTCGGAGGACCTAAACATAACGTTGTTACTGGAGTAAGTGTTGATTTAGATAATGAGCTTTGAGTTCAAGAAAAAGCTACTACAAGGCGATTATTTTTAATGACCTCAGCATATTATCATTTGTGATTACATTCTGTTACAGTAATAGAAATTTATAACAAATGGTAAAACATGAAAAAATCAACTTTAGGCTGGGGTGCCGCAGGATTAGTAGCTTTAGGGATTTTTGGTTCAGGGAATGATAACTCTCCAAAACAAACTTCAGACTCAGAAAATGCGCAGAGTGCAGTAGAGGAAGTTATCGAATCAAAATATATCAACACTAATTCTTTAAATATTAGAGATAAACCAAACGGTCACGTAGTAGGAAAGTTAGGACGTGGAGAAAAAGTTGATATTTATGAGACGAAAGGAAACTGGGCACGTATTTCCTTAAATTCCTCATCACCTCAGTGGTTATCAACAAAGCTATTATGTGAAACGGATGGTTGCTTTAAACAAAAGTCTCGATCAACCACGTCAAATAATTATCAGGCCTTAAAATCTCATCCTCATCATTCTGAAAGAAAACAGAAAAAAACCTACTACGATAGTGATTGTTCATGTGCTGTGGTGGATTATTGCGTGGGTCCTAGAGGTGGGCACTACTGTATTACGAGTGGAGGAAACAAGAGATATAAACCTAGATATTAACTAATTTGAATTATGAGACCTCCTTTTTGAGAGGTATTTTATGTCTTATTCACTACCACCTCATCGGTGGTTTTTTTATGTCTATAGGAATCACTTATGAGCAATTTTGTTTTTAAGCGTGGTGACACATTCAACTTGAACTTGCAGCTGGTTGATATGGATGAAACCCTGCAGTATCCACCGGATGATGTTCGCCGTGCAATTGATCTGACGGGTTATACCTTTACTTCACAGATTAAAGCTTTGGCTGATGGAGCAGCTGTGGCTACCTTGACTTGTGCTGCATTAAATCAAAGTACACAGAAGGGAT
>NZ_JANJEP010000017.1:0-48721 GCF_044778325.1 Acinetobacter sp. BD54 | reverse complement strand
GAGTTTATTGCCGGAAGCCTTAAAAGACAGCAACCCATTGCAGATTTTAAGATTGGTCAATGGTGAGATGACCAGAGAAGCGATCTAAAAAATAAAAAGAGACCACGAGTTGGTCTCTTTTTATATCTCGAAGAATAGATTTATAACGGAGTAGGCAAATTAAGGACTGCTTGGGCATCTTGAATAACATCTAAGCGGAGAATTTTTGAAGCGCCAAGTTCATTTAGCAACTTTGTCAAAGGGCCTCCATTTTTCACAAATTGTACTTTCTTTGGAAAAAGCTTTTGCGCAAAAGAAAGAACGTTTGATTGAACATCTGTTTGATGCCATTTCCCATCGACTATATGTAGCATGGTTGCTTTATTAATATGTGTTTCAGAATCGACATGTTTTAAAGTCGGTACACGGGTTTTTAAACTTAAATCCAATTTTCCATTAACATCGAAAATTTTGGCTTGAACCTCTTTTGAACTAATACCGATATCAATTTTTGTTAACCATTTTGGTAACTGGTAACCATATACACCACGGACTCTAGCAATTTCTGTATCTACAGGCAAAGCTAAAACATGTGCATGAAAGTGGCGTTGACGCATCGATTTCATTAACTCTGCGATGTGAGGCCCACGAGCCTTAGGTTTACGTACAACAATCGCAATCGACACCTCGTTATACGGGTCATTGTCACAAACCGAATAAGAGAAAAAAGTGACGGCGACTAACCCATAACCAGGAAATGGTTGTAAGGGCGTTAAAGCATCAGGAAGTTTTGCCTTAATCTGTTTAATGGGAGCAAGCATTAATAGCTGAACATTTGCACTACGATAATAAAAGTTCGGTGCCCAAACAGGTCCAACTCTTGATTCAACTAATTTTTTAGGAATATGACGGAAAAAGTCGATATTGCCAGCAGCAGGGTCTTGAGCGACTTCATCTAAATCGGGATTCATTCTAAAACGGTCATAATAACCACCTTTGGGTACTTTGATTTTTTGTTGTCCAAATTCAACCTCAGTAAATTGTTGTTTTATATTCATTGGAGTTCACCTTTACATTAATTGACCGCGTAGCTACCGTTGTCTTTATCAAGACGTGTTAATTTATAGCCAATGTCGGCACTATAAGGTTAAAGTTCACTTTAAAGTCAAGACTTTAATTTCTAGCTGTAAAGTCTTTGACATTTAAAAGAAATAAAATAAAAAACAATTAAAGATTAAAAAGATACAGAGTACAGTAGAGTCTTCATATAAATTTTATTTTAACAATAAGATTGAGGCTATTGACCTTAAAGCTAACTTTAATCTTACGATAAATATTCATACCTTTATAACGAATCTAGAAGCAGATTTTCAGCAGGAGTACAAAGATGGGATATGTAACCACAAAAGATGGCGTAGACATTTTCTATAAAGACTGGGGGCCACGCGATGCCCAAGTTTTATTTTTTCATCACGGTTGGCCTTTAAGTTCAGATGATTGGGACACACAATTGCTTTTTTTCCTTAAAGAAGGTTTCCGCGTAGTTGCTCATGACAGACGCGGCCATGGGCGTTCAAGTCAGGTGTGGGATGGCCACGATATGGACCATTATGCAGATGATGTTGCAGAAGTGGTTAAACATCTGAACATTAAAAATGCAATTCATATTGGACACTCAACTGGTGGTGGCGAGGTAGTCCGCTATATTGCACGTCATGGTCAGGAAAATATTAACAAAGCAGTCCTTGTGAGTGCAGTTCCTCCACTAATGGTTAAAACTGAAAATAATCCCGAAGGTTTACCAAAAGAAGTTTTTGATGACCTTCAAAATCAAGTACTCACAAACCGTGCGCAATTTTTCCGTGATCTTCCATCTGGCCCGTTCTATGGTTTTAACCGACCAGATGCGAAACCATCTGAAGGTATCATTTCGAACTGGTGGCGTCAGGGTATGACGGGTAGTGCAAAAGCACATTACGATGGTATTGTGGCATTCTCACAAACTGACTTCACCGAAGATTTAAAGAAAATCACCATTCCTGTTTTGGTATTACATGGTGACGACGACCAGATCGTGCCGTATAAAACTTCTGGCGTAAAATCTGCTGAGTTACTTCAAAATAGCCAACTCAAAATCTACCCAGGTTTTTCTCACGGTATGTTAACCGTAAACCATGAAGTGATTAATGCTGACTTGTTGGCATTTATTCGTGAATAATTTAAAGCTATAAACTTTAAAAAAGAGGCATATTAAGTGCCTCTTTTTTATTTATAAATTACTGAAATTGAAAGTAATAAATATAGAAATAATAAAAGGTATTGACATTAAAGTTAGCTTTAATCTTAAAGTAAAGTCATACTGAATGAGGTCATACCAATGAAAGTGTTCGAAAAATTAGTATTCCCAAATGGCTCATATGTTCCTAACCGTATTGCTAAAGCAGCAATGGAAGAAAACATGGCTGATTTAAACCATGCACCATCAGAAGAATTAATGCGTTTATATCAGGCTTGGGCAAATGGTGGCGTAGGTCTAATCATTACCGGAAATGTAATGGTAGACCGCCGAGCGATGACTGGACCGGGCGGCGTAGTGCTTGAAGATGAAAAGCATCTAGATACTTTTAAAAAATGGGCACAAATTGGGCGCTCAAAAGGCGCTCAGATGTGGCTTCAAATTAACCATCCGGGTCGCCAAATGCAAGCCAATCTTGGTCAGCAGACGTGGGCACCATCAGCTATTTCACTTGATCTTGGCAAAATGTCAAATCGCTTCAACACGCCAATTGAAATGACTGAATCTATGATTGCAGAGGTGATTCAGCGTTTTGCAAACACGGCGCGTTTAGGTGAAAAAGCAGGATTTACGGGTGTAGAAATTCATGCAGCGCATGGTTATTTATTAAGCCAGTTTCTTTCTCCACTGAGTAATAAACGCCAAGATCAATGGGGTGGTTCTTTAGAAAACCGCGCTCGCATTTTAATTGAGATTGTTAAAGCTGTTCGTAAAGTGGTTTCGCCTCAGTTTACTGTGGCAGTGAAACTAAATTCAGCCGATTTCCAACGTGGTGGGTTTAGCGCTGAAGATGCTCAACAAGTGGTTAAAATATTAAATGCGCATACAGTCGATTTGGTTGAACTTTCAGGCGGTACCTATGAAGCACCTGCAATGCAAGGTCAAGCACGTGATGGCCGTACACTTGCTCGTGAAGCTTACTTTTTAGAATTTGCGCATGAGATTCGTAAAGTTGCCAAAATGCCTGTTATGGTGACAGGTGGGATACGCCGTAAACAAGTGGCAGAAAAAGTAATTGAAAATGGTGTAGATATGGTCGGTATTGCCACAGCTTTAGCCATTGAACCTAATTTGCCAAATGCTTGGAAACAAGGCCAAAATATTTCACCTGAACTCACACCAATTACATGGGAAAATAAAACATTGGCTTCACTTGCCAATATGGCTGTGGTCAAATTCCAGTTACGTAATTTAAGCGCAGGTAAAAAAACAAAACCAAATGTTTCACCAGCTTGGGCTTTAATTTTGCAACAATCAGCTATGTCATGCCGTACTCGCCAATACAAAAAAGGCATGCGTGACTATTCATTTGCTTCTTAATAAGTGAGTTGTGTTATGACAAATCCGAATGTTTCAAATTGGATAATTTATGGAGCAAATGGCTACACGGGCGAGTTAATCGCTCGTGAAGCTGTACGCCTAGGTCTAAAACCAACTTTGGCTGGTCGTAACAAAGCTAAGGTTGAAGCACTTGCTCAAGAGTTGGGGCTTGGTTATAAGGCTTTTGGGCTAGATAACGTGGATGCGGTAAGTGAACAACTCCAAGGCTTTAAACTGGTCATGCACTGTGCAGGGCCATTTTCCGCGACATCGAAACCCATGATGAAAGCTTGTATAAAGGCAGGTGCTCACTATCTAGATATTACGGGCGAAATCTCAGTATTTGAGTTGGCACAGTCACTTAACAGCCAAGCCGAAAAAGCCGATGTTGTGCTTTGTCCAGGTGTTGGTTTTGATGTGATTCCGACAGATTGCGTTGCCGCTGCGCTCAAAGAAGCACTGCCAGATGCGACCCATTTGGCGCTTGGTTTTGATTCAAAAACAGGGCTCTCACCAGGTACGGCAAAAACAACTACAGAAGGTATGGCCGAAGGCGGCAAAATTCGTAAAGACGGAAAAATTACCACTGTTCCATTAGCACATTATGTCCGTACTATCGATTTCGGTGATGGTAAAAAAAGTGCTATGAGCGTTCCGTGGGGAGATGTATCTACAGCGTTTTATACAACGGGTATTCCAAACATTGAAGTATTTGTTCCTGCGCCTCCCAAAATGATTTTTGGTGCGAAAATGATGAACTGCTTCCGCCCTGTATTAAAACTCAATGCCGTGCAAAAGTTTATTAAATCACGTATTGAAAAAACGGTTGTTGGACCAAATGAGGAACTCCGCGCGAAAGTACCCACCTATGTTTGGGGAGAAGCAAGAAATACACGTGGGGAAATAAAAACCGCCCGCATCCAAACGGAAAACGCTTATAGCCTTACCGTAAATGGCTCACTGACTGTGGTGAATTATTTGCTCAACAATACCGTTAAAGGCGGTACATATACACCCGCAAAACTGATGGGTTATAAGCTAGTGACTGAGCTGCCGGGTTCAGGTCCACTGATTATTACTTAAAAGAAAAGCCAATTAGAGAGTTAATCTGTAATTGGCTTTTTAATATGAATATTTTATCAATTTATTGAAGGGTACTTAAACGCTTAACGACTGCTTCAGCAATTTCTTTACTCGACTGTGGGTTTTGTCCAGTAATAATTCTGTCGTCTGAAACCACATACGAAGTAAATGGAACAGATGCTTCTTTGTAGTTTGCTCCACGTTCAATGAGTCCGTTTTGTAAAGAAAAAGGAACTTGAGACTTAATACCCGATAATGTTTCTTCAATATTTGCAAAACCAGTAACAGTTCTACCCGAAATTAGTGGTTTACCATTGTCATCCTGTAGAGGTAATAAACCACCTACGCCATGACAGACCGCTGAAACAATCCCACCTTGGCGATAGATCTGTTCGCTAATGTTTTGCAAAGCTTTATTGTTTGGGAAATCCCACATGGTACCGTGTCCACCCGTATAGTAAATAGCTTTGTACTGGGTAGGATTAATCGTGTTCGGAGCCAATGTCGTTTTCAACTTCTGCATAAATGCTGGGTCAGCTAAATGCTGACGAGCGGATTTGTCTAAGTAAATAGACTTTAAACTACGCTCATCTAACGGCACTTGACCGCCTAATGGACTTACAAAATCCATGTCATAGCCAGCAGCCAAAGCGACATCGTAAAAATGAGTGAGTTCAGTCAGCCAAAGTCCTGTTTTATCCGAACGGGAAGGGTAAGCCGAGTGATTGGTCATCACGACTAAAATTTTTCCATTTGCTTTGGCAAGGCTCTGAGCTTTGTCTGACTCTGTGGCATGTGCCACATTGGTAGTCAAAAAAATAGCAAAAATAATTGTTAACCAACGCTTAAAATCCCAAACTTTAAACATCACAGGTTCCTCATCTATCACCTGTGATCCATCGTATGTTTAAAGCACACTTTAAGGTCAATATACCTTTAAGGAATTACGGAGTTTTTGATTTATCGTAATAGAGATTCATGAGACGTTCGGCATTTTCTTCACAGGTAATTTCATCGGGTTTGTTATTAATTGCTTCAACCATAGTACGTAAGTTTTGCTTACTGACTTTTAGCTTTTGTTCTAAAAGTTCGATTTCCTGAATTTTAGATTCAAGTGTTTGGATGAGTGCGTCATGGTTCCAAGTAGTTACCTTTGACGGTAAAAATGATTTAATTTCTGCTAAAGAAAAGCCAACTTGCTGGGCTTGCTGAATTAAAGAAAGTTGTTTCAAATCATTATCAGTATATTCACGGTAGCCATTCGATTTTCTTTTTGCTTTAGGCAAGAGTTTGATTTGCTCATAATAACGAATTGTAGGGGTACTTAAACCACTTAGTTTTGATAACTCGCTAATATTCATAGCCACATACTCTATTGACATTAAAGTTAACTTTAGACTTATAGTAATGTAAAAGCAAGGTTCATAACTTTACTAAGCGCACACTTTCAGTAACAGCTTTCTATGTTTTGATAGATAAAAGATAGAATTATAAATATGAAGAATGAGGTGAGAAAATGTCTAAACGCATATTACATGTCGTGACCAATGTTTCACGCTATAAGAATGTCGATGAACCAACAGGGCTGTGGTTAGGGGAGCTCACTCATGCTTATGATGAGTTTGAAAAGCAAGGTTATGTGCAAGATATTGTCAGCCCAAATGGCGGAAAAACTCCGATTGAACCTAAATCACTTGCGCCTTTAGTGGCAGATAAATCAGTTAAAGATCGAGAAAATGATCAAGCTTTTATTACGCTGTTGGCAAATACTTTTAAGCCTTCCGATATTAATTGGCAAGACTATGACGTGATCTATTACACAGGTGGTCATGGTGTGATGTGGGATTTTTTAGATAACCCTGAACTGCAAGAAATCACCAAAAATATTTATGAAAAAGGCGGTATTGTTTCGAGTGTTTGTCATGGCTACTGTGGCTTGCTCAATGTCAGACTTTCCAATGACGAACGACTTATAAAAGGCAAAAAGTTAACAGGCTTTGCATGGAGTGAAGAAGTTTTGGCAGGGGTGGCAAAAAAAGTGCCATATAATGCCGAAGAGTTAGCGAAAGAATATGGTGCTCGTTATGAAAAGGCTTTTATTCCTTTTGCACCGTATGTCGTTCAAGACGGTAAGTTAATTACGGGGCAAAACCCGTTTTCAGCTAAAAAGACAGCTTTAGCGATAATAGAAGAGCTAGAAAAGTCATAATTTAATGATTCAAATATAAACCCTAAAAGCAAAACAGCGATGGGCTTGCTTTTAGGGTTTTAAATAAATGGATTGGTGTAAAAAATTAAGCTTAAGGAACAATCACAAAATCAGGGTTTGCTATTGCAAAAACTGCTTCACGGTCTGCAACTGGTGGATAAATCCAAACAGTATTAATTTCCTGTTTAATTTTTTTCGCTTCTTCACGCACAAATTGAACTTGTCGATCCCAACCTTCAGTATAAAGTGCGCCCCAAGGACCTAAGTCAACACAAGTGACATACTTTGGTTGGCTGTATGGATGAAGTGGTAAATCAACCAATTCTGCCGCAGCGTTGTAACCCGCCACACGGCCTAAGCTCATAGCATGCTGACACGACATCACATTAAAATTGCCTAAATCATCGGTTGGAACTTTTACAGTATCGCCAGTCACAAAAATGTTTTTTGCTTCAGGTGCATGTAAATAAGCATCCCCAATCAAACGGCCTAAATTATCTTTTTCACCAGCAATTTGAGAAGTGAGGGGGTTAGCCCGCATGCCGGCAGTCCAGATCACGGTTTCTGTTTCAACTTTTTCGCCGTTAGAAAGCGTTACGCCAGTGGCATCTAGCGCAGTAACTCTTAGCCCAGCTTTACCTTCAACACCGAGTTCATTAAGGGCCTCTCGAATAACAGTCGCAGCTTGGTCACCCATTGCCGCACCAATGTCTGTTGAGGAATCAACCAAAACCACACGGACATCAGTTTCACCTAAAATGCTACGCAAACGTTCAGGTATTTCGGTCACAGTTTCTAACCCAGTAAGACCACCACCAGCAACGACTACAGTATTACGGGCTGCATTTGCAGGTTTGTTGGCTAAATTTTTAAGATGTTGGTCCAGTTTTTCAGCATCTTCTAATGTATTTACGCTAAATCCATATTCTTTTAGACCCGGTATAGGTGGCATAAAAGTCGTACTTCCGGTTGCCAGAACAAAACGGTCATAGCTTAAATTTTGTTTGCTGCCACCGGTGGTTGCAACTTCGATAGTTTGTTGGTTGACATCAATTTTATTTACCCAACCTGCCAGAAATTTAACCCCAACCACGCTTAATAACTCTGAAATATCAGGGTTCATGTTTTCAAGCACAGCTTCATAAAGACGAGGACGAATCCCGACATTTGGACTAGGGGAAACCATCATCACTTCAATGTTTTGTTCTTGTGATGCTAAATGGATTGCTCTTTGTGCAGCGAGTGCAGCCCATAAACCTGCAAAGCCAGAACCAGCAATAATAATACGCTTACTCATTGGATTATCCTTTTGATCGATTTTTCGGACAACACGTTCCAGCTCATCATAAAATTTAGGGTGAGCGAATCCATTCTCTGATTGTCCGAAAAAATCTGAGAAGGCGTTTAAAACGGATTAGGGATGTTTTACTTTAGTATTTGAGGCTTATTAGCTCATTAGTCGGGAGTATCCCGCGATATTTTACTTTTCCGCATTTTTGCTGTTCTTCCTTCAATGCGCTCGTTGATCCAACCATTTACATCACTAAAAAATACGTCGGGTGCATAACGGCCAAAACGGTCTGCAATATCGCCAAGTGTATGAGCACCTAAAGCGTCTCGCATAGCTTTTTCGGCTTGTAGCATGACAGCATGTACGGCACACACACCACTGGTTGCCCAATCTGGCGGGGCACTGTTAAAGACTGCACATTTACCACGCACTTCTTGGCACTCAAAAAGCGGTTTTTCACCTTCGATTGCATTCACGATATCTAAAAAACTGATTTTGTGGGCAGATCGAGCCAGTAAATAGCCGCCGCGAATACCTTCTTGAGCAACAACCAGACCTGCCTTTTCAAGTTTGGGAAAAATCTTGGCCATAAAACTCGGAGAAACTCCTTGTAATTCAGCAAGATCCTTACTACTCAAAGGTTTATCTTCATTGTTCACAAGAAAAAGAAGACAGTGAATCGCATACTCGACGCTACTAGTGATATAAGCCATTTAATTTCATAATTGATCAACTATAAACACAGACTAATGTAGTCTGTGTTTTAAGTCAACAATAAAACTAAGACAAAGTTTGTCCTAGTTTTGTTTGAAAGTGGTATTAAGGCTAGATGTGTAGGGTATATAACTGAATTTAAATACCTTTAAATTGAAATTTAATAGGATAAATAATTTAAAAAATTATCGGAAAACTTACGAACGCCACCAATAATTTTCAATATTTGGTTCCTCTAAGTTCAATAATTCACCCATTTGCGGTGTGCTAATCGCTAAATTATTTTGTTGAGCCAAAGCGACAATACGTTCAAAAGGGTCGTCCCAAGCATGAAGTGCCAAGTCGAAAGTACCATTGTGCACAGGCAACAAATGACGTCCTTTTAAATCGATATAAGCTTGTAAAGTTTGCTCTGGTTGCATATGAACATCGGGCCATTCGGGGTCGTAAGCACCAGTTTCTAACATGGTCAGATCGAAAGGACCGTAACGATGTCCAATCTCTTTAAAACCGTCAAAATATCCCGTGTCACCGCTAAAAAATACACGTAAGTCATTATCAATAATCACCCACGACGCCCAAAGCGTAGCATTGCTATCACCCATTCCACGGCCTGAAAAATGATGGGCAGGGGTAGCCACCAGTTCGAGTCCATCTACATGTGTAGTGTCCCACCAGTCGAGCTGCTGAACCTTTTCTGCTGGAATTCCCCATTTAATAAGGGTGTCGCCTACACCAAGTGGTGTTAAGAAATGCTCAACTTTATCGTTAAGCTGCATGACCGCATGGTAGTCTAGATGGTCGTAGTGGTTATGCGACAAAATCACGCCTTTAATGGGTGGTAAGTTTGCAATGCTAATCGGTGGTTGGTGAAAACGTTTTGGACCAATCCATTGAAAAGGTGAGGCACGCTCCGAAAAAACAGGGTCGGTTAACCAAAACTCATTTTGCAGTTTTAACAAAATGGTTGAGTGGCCCAAACGAAATAGAGAGCGGTCAGGCGCACTTAATAATTGTTCTTTTGACAAACTTAAAACAGGAATTGCTTTGTTTGGAACAGTGTCTTTAGGTTTGTTAAATAGAAACTTCCACATAAGTTGAAGCGTTTTGCCAAAAGAAGGCTTGTGTTGGTTTGGACGCGTATTTCTAAATTTGCCATTGTGTTGCTGTGATGGCATTAAGGGAGCAGGCAAGTCTGTTGTGTTTGAAATAGTCATTTTGTTTTTCCTTATTGGAACAAACCTATATGTACAAATAAGAACTTGGGATAAGTGCTTATTTTGATTTATTTAAATGAGTATTTACTCACTCATTAATTGGTTTAAAAATAAGAATGCCGCGCATCCTTATTTTTTATCTATATTGAAACTGCATGCCAAAAGGCTTCAAAACCTGATTTGCGGTAACGCTCGGCTTGAGAAGGGTCTTGGGCAATAAAATTAAGTGTAACTTCGGCAAGCGCACCTAAAATTGAAGCAATAAATAACGGCGGATAATCTCTTAATTTGCCGTCATTAATACATTCTTGAATGTTTTGAGTAAAATCACAAAAGGTTTGCATACCAATTTGTTTACTTTGCTCGGTAATTTGTTCCGAGGTGGAAAGTTGCGCCATCACTTTACGTTTAAGGGGAGCTTCTAAACTCCAGTCCAAATAGCTTTGCCAAATGTGCGACATTTGTGTTTGCAAGTCAGCGTTAGTCGGGTAACCATGCATCATGACCTGACGTAACTCAGCTTTTAGCGAAAGATATAACTGGTTAAGCAGCTCTTCTTTATTACTAAAGTAGGTAAATAAAGTACCTTCTGCTACGCCAGCAACTTTGGCAATTTTTGAGGTAGACGCACGCTCGCCAAGCTCTGCCAATGTTTCGATAGCAGCGCTTAAAATTGCATTACGTTTATCTTCGCTACGAGGACGAGCCATATACAAATAAAATAATTGAGTGATTACTCAATCATACATGAAAGTATGAGCAGTGCAAGCGAAATAGAATTTTACGGTCATAACTTTACTATTTTATAAACTATTCATAAGCTGCAATATTTGGCTCTTACACCATACGATTTGGTGTTCATGGGACTTTTGTTGATCCCAATATAAATTCATTTGATATCCAACAATATCTATCGGTAGCGCATGTACCTTAATTTGAGGGTAAGTATCTTTAAAATGAGCAATTTGACATTGAGGAATCGTGAGTAAATGGTCCATTTGTGTAATTAAACGGATTGCCGTTTCATATTGTTGGCAGCGGAAACTAATCGTTCTTTTGATACCTTGTTTAGATAAGAAAAAATCTTCAAAAACACGACCTGTGGGACGAGAGGACACTGTAATGTGCTTAGCTTCTAAATAAATTTCTTTGGTTAGGTTCGTTTTGGATAATAAGGGATGCTGTTTACGACTTATTACTACAAATTGATCTTTAGTAAGGCATTCATAACCAATGCTATCTTCAACCGAATGTTGAACATCAATCGCAAAATCGATTTTCCCCGTAGAAAGCTCATGTCTTAAGTTTTTACGATCAATGCGTACGCTATTTAACTGCAAATTAGGATTAAATTGAGTCAAGTGCTGAATAATAGAGGGTAAAAAAATTCCTTCATACTCATCATTCATAGCAATTGTGAGATGCTTTAAATCTCGTGCTGGCACAAAGTCATGTGTGCTCTGAATTGCTTGATGTATAAGTTGTAATGACTGTTCAATTTTAGGCCATAAACGTTTGGCTAAAGGTGATGGAACAACACCGTGTCCATCTCGAATAAATAATGGATCATTAAAATGATCACGTAAACGTGCCAAAGCATGGCTAACAGCAGGTTGACTTAGATAAAGTTGTTCACTGGCCCGTGTTAGATTTTTTTCTTTATAAATTGCCACAAATACACGAAATAAATTCAGGTCAATACGAGCAAGAGAGGCAATATTATTATTCATTTCATTCATACTTTGTTATTCAAACAATTCATTTTATTCATTGTAACAAGTTAGATATGGTCAGGAAATAGCGTAAGAAATAGAGTGATTAAAACCGTGAATTTTGAATGTAGCGCTTGTGGTAACCACATTTAGAAACATTGATTACAACTAATTTTTATAAAACCTATGAACATAAGGAAATGATATGGCAACACATTTATTTGATTTGACTGGAAAAATAGCTTTAGTTACAGGTGCAAGTCGCGGCATTGGCGAGGAAATTGCCAAACTTTTAGCTGAACAAGGTGCACATGTAATTGTCTCTAGTCGGAAAGTTGAAGATTGCCAACGTGTTGCTAATGAAATTATTGCAGCAAATGGTAAAGCGGAGGCAGTCGCTTGTCATGTGGGTAAACTCGAAGATATTGCAGAAATTTTTGAATATATTCGTAAAGAACATGGTCGTTTAGATATTTTAGTCAATAATGCAGCTGCCAACCCTTATTTTGGGCATATTCTGGATACAGATATTGGGGCCTATAACAAAACGGTTGAAGTCAACATTCGTGGATATTTCTTCATGTCTGTTGAGGCAGGTAAATTAATGAAAGAACAGGGTGGCGGTGCAATTGTTAATACCGCATCTGTAAATGCCCTGCAACCCGGAGATCGACAAG
Source organism: Acinetobacter sp. BD54 (assembly GCF_044778325.1). Classification (NCBI taxonomy): domain Bacteria; kingdom Pseudomonadati; phylum Pseudomonadota; class Gammaproteobacteria; order Moraxellales; family Moraxellaceae; genus Acinetobacter; species Acinetobacter sp. BD54. Next base: position 36,223 of record NZ_JANJEP010000017.1, on the reverse strand, counting down.
GTATTTATTCTATTACCAAAGCTGCGGTGGTGAATATGACCAAAGCCTTTGCAAAAGAATGTGGACCATTGGGCATTCGAGTGAATGCTTTATTGCCGGGTCTTACCAAGACCAAATTTGCTTCGGCACTATTTGAAAATGAAGATATTTATAAAAGCTGGATGGACACAATTCCATTACGCCGTCACGCAGAACCACGTGAAATGGCAGGTACCGTATTGTATCTAGTGTCCGATGCTGCGAGTTACACCAATGGTGAATGTATTGTGGTTGATGGCGGTTTAACTATTTAGGGAGAAATAGCAATGTACGAACATTATTCAGGTCAAGTGGTCTTAATCACAGGTGCGGCGAGTGGATTTGGTGCATTGCTGGCAGAGCAACTGGCAAAGTATGGTTCAAAATTAGTGTTGGGTGACTTGAATATTGAAGGGTTAAATACCGTAGTTGAACCGCTACGCCAAGCAGGAGTGGAAGTGGTTGCGCAAGTGTGTGATGTCAGCTGTGAAGCAGATGTACAGGCTTTGGTGCAAAGTGCAGTTACTCAGTTTGGTAGAGTCGATGTCGGGATCAATAATGCAGGTATGAGTCCGCCTATGAAAAGCTTTATTGATACCGATGAAGCAGATCTGGATTTGAGTTTTGCCGTCAATGCCAAAGGTGTGTTCTTTGGAATGAAGCATCAAATTCGTCAGATGTTGCAACAAGGTGATGGCATTATTCTGAATGTTGCTTCAGTTGCAGGTTTAGGTGCGGCTCCCAAATTGGCTGCCTATTCTGCGGCAAAGCATGCTGTGGTGGGATTAACCAAAACAGCAGCGATTGAATATGCAAATAAAGGCATTCGAGTTAATGCAATTTGTCCATTTTATACAACCACCCCGATGGTGGTCGACAGTGAACTCAAAGAGAAGCAGGACTTTTTAGCGCAGGCCTCGCCAATGAAGCGTCTTGGCCATCCAAGCGAAGTGGTGGCAATGATGCTGATGATGTGTGCCAAAGAAAACTCATATCTCACAGGTCAAGCCATTGCGATTGATGGCGGCGTGACAGCTTATTAAAACATTTATTAAATACATCTTATTCATATGTTTAGGAAAAAATCATGACAATTAATTTAAGCAATCGAGTGGCTATTGTTACAGGTGCAGGCGCAGGTCTAGGGCGGGAACATGCATTGTTACTGGCACGTTTGGGTGCAAAAGTGGTCGTGAATGATCTTGGTAGCGATGTAAACGGAAAAGGTGGCTCAACCATGGCGGCCCAAAAAGTCGTGGATGAAATTATTGCGGCTGGTGGCGAGGCGATGGCAAATGGTGCTTCAGTCACTGATATTGAACAAGTTCAACAGATGGTAGATGAAACCATTGCCCGTTGGGGACGTGTAGATATTTTAATTAATAACGCTGGAATTCTTCGAGATAAAACTTTTAGCAAAATGTCACTAGATGACTTTCGTACCGTGATTGATGTCCACTTAATGGGGGCAGTAAATTGCACAAAAGCGGTATGGGATATCATGCGCGAGCAAAAATATGGTCGTATTGTTATGACGACTTCATCATCTGGTCTATATGGCAACTTTGGGCAGTCCAACTATAGTGCTGCAAAAATGGCATTGGTTGGACTCATGCAGACACTGGCTTTAGAAGGTGAAAAATCTAATGTTCGGGTAAATTGTCTAGCACCAACAGCAGCAACTCGTATGCTTGAAGGATTATTACCCGAAGAAGCCCTTAAAGCTCTTGCTCCAAGTGCGGTCAGTCCTGCAATCGCGACTTTGGTTAGCGAAGATGCACCGACTCGTATGATTCTTTGTGCGGGCGCAGGTAGTTTTGAAGCTGCCCACATTACCCTTACTCAAGGAATTTATTTAGGTACGGATGAACAGGTTCCGCATGTTTTAGCACAACGTTTAGCTGATGTTGCAGACCGAACAGGTGAGTTTGTGCCTGTCAGAGGAGGCGCTCAAGGTGAGCTTGAGCTGAAAAAAGCTTCATTAATGGCAGGAGAGTAATTTTGACAAAAAATACATTAAGCATCGACCAACTGGTTGAGTTGCAAGGTCAAGAATTAGGTAGCTCGCAATGGATGCCCATTGATCAAAACATGATTAATACCTTTGCGGATGTCACACAAGATCATCAATTTATTCATGTGGATGAAGAAGCTGCTCGTCAGACACCTTTTGGTGGCACGATTGCCCACGGTTTTTTAACACTCTCTTTACTTTCAGCGATGGCCGCTCAAGTCTTGCCGACTGTACAGGGGCAGAAATCTGGTGTGAATTATGGCATCAATAATTTGCGTTTTATTAGTCCTGTACATAGCGGTAAGCGGGTGCGTGGAAATTTTCACTTAAAAAATGTTTCCCAAAAAAATGAGGGAAGTTATCAGTTGATCATGGAAGTCACGATTGAAATCGAAGATCAGGCAAAACCAGCACTTGTGGCCGAGTGGCTTACACTTGTAAATGTATAGGAATAAACCATGAGCAATGAATTAATTCTCTCCCGCCGTGATGTCGATTTTTTGCTATTCGATTGGCTAAAAGTTGAAGAACTCAGCCAACGCAATTCTTTTGCAGGACAGGACCGTTTTGAATATACGTCTGTTTTAAACGTTTACGAGGCTTTGGCAACCGATTTATTTGCTCCTCATAATAAAAAAAATGACAGTAACGAACCTGTTTTTGATGGTGAGCGTGTAATTGTTAATCCTGAAGTCGGGTTCGCACTTAAGGCCTTTGCTGATGCAGGTTTGATGAGTGCAGCGTTTCCGTCAGATTGGAATGGAATGAACTTACCCAATACCATTGAGCGTGCAGGTATGGCATATCTACTCGGTGCCAATTCAGGAACAGCGGGCTATGCCTTTTTAACTATTGGTAATGCAAATTTATTAATGGCTCATGGTGAACCTGAAAAAGTTAAGCTCTATGTCAACGCCATGATAGAAGGCAAATGCTTCGGAACGATGTGTTTATCGGAGCCGCAAGCAGGTTCAAGTCTGGCTGATATTCGTACACGTGCGATTAAAACAAAAGATGGTCGTTATCGTTTGTTTGGAAACAAAATGTGGATTTCAGGCGGCGAGCACGATATCTCTGACAATATTGTTCATTTGGTTTTGGCAAAAATTCCAGATGAAAATGGACAATTACCAGCAGGTGTGCAAGGAATTTCTCTGTTTACCGTACCGCGCAAATTACTCGATGAAAATGGACAGCCAAGTGAACGTAATGATGTGGTATTAGCTGGAATTAACCACAAGATGGGTTATCGGGGAACTGTGAATTGTGTGCTGAATTTTGGGGAAGGTCGTTTCACACCCGAAGGAGAAGCAGGCGCAATTGGTGAACTAGTCGGCGAAGCTGGTAAAGGGCTGGCCTATATGTTCCATATGATGAATGAAGCCCGAATTTCGGTTGGACTTGGGGCAGCAGCATTGGGATATACAGGTTATCTTCATGCTTTAGATTATGCAAAAACTCGAGTACAAGGTCGTTCTCGTAGTGAACGCAATCCGAGTTCTCCACAAATTCCGCTCATTCAACATGCGGATGTTCGCCGTATGCTCTTGGCGCAAAAAGCATATGTCTCAGGTGCGTTGGCACTGTGCCTATATGCAGCCCGATTAACCGATGATATCCACTCTCTTGAAGATGCCGAGCAACGCGATCAAGCCCATCAATTACTTGATCTATTAACGCCAGTGGTGAAAAGCTGGTCTTCTGAATGGGGGCTTGTGGCAAATGATTTAGCCATTCAAGTTCATGGCGGCTACGGTTATACCCGTGAATATAATGTTGAACAGTTTTATCGGGACAATCGACTCAACCCCATTCACGAAGGAACATTTGGCATTCAGGCGCTCGATTTATTAGGACGAAAAACTCGTCTTAATCAGGGGCTGTCGATGAAGCTATTACATGAAAAAATCATGAATACGATCGCACAAGCCAAAGCTGAGCCTTCTTTAAAAGATCATGCAGATCAATTAGACCAAAAGTGGCAACTCATCCGAAATGTAACAGAGAAATTGCATGCATTAACCGATGTAGAACTTCAACTGGCAAATGCCGCCAATTATCTGGAAGCTTTTGGGCATCTTGTGGTGGGGTGGTTATGGCTTGATCAAGCGGTAGTCATTCATAAACTCATGCCGAACTCAACAGATCCTGATTTTCTGCATGGGAAGCTTGCCGCGTGTGATTATTTCTTTGGCTGGGAAATGCCGAAAATTATAAGTTGGTTAGCGGTACTTGATCCGGTAGAGACCACTCCACTCAATATGTCAGAAGAATGGTTCTAGTAAGAACCATTCCTTAAACGCGCTGTTTGAAAGGAAAGGAGAACAACCTGATTTTATAGAAAATGCCTAATAAGAATCACTATGTAAAACAAACATCAGGCGTTCAGTAAAAAGCGCCCTAATAAGTAAAAATAAAAATCTAGGACGGATTAAAAGATGAAAAAGAAAACATTAGTCATGGTCATGGCTTCATTTTGTACGAGCCCACTCTATGCAGCAGCATTTGATCGAACAGGACAATCAATTTCTGCATTTCTACAACCTGGTAATTATTTTGAGGCAAGTTTATCTGTTTCAGACACTTCGTTAGAAGGACAAGAAGCAGGTACAAACCCAACGCGTAATAGTATTTCTGATATTGCAAACTCTGATTATCGTCCCAGTGCAGCTTTAAAATTACAGTTAGCACCTCAGTTTTCATTTGGTTTTCTTTACGATCAGCCATTTACTTCCGACTCTGAATATTATGGAAATAACAGCTTTGTTGCTAAGCCGAGTGATACGATTTTAGTACCAGGTATTGATTCAGTAACACTTGCCCAAAAGACTGGTGGAGAAGTCGTAACAGGGAACACCAAATCGAATTTTGTTATGCAAAATTTTAGTCTGATATTTGGTTATCAACCGGATAAGAACTGGAATTTTTATGCAGGTCCTGTTTATCAGACATTTAAAAGTAACGTCAATTTAAGAGGTCAAGTTTTCAGTTTATATAATGGCTATGACTTTAATGCCAAAGAAGTTGGAGATTGGGGATGGTTGGCAGGATTTGGTTATCAAATTCCCGAAAAAGCCATTAAAGCCTCATTGACCTATCGTTCAGAAATTATGCATGAAGTGACTGCTAATGAAAATGCGCCACTGGTTGATATGTTGAGTACACAGCAAGGCCGTGATTTTCTTGATCAGCATTTGGCGTATATGGTTTCTATAGGACAACTCACTGAATCGCGGAGGGAGGCACTCAATCGTATTGTTGCGGGCTTACCCGAAGCAGGAACATCAGGCTCAACTAAGTTTAGAGCGCCAGAGTCAGTGAATTTGGAATTTCAGACCGGATTACGCAAAGGGACTTTATTGTTCGGTAACGTGCGCTGGGTTCACTGGAATGATTTTGAGTTTAAACCCTATCGTTTTGGCGAAATCTCAGAAGTTGTTGGGGTTCTATCAACGCCAAGTCGTCCAAATGGTTTTAATCTGGTTCGTTATTATGATGATCAATGGTCTGCCAATCTTGGAATTGGACAACGCCTAAGCGATAAATGGTCAGGTTCAGTTTCTGTAGGCTGGGACTCGGGAGCAGGTGAGCGGGTGTCCACAGGTGGGCCAGCTAAAGGTTATTACAGTGTTGGTCTTGGTGCGCAATATAGTCCAACTTCAAAATACTTTATTTCAGGTGGAATGAAATATCTATGGCTCGGTGATGCCAAAGGACAGCTTGGTGCTCAAGCAGGCAGTGAATATTATGTGGGTGAATATAAAAATAACTATTCAATCGGTTACGGTTTGAAAATTGGTTATAAATTTTAATTTAACTATTTAATGGATCGCTTAGTTATATAAACAGTTTATTTCTGTACGAGAGTAAGCAGTTTAAGAGATTAAAGAAAATATAAAAAGTGGAGTAGGAATAGGTCCATTTCTCCCTCTCATAAAAGGACAATAAGATGACAAATCAGATCTGGTTAGACGAATATAAGCAATGGAATATAGAAAGTACGATTACATTGCCGGATGAACAAACTTCACTTCTCGATTTATGGGACAACAGCTTTAATAAGTTCCAGCAAAGAAAGGCTTTTATATTTGCAGATCAATCTTTTTCTTATGCTGAAATCGATTTATATAGCCGACAAGTAGCAACATTCTTGCAAAGTTTAGGGCTAAAAAAAGGTACACGAGTTGCCGTAATGATGCCCAATATTATTCAGTACCCAATTATTTCACTTGCCGTGATTCGTGCAGGTTATATTCTGGTCAATATTAACCCCCTCTATACAGCACGCGAGTTAAAGCATCAATTAAATGATGCAGGCGCAAAAGTCTTATTTATATTAGAACAGTTTTTACCTGTTTATGATGCTGTCAAAGAGCAAGTGTCGGTTGAGCAGATTATTACCACCACCATGACTGAAATGTTGGTCGAGCAACCTACTGAATTAGACACCTTAGATTCTAAAAAATACGCTTTTAAGCAAATCTTATTGAAGACAAATGCCCAAGACTATATACGTCCTAAGCTTATTCTTGAGGACACTGCGCTTTTACAATATACCGGCGGAACAACAGGCGTATCCAAGGGCGCAGAATTAACCCATAAAAATATTGTTGCCAACTTATTACAAAATAATGTGGTTTTCAAAAGCTACTTTGGTGACCGAGATGCTTTTGAAGATGAAATAGCGATCTGTGCCTTACCGCTTTATCATATTTTTGGTTTTACTGTCTGTTTATTGCACAGTGCAATGAATAAAGGTTATGCCACTGTTTTGGTTCCAAACCCGCGTGATTTAGATGCTCTCGTGCATTGTTTTGAAAAATATCGCCCTACGGTTTTTCCTGCTGTAAATACATTATTTAATGCGCTGCTTAATCATGAAGGCTTTAATAAATTGGACCATAGCCGTTTAGAAATTACCACGGGCGGCGGTATGGCAATTTTGAAATCCACTGCCGATGGATGGGAAAAACTGACAGGACGTATTATCCGTGAAGGATATGGCTTATCAGAAACGTCGCCTGTTGCGACCTTTAACCCGCCAATCTCTAATACTTTTAGTGGCACGATCGGTATTCCTGTACCGAGCACGGATATTGCAATTTTGGATGATGAAGGTCACCAATTAGCACCCGGTGAAACTGGAGAAATTGCAATTCGTGGCCCGCAGGTTATGAAAGGTTATTGGAATTTACCTGAAGAAACGAAAGCGGTCATGACTGCTGATGGTTTCTTTAGAACGGGTGATATTGGCTATATGAATGAAAAAGGCTATACCAAAATTATTGACCGTAAAAAAGACATGATTTTAGTGTCAGGCTTTAATGTTTTTCCAAACGAAATTGAAGAAGTTTTAGCCCAACATCCAAAAATTTTAGAAGTCGCCGTGGTTGGGATTGCAGATGAAAAATCGGGTGAAGTGCCTAAAGCCTTTATTGTTAAAAAAGATGACTCTTTATCGGTTGAAGAAATCCAAAACTATGCAAAAGAAAACCTAACAGGATATAAACAACCCCGTCATATCCAATTTATCAATGAATTACCCAAGTCGAACGTGGGTAAAATTTTAAGAAAAGAACTCAAGGTTTAATAAGAACTTTTAATTAAAAACATAAGTGTATGGGGCTAGAAGCTCCATAAATAAATGAAAAAAGGAATGAGATTATGGGTTCAGGATTAATTACCGTATTTTTACCAATTGCACTCGCAATTATTATGGCTGGTTTGGGTCTAGAGTTGACCATAAATGACTTTAAACGCGTACGACAACACCCAAAAGCTGTCTTTATCGCATTATTTTGCCAACTGGTTATTTTAGTCGGTATTGCATTTATTATTTGTAAGGTTCTTGCTTTACCACCAATGCTTGCTGTTGGATTAATGCTCCTTTCTGCGTCACCGGGCGGGCCAACTGCTAACTTATTTAGTTATCTCTATAAAGGAGATATCGCTTTAAATATTACTTTAACGGCTATAAATTCGGTCATTGCTGCCTTTACACTTCCATTAATCGTGAATTTCGCAATACAACACTTTATGGAAAATGGACAAAATGTAGGATTGCAATTCTCTAAAATCATACAAGTTTTTCTTATTATTTTAGTTCCCGTTGGGATCGGGATGTTAGTCCGTCATTTTGCACCGCATACGGCCGAAAAACTCAATAAACCTGTGCGTATCTTTGCTATCGTTTTTCTCGTATCGATCATCATATTAGCAATTGCACGAGATTATCAAAATCTGATGACGTATATTGGGCAAATTGGATTGGCAACTTTGCTGTTCTGCGTATGTAGTTTAATGGTTGGCTATTTTGTCCCACGATTATTGGGTGTAAATAGCTTTCAGGCAAAAGCTTGCGCGTTTGAAATTGGAATTCATAACAGTACCTTAGCCATGACCATTGCTTTTACAGTAATGGCAAGCAGTATGGCCGCTATGCCAGCAGCAGTTTATTCATTATTTATGTACATTGTTGCAGCTATCTTTGGCACATTGCTAAATCGTCTAGAAAAGAAAGAGATTACACAAATATCAACTAAAACGTACTCAAAGAATCTTCAGTAATATCTGGCAGATAAAGGTATTTAATTACCACCATATGTTTATAGTTTGAATTAAAAGAGGAGGCCAACACCTCCTTTTTTAGTCTCAAAATTTAAAATATTTATGGCCGAGCAAGCGCAGTCATAATAAAAAGAAAGCGTTAGAGTGCTGTTATAAAAGCAAATTGTTAAGCCAATATTTAAGGTTTTCCTTAATTATGTAATTAAATGAAAAACAATAATTAATTAAATAATTTCTAGCCAATTTTACATTGACAGCTCAAATATTGAAGATTACCATTTGCGGGCTGGCCTACATTGCCAGTCGGTTTTGACGGACCGATGATTCGACCACATCAGGATTATTTCTTCTGAGGAGTAGTCTTGTGTGCACACCCGTTCCCTCCCGTAGCGGTAGGACGGGAGTGGGACACCTTCGGGTGTGCTGGATGTCGAACCCAGTCCGTCAACCTGCTTCCGTTCTGCCACCATAATTTATAATGTTTCGGCAGAACTCCCAAAAGAAGGAGTTGGCTATGTACATTCATAAATTATTGGCAGCCACTGTCAAAAACTATCTCGACACAACTTAAATCACTTTAAAAAAGTTTGATCGCCTATAGGCTTTTCAGGCTTTAAATCGTCACGACCAAAACTTAGCAACAATAAAACTTGAGATGTGCCAAGCACAGTCTTTACGGCTTTGCTGTGCCTTTTTTTCTCCCAGAAAAGGCACAGGCTTTTTAATCTCTTTGAGAAACAACAAGAATTTATAACGGTAAAACTATGCAAAATTTAAAAACTTCTTCCAAAAAATTACAGGTTATTCATACTGCCATACGTCTATTCGTTACTTACGGTTTTCACACGACGGGCGTAGACCTAATTATTAAAGAAGCCAAAATAACTAAAGCGACTTTTTATAATTACTTTCACTCAAAAGAACGGTTAATTGAAATGTGCATCGCTTTTCAAAAAAGCCTGCTGAAAGAAGAAGTACTTGCCATTATTTACTCAAGTCGTTACCGAACTTCAAAGGACAAACTCAAAGAAATTATAAACTTACATGTTAACTTTAATAGCTTATATTACCTTTTGCTTAAAGCCTTTTTCGAAATTAAACATATGTATGTGAGCGCTTACCGTATGGCGGTTGAGTATAGAAGGTGGCTACTTCATGAGATTTTTGACCTCATTTTTAGTTTAGAAACCCATGCATTAAAGCCCGATGCCAATTTGGTTTTAAACCTAATTGATGGCTTGATGTTCCAGATTTTAAGCTCAAAGAGTTTGGAGGAAAGGGATATGGTGGTGGAGGGGTTTTTTGGCAGGTTGGGCCGTTAATAGTTTTTATTATCACGTCTGCTATTAAATAAGTTAAAGCTGAGAATTAATTATTTCATATAATAAAATTTTAAATTATTATATTTAAAAGTATTTTATACCATTCAATAAAAAAGAGTAAATTTGATGACACTTAATAAAACTATTTTTCTTTTTCTACTTTCAGCTCTTATAGTGGGCTGTGGTGGTGGAGGAAGTAGCGATACTGTTGCCACAACAAAAGATGAAATTCTTAATACAGAGTTTGATAATACTACTTCTTACAAATGGGGATCTATTCAATTTGATACAACATTTGTTGAGATTACAAAGAATTCAAGAAATGGAAATATTTGGTATGCTGATTATCCTAAGTTAGATAAAGGTACAGAACCAGATATAGGACGCTTAATGTTAAGTACAGATGGCCTTTATAGACCAGATGAGACGAAGTATCCATTGGGTTATAGACGTTATATTTTGAGATCGACTTCGCAAGATGGAACGACACTTAGAAAAACCCCTTATAACAAAGATGGTCTAAAAAATATTGTTATAGAGGAGAAAGGGCGCTGGATTGATTTAAAAAATGTCAGGATAAGTGACAGAACCGCTGTATATTGGAATCTTCTTGCAGAGAAAATTCCTACAAGTGTATTTTTTCATCCAAAACTTATTGGTGATCAGTTTAAAGATTTTTTAGCTTTAACCAAGAAAAATACATTTCCAGCAGGAGCGAAATGTTTTCAGGTTGAAAGAACAAGTTATTCAGTACCTTATTATGTAATTACAAATACGGACAGCTTGGCTTTTATTAATGGTGTTAGTGTTAATAACCTTTCAAATTATATTTCTTTAGCTGGAAGTAATGCCGTTACTGGAAAATGGGGCAATGTACAGTGGGCTTATTTAAATACCGAGGCAAATGATCCAAAGTATTATACGATTTCAGTTTATATGAATATAGACAATAAATTAGCTTCAGGTTATTGGCAAAAGAATCCTAACACTTCAATTGATAGTATTGTTGCAGGTTATGAAAGATCACTTGATTCATTTAATAATTATGAGGATGTAATTTCTTTCCAAAGCGCAATTGAAGAAGCAAAGAATGAATGTACTTACTATAATTCAGTTGCTTCTCAAAAAATTGAATCATTGATTAATCAGAGCTTAGTGAATTAATTTTCAGATTATTTCATTTCTAAAATTGATAATTTAATTTGAATCGAGTCTAGTCTTTTTAGGATTAGACTCATCGTTATTCTTGAGTAGAAAACTCATGAGGATAAAGCTTACTTGAAAGAGTAAAGATTTTTACAGTATTGAAATTATATTGTCATTTTTAAACTTTATTTTTGCTTAATTATTTTTGAAGATCAGTTAAATGAAAAAGATTAAATTAATAAGTATTCTGGGCATAGTTGCATTCATGTTGTCAGGTTGTCTGCAAATGTTTCCACCTACCGTAGCCGAGATAAATCCTGGAATTTATCAACTTCATGCTCAAAGCAATGCATTTGGTTCAAGGGATGCTTTACGATCAAAGCTCATCACTAAGGCGGAAGAAGTATGTAAGAATAAAGGCTTTGATGAGTTAGATAGTAATAACAAAATTGTAAACCATCATACTGCCTACAATTCAGGAATGATTATTCCGGTGAGTACAAAAGCAGCGATTTTGAAAGTTAAGTGTAAAGACTAACTTAAATAGAAGGGGAATATTCTTTGTAGAAAGGATGAACTTACAAATAAACTATTTTCTGTTATGTTATTTATAGAATCCACAGTTAATATGTTTCGAATTAATATAAAGATATTTTCATTCTAAAGCTTAAAAGCTCACAAAGATGTGGGCTTTTTTATTACACATTGCTTAAAAAATATACAGAAACCTCTTTAAAACAAGTTGGAACGCTACAAACGCGAATGATACTTTAAACTCCACTCTTCCCAATAAGTGAGGTGAGCTATGAAATTGTTAGCTTTGGTTAGCATGGGAGTTGCAGCGAGTTATTGGTATAAAACTATAAAAAATAGCAAGCCAACTCTTCTGAATCCTAATTTTGATGAAATAGTAAAAAACTTTGTATTAGCAGAATTTAAAGCCTAATGCATTTGATAATCTTAATTAAATAAAAAGCTCATCGGAAGATGGGCTTTTTTGTTGGAGTAAAAACAGACAAGCTTATAGTTTTCATATAAAAATAAGAAAATATTGACCCATGTTAGCTTCTATATATTTGTTATAAATAAAAAAGAGACCATTAATGGTCTCTTTTGATTAAATCTTTTATTTCTAAAACCTAAACTGCTTTTTGAACCTTTTGCGCTTTTGGCAATGTCGGTTTTCTTCCCAAATACAACGCAATCATGGCACCCGTAAATGTAAGCATACATAACGGTAAAAGAGAGATAGGGAAGCTACCCGAATAATCTTTCACAATACCCATAATAGAGTTCATAAGCCCAGTACCGATATGCGCAATGGTGTTCACTGCTGCAATACCTACAGCCACTAAAGTAGGTGGTAAGCGCTCAGAAACCAATGCCCAGAAAGGACCTTTAATGGCATAGTTACCCATCAAAACGAGTGAGAATAAAAGTAGGCTCAAGGTTAAAGATGAAGTAAAAATAGTAAGGAGCAAACCAAAACTGGTTACAAATAACGGAATAGCTGTGTTGAGACTCTTATTTCCACTTTTATCGGCATGTACGCCCCAAACAATCATGAAAGCGGCAGCTAAACCAAACGGAATCATATTTAAAAGACCTGTCTGCATGGCAGTTAAATGGAAGGCTTTTAAAATCTGAGGCATCCATAACGATAAAATATTGCTGGTTGCTGAACTTCCTGCATAAATAATTGCAAAGAACCATAAATATTTATTGGTAATCAGCAACTTGAACTTACTCTTTTTCTGTTCGGCACTATCTTGTTTTTCAGAGTTCAACAATTGATTTTTTTCAAAAGTTAAAGTGCTTGATAACCATTCCTTTTCTTCTTGATTTAACCATTTCACATTGTTCGCGGTATTCGGCAGCCATACAAGGCACAACAAACCAAGAAGGATTGCAGGTAATGCCTCAAGAATTAAAAGCACTTGCCATCCACTTAAACCCAGTAAACCATGCAAGCCTAACAGTAAGGCAGATAACGGTGACCCAATAAAGTTAGATAAAGGAATGGCAACCATAAATACGGCAACAATTCGAGCCATATATCGTTTAGGGAACCATAGTGTTAAATACAGTAATACGCCTGGGAAAAAACCGGCTTCTGCAGCACCAAGCAAAAACCGTGAAATTGCGTATGAAATCGGGCCGGTAATGAAGGCGGTACAGCAACCGACAATTCCCCAAGTAATCATGATTCTGGCAATCCAGATACGTGCACCTAGCTTTTCCATTGCCATGTTACTTGGAATTTCAAATATGACATATGCAATAAAAAATAATGTCGCACCAAAACCAAAGGCAGTAGCAGTTAAACCAATTTCTTGGTTCATGGTTAAAGCGGCGAAACCAATATTCACCCGATCAATATATGCAATGAAATAACAAAGAATGAGGAAAGGAAGAATACGAAAAGAAAGTTTACGGATCGTTGACTTTTCTACTTCCGATATAGATATATCATTTTTCATACATACTCCTTATGTACGTGAGAAACCAAACAGCTCGGTAGGGTTCTGATTTAAAATTAAACATTGCTCGTGTTTATCAAACACAATATGTTTAAAAGCTTTAATCGCATCTTCATAAGTTATTAAAGATTCATGTTGGGTATGCGGCCAATCGCTTCCCCAAATGAGTTTGTGTAAAAAGCCTTTTTCTTTAAAAATGTTATAGGCCTGTTGTGCCGTATTTATGTTGTTTGGAGTAGTGCCCAAACGGTAGAAACCAGACACTTTAATCCAGTGCTGTTTTACGTTAAGTAAGCTTAAAAACTTCTGATAATCCGGATCTTCAATCCCTTTAACAGGGTCAACTCGGCCAAAATGGTCAATTACGACATCCAAGCTGTATTCATTTAATTGTGGTAAAAGCTGAACCAGATATTTCGGCGGTGCGTGTAATTCAACTTGCCAGTTGAGGCTTTCCACATTTCGTAAAAATTTTTGCCAGTCAGGCGTATTTAGCGCAGGAGGGTTAAGACCGAATAGATTTAAGCGAACACCTACAATGCCTTGTGCCTTGAGATTCACTAGCTCATCAAACGTCGTCGTATGTTGAACAACGGCGATCCCTTTTAAACGGTCAGGGTATTGCTGAATTGCGTTTAACATCGCTTGGTTATTGGTACCTAAAAAGCTGGGTTGAACCAAAACACCATGCGTGAAATTGTGTTCATCAAGATGAGAGATAAAACTTTGTACAGTTGCCTCATAATCAGGTGCATAACGTGCTGTTTCGATACTGTGGTCCTGTGTCGAAAAAACATGTGCATGTGTATCTATACAGTTCATTTTCATCTCACATTACAAATTTTAACGCGAAAATAGCGATTAAAGCGGCAATGACTCCTACAGGAATTGCTTTAAATAACAGTTGATTAAAGAATTTGGTTTTGTCGATGTCTGCTGGTGCTGAAGCCATAATGAGGCTACCGCCAGACGAGAAAGGAGAAATCGCTGTAGACTGAGCGCCAACCACAATACAAATGAACAGCACTAGTGGGTTTAGGCCAGAGGTAAGTGCAAGCGCAGGAACAATTGGAAATAAGGTAGGAGCAACCACGCCTAGAGTGCTTGAAAATACAGACATAATGGCACTGATCAGACATAAAAGTACTGGAATGACCCATACAGGAACATTGTTTGCTAACCATTCAGATAGGGTAGTAATAATGCCAAGTTTCACACCTAATGCGATGAGCATACCAACACCGCAAATCATGATCAGTGTTCCCCAAGGCACAAGTGCAATGACCTTTTTCTCATCCGCAAGTTTCATAAGTAAACTAATGAGCGAGAAGGTAATCGCAAGGAAGGCAATATCAATTTTGGAGTTTAAAAAGCTAATCGTTTTTACATCGGGAAAAACAAGATGCAAGATTGGAAAAACTAAAACAATCGACATCATTAAAATAATAAGGAAGATGGATTGTTTCTGTTTTTTGTCGAATGGTTCAGGCTTTTGATCTTCAATCACAATTGAATTACTTTTTCTATTCCAGAGGGTATAAATTCCCAACACCGCAATTGGAATAATTAAAGTCAAGACAAAAATTCCACTGCTATATGAAAAAGCTGTTTGTGAGCTAATGCCAGTATTTTCCATTAAGCTTCGGAAAATTATGCCACTTTGCGATGTCATAAAATTTGCGCCAGCTAAAGCGCCGTAATTTGCAGCCATCCCACCAATAATCATATTCATATTGGTTTTTTTACACAGCAGCAGTGTAATCGGTGCCATAAAGGCAAGTACTGTATAAAAACCAGCACCTAGGCCAGCAATAATGGTTGCTGCGAAAAAAATCGCTAAAGGTAAAAACTGAGGAAACTTACGGCATTTATATAAAAGATGGCTGGCAAGCTTCTCTAAAGCACCATTTGCCAAAGCAAAGTTATAAAACAAAGTAACGGATAAAATAATAAAGAAAATTTTGACAGGCCATAATTCAATAACTTCGGAAGGTTTAAGACCCATGCCAAAGCAACCAATCAGGTAGGCAAACGCTATCGTAAAAAATCCGATATTAATTTTCGTTTTATAACCTAAACCTATCGATACGGCTAAAGCCATCAGCATCAATGCAGTCATATTATCTTCCTTGATAAATATATAAACATCTAAACATATATATGT
Organism: Acinetobacter sp. BD54; assembly: GCF_044778325.1. NCBI lineage: Bacteria > Pseudomonadati > Pseudomonadota > Gammaproteobacteria > Moraxellales > Moraxellaceae > Acinetobacter > Acinetobacter sp. BD54. The sequence continues at coordinate 20,512 of NZ_JANJEP010000017.1, read as the reverse complement.
TTGGTTTTTTGTATTACACAGAACTATGCTAATATTGTCAAATCGATTTCATAATGTTTAACGCAAATGCTTGATGAGACTGCATTTAAAAATTTTAAATTGCCAAGATATGAAAAGGTCCGTTGGGAACTTCAAAAACTACTGATCCAGTCAAAATGGACAGTCGAAGAGCCTATTCCAAGTGAACAAGAACTTGCGCAAATGTATAGTGTATCGGTAGGAACCGTTAGAAAGGCGGTTGAAGGACTGGTTGAAGACGGCCTATTGGTTAAACAGCAAGGAAAAGGAACTTTCCTCAAACAACCTAATTTTGAAAATTCGCTCATTCGTTTTTTTAGATTACGTAATAAAAAAGGCGAGTTCATTCAGCCACAAGGACAAATCAAAAAAGTAGAAGTGTGTGATGCAATACCGGAAGTAAATGCCGAGTTAGGGCTTGGGCACACTGACAAGTTGCTTTATATCGAGCGTGTCCGTAAGCATGAAGATGTCGTTGTATTAAGTGAGAGAATCTGGCTACCTGAACGCTTATTTAAAAATCTGGAAGAAATTCCAATCGCTGAGTTTGGTAACTTACTTTATCCTTTTTATTATCAGCACTGTGGCCAATTTATTTCTTCTGCAACAGAACGGTTAACTTTTGAGAAAAATATTAAAGATAGCTATTTAAATAACCACCTTGAAGACCCTTTAGTGAAGGTATGCCGTATTGCAAAAAATCTTGAAGGTGTAGCGGTCGAATACCGTGAGTCTTATGGTTTGGCCGATAATTTTCATTATAAAATAACAATTAATTAATTCTTGATGCAGCTTAATAAAGATTTCCTTATTGAGCTGCAGAGCTGGTTTACTATCTTTTATAGTTAAGTATTTCTTGTAGGAAGTGAGTCATTACCCCATAAATCGAGCATCGGCTATTCCTTGGATGCCTAGCCCATAAATGGCAAAAACACTGCCCCGCAATTGGTTGTCATCAGGGAACCTCGGAAGAGGCGGTTGTGACATAGATGTAACAAACAAGACATCAAGATTTTTTCCGCCAAAAACTGCACTGGTAATTTTTTTTACAGGCATTTCAATAATACGATCGATTTTTCCATCAGGTCGATAACGTACTAACTGACCCGAATATACTTTTGCATTCCATAAATAACCTTCACGATCTACTGTCGAGCCGTCTGCTGAACCACCGTCTGAGGTATCTATCTTACAAAAAATGGTTTTATTTGAGATTTGGCCTGTTTCAAGATCATAATCATAAGACCAGATTTCACCTTGCCATGTGTCTGCAAAATAGAGCTTAGTACCATCAGGACTCCAGCAAATACTATTTGAAGTATTAATATTATTTTCTAATTTTTCTATTTTATAGTCTGCATCTAATCGATAAAGAGATGCGGTATTCCCATCCTCGCGGCGGTTCATAGAGCCAAAAACGAATCGACCTCGCCGATCAATACGGCCATCATTTAATCTATTTTGGGGTAGGTCTGGTTCAGGGTTGCAAATAAATTTTAAGTTGCCTGTTTCAAAGTCGAGTTGATATAACCCGTCTTCGAGCGCAACAATTGCGCCGTTATAATTTTCTTGTAAAGCAAAAGAACCTATTTTTTTATGAACTTCCCACGCCCGTATATTCCCACCGAATTCATCACAACAGAATAATCGTCCATCAACAATATCTACCCAAAATAGGCGTTGGCGAACAGCATCCCAAGTTGGGCATTCTCCAAGTTTTGTTTTTACATCTACCAATACTTTAATTTCCATAATTCCTTTTTTAGTCCTTTTATTCAGTCATTCATCGATGAAACTAAATTAATGAAAGCTAAATATAAAAACCAATGAAAATTTTTCTTTACCTAATAAAGGATTGTTATTGGTCCAGTGGATTAAAAATGTATGGAGATAAATAGCTAAAACTAAATTGATAAATATAAGTTATTACGTGGTGTAGAAATATCATTAGTAATTCTAAATCGACTTGATAGTTTAAGAGTGGACAAATGACATAGCGTTATACGTAAAAGCATGTGGATGCATTTTAATTAAAAAGGAATTAGAAATGAGCCTAAAAAAAGTTCATCACCACTCTTGGGTATCATTAGTGATTTGCTGGATTATCTGGGTGGTTGTTGCATATGACCGAGAGTTGATTTTCCGCGCAGCCAATATGATTTGTAATGAATTTAATTTATCTCCGACGCAATGGGGATACACCATTGCTGCAATTACACTTTCTTTGGCCGTTCTTAGTATTCCGGTTGCTGCTTTAAGTGATAAACATGCGTCCGGTTGGAAGCGAGGAATTTTTCAGTGGCCCTTAGTAATTGGATTTACTTTTATTTCGTTGCTTTCAGGCATTACATCTTTAAGTTCAAGTTTCTATAAGTTTGTAACCTTACGTATTATGGTTTCTTTGGGTTGTGGGGTGGCAGAGCCAGTTGGGGTGAGTAATACTGCTGAATGGTGGCCCAAGGAACATCGCGGTTTTGCCATAGGTGCTCATCACTCAGGTTATCCGGTTGGAGCGCTACTTAGCGGTGTTGCAATGGCCACCATCATTACCTATTTTGGCCCGCAAAATTGGCGCTATGCCTTTTTTCTTGGAATTATATTTGCTGTACCGGCATTAACTTTTTGGGCGATTTATTCGACCCGTAAACGTTATTCAGAGTTTCACCAATCTTGTGTAGATAATCAATTCACACCACCAACAGATTTTGTGCACGATGAAGGAGAAGAAAAAACAAGTACGCATAGTACATGGGAACGTTTAAAACAAACTCTAAGTTCTCGGGGAATTGTGTTTACCGCAGCCAGTACTTTAATTACCCATGTGGTTTATATTGGTTTTTTAACTATCTTTCCTGCATTTTTATACAATATTGTCGGGTTAGATCTGGCGAAATCGGCTGGCTTGAGCGCTGTATTTACAATTACCGGCATGATGGGGCAAATTATTTGGCCGACTTTGTCCGATAAGATTGGCAGAAGACTCACATTGATTTTATGTGGTTGTTGGATGGCGGTCAGCATTGCAAGTTTTTGTTTAACCTCAGGTGTGGTTTCCGTCATTGCAATACAACTGTTTTTTGGTCTATCTGCCAACGCAATTTGGCCTATTTTCTATGCGACAGCATCAGATTATGCGCCAGCCGGAGCAATTGGAACAGCAAATAGTTTAATTACAGTTGCTCAGTATGTAGGTGGGGCTGTCGCACCGATTATTATGGGATATTTGCTTACGAGCTTTGGTGGCTGGCATAGTCATCAGGGGTATATCTGGTGTTTTCTCTTAATGTCATGTTGCGCGTTTATTGGCGTGATTTTACAAATTATATTGGGTTATCTCATTAAAAAAGAAAAATCAGAACAAGTTGATAATTTAAGTTTGAGTGCAAATTAAATTCTTATTTATTTAAAGTTTTTAGTCTTATTTTCATCACTGGTGAGACACCAGCAAAGTATGTCGATATTTGAATACTTTGCTGGCCTTGAAAAGAAAACTAATTCTGCCAATACGGTGTGTCACCATAGATTTCTGCAAAATAATCTATCACTGCTCTAATATTAAGTGGTGGATGACGAACATTTGGATAAATGGCTGCGATATGCTGGGGTTGTGATTTAATCGCGACTTCATATTCAGGTAAAAGCTTTATTAAGTCACCTTTTTTTAAAGCTTCGCCAATCAGCCAATCAGGAAATAAAACAATCCCCATGCCATGAAGCGCGGCTGTCATTAAACTCTCGGCATTGTTTGAAGAAAGTAACGGGGTAATTGGATAATGTACCCATTCTTCATTGGGCTTTCTCACTAACCAGCGGTTAGGACCTTCAAAACCTTTATAAACTAGGCACTTGTGTTGATTAAGTTCTGTTGGGTGGTCGAGCGTACCGTATTTGGCAACATACTGAGGAGAGGCGGCTAAATGATATTTTTGTGTACCAAAAATACGGGCATGAAATGATGAATCAGTCAGTGCTCCAATACGAAATATTAAATCTGTGCTTTCGCGTAATGGGTCTATAAATTCATCGGTTTGAATTAGTTCTATTAGAAGCCTTGGATAACGCTCTGATAAACCCGCCAACCACGGCGCAATATGCCGTTGACCAAAAAACACAGGGGCATTAATTCGGACAAGTCCGGATGGTTCTATGGTTTTATCTTGTAAAGCCTTTTGAGCTTCATCAAATTGTTCGGTAATTCTTTTTGCATATTCAAAAAATAATTTGCCCGATTCGGTCGGTGTGATAGCTCGTGTATTTCGGTAGAAAAGTTGCTGCCCCAACGCATCTTCAAGTTGTTGAATGGTTCGAGAAATCATGGAGGCAGACACATCTTCTTTACGTGCTACATTCGAGAAGTTTTGAGCATTGTAAACACTAATAAAGAAGCGAAGCGTGCGGATATCAATCGAATTTGTTAAATCCATTTGTGCAATTTCTGCAAAAGTGATTCATGAATTATGCTGTTTTTCTGATGAATTGGCTACCTTAGTATTCGTTGCCTAGATACAGATGAGGCAATGTAGATGCAAATTCTATTACTACTCCTAACCATTTTAGGAGGAATGGGGCTATCGGTCGAAGCTGGGCTTTTAGGGCCCTTAGGAAAGGAAGTAGGTGAGTTGTGGGCCACGTTTAGTATTTTTGGTGTGGGTGCAGCACTTACTTTTTTACTCATGTTGTTTTTTAGCCCACGCAATAGCCCTTCATTTTTTACACTTCCATCTTGGCAATTACTCGGTGGCGTTTTAGGTCCGGCTTACGTCATTATTTTGACCATTACTACTCCAATTATTGGCATTGCAATGACCATGATTGGCATTTTAGCGGGACAGGTATCTAAAAGTCTGATTATCGACCACTATGGTTTACTGGGGACTCCACATCGAAAAGTAGACCGTAAACGGGTAGTGGCACTCATCTTTATTGTTGTCGCACTTGTACTTGTGTCAAAAGCGTAGGAGACAGCCATGACAATTTTAATGATTCTTCTCGCCGTCATTGGCGGTGCTTTGCTGAGTGTACAGGCTGCAATTAATGGGCAACTTGGAGCAAAAGTTGGTGTATTTCGTAGTGCTTTTTTGACTTTCTCGGTCGGTGCTCTAATTACGGCTCTCCTTATTTTTTACTTTGAACCTAAACATACCTTAACGTTATTAGATGTTCCTAAATGGCAGTTATTAGGCGCCATGTGTGGCGTACCTTATATTGTCATTATGGTACTGGCTGTACAAAGAATTGGGGCTGCAGTTGCTACGGTGGCTGTGATTTTTGGGCAACTTTTGATGAGTATCTTAATTGATAACTTTGGCTGGTTTGGCAATGAAACGCTTCCTTTTTCATTGTATCGATTAGGGGCGCTAATTTGCTTAGGGATTGCTTTATATTTTATCTATTCAAGTAGTAAGGATAAAAAGGTAGAAGGGTAAAATACGGGCTTAATATTGAAATTAATATAAGTCTCATTGTTAGTCGTAAAGCATACTAATAATGAGGCCATGCTTAATATTAAGTTAGCCGTTGGAATTACACGAAAAGAGAAAGATGCTGTGATTCTAATCAGTGAAAAGGTATACCTTGAATATAAGAATATGATTTTTGAGCTCAATAAATTAAAAAACAAAAATTTCTAACTCCCAACGATCCGCTTCTCAAGCATCTCCATAAAAGTTTTTAGTAATTCAGCTTTATATTTAAATGAATTAAATAAAAGCTAGAGGTTTTTGGATCTTTTATAAGAGATTAATTAAAGTAATTGATTTTAAAATAATTTATATTGTAGCGAGGATTAATAATATTGTAGAAATTTTTCTATCTAAGATTATCGAGATACTAACAAGATCTTCATCAATTCTAATGGATATGACTTAAATAGAGGAAGATTACTTAATTTTGATAAATTTAATTTTATACAAATATAAAGAAAAATTGAATAATGTGTTTTTTTTGTGTAAAATAAAGTTTTTATACGTACAATTCTGTATATGTGATGTTAACTAAGAACTTTATAAATTCTTCTATTATTCTTTTTGCGGGTTTTCACCAATATGTTTATGCGATTGAAGATGTCTCTTTACCCAGTCAGGTATTGCAAGATCAGCGTTTAAAAGAGCTTAACCAGCAATTACAAGACCAGCTTGCTCAGCAAACTCCTTATCAAAACACCAAGCCATTACAGGACTTTAAGTATTTAGCTGTTAAAGAAAGCCCCTGTGTAGCGGTTAAAGAAATTAGTCTTATCCCTTTAATTGGTCAGTCGGAATCTGACTTACAGCAATTTAACTTTGTGGTTAAGGCTATAAAAAAACACCCACAAAATATTCTAGGCAAATGTATTGGAACCCAAAGCTTACATAACATTGTGAACTATGCCCAGAATGAACTTTTAAAAAAGGGTTTAATTACCAGTCAAATTGTCGTGAGTCCGCAAGACTTAAATCAGGGTAATTTAAACCTGAGTGTGCAAATTGGACGTCTGAATAAAATCATAATTCAGGAAGGTAAAATTTCCTCATTACAGCTTAAGACAGGCTTGCCCTTTAAAGCGGGCGACATTGTGAACCTAAAAAGGCTCGATCAGGGTCTAGAAAATCTAAAACGTGTCTATGCGGTAGATATGCAAATTACTCCCGCAACTGCTCAAGATAAAGAATTAACAGGCTATAGCGATTTAATACTCAAACTTCAACCCCTACAAAAAGTTAATTTCAATTTAAGTGTAGATGACTCGGGTAATCAGGACACCGGCACCTACATGGGAAATATCGGCTTAGGCATAAATAATCCATTTCATTTAAATGATATTTTATCGTTAAACGTGAGTCACTCTTTAGATGACTTTAATGAAGATTTAAACCGAAGTTATTTTGTTAGTTATCAGTTACCTGTTGGTTATTATGATTTAGGCCTTAGCTACAATGACTATCAATATAAGCAAACAGTCTTAGGGGGGAACGGTCCACTGCTTTATCATGGCAACAGTCAGCAAGCCAACCTAAATTTATCTCGTGTAATTAGCCGTAGCGGACAACATAAAACCAGCGTGTATGGAAAGCTTTATCATAAAGAAAGCCAAAGTTTTATTGACGATATTGAAATTAATGTTTTACACCGAAGAACCTCAGGCTGGAATTTAGGCGTTCAACACCGTCAATATTTAGGAAATGCGGTATTAGACGGCAGCATCGATTACCGTCGTGGGATGGGGGTGGAAGCCCGAACTGCCCCTGAAGAAAACATTACGGATGTTTATGGAAACCATCTTCCTGTTGAAGGTTACTCCCGTGCTCCACTGTGGAGTGCAGATCTGCGTTTTACTACACCGTTCCTTTTGCTCGATAAGCCAGCTCAATATCGCTTTAACTGGCGTGGACAATATGCACCGAAAATTTTAGTACCCAATGACCGCTTCTATATTGGTGGACGCTATAGCGTGCGTGGCTTTGATGGTGAACTCATGCTCTCTGGCGATAACGGACAGTATCTACAGCAAGAAATCAGCTTGAATGCACCAATTCCTAATACCCAGTTTTATATGGCAGTCGATCAGGGCTGGGTCAATGGCCGCAATAGCATACCGGGTCAGCGTTATTTACTCGGAAGTGTTTTAGGGCTACGCACTTATCAAAATAGTTTTTATCTGGATGCCTTTACAGGTCGGGGGCTGATTGCACCTGACAGCATAAAAAAAGACTGGGTTACCGGTTTTAGTATCAACCTTTCTTATTAATTTACTTTAGAAAAGACTTTATTCATGAACAAGAATAGTTATCGCATTATTTATAGCAAAGCACGTCAAATGTTTGTGGCTGTGGCTGAAAATGTACGAAGCCAAACCAAGACTTCTGGTCAAAGTGAAGCAAGTACTCGGAACAATATTGATAACAATGAATCTCAGGCATTTCATCAACTTTGGCAAGTGAAAGCACTGGTTGCAAGTATAAGTTTGTGGATGCCTTTAGCACCTGTTTATGCGGGTATCGTAGCGGACAGTGCCGCAAATGCTGCGAATAGAGCAGTCATCGGTGCTGGTAAGAACTCGGCAGGTACAGTTGTTCCGGTAGTTAATATTCAAACTCCAAAAAATGGTATATCCCATAATATTTATAAACAGTTTGATGTGTTGGCTGAAGGTACTGTTTTAAATAACAGCCGAACAGGAGCTACCACTAAAACGGTAGGAGCCGTGGGGGCAAACCCGTTTTTAGCGACTGGTGAAGCCCGTGTCATCCTCAACGAAGTAAATTCCAGCGCTGCCTCACGTTTTGAAGGGAACTTGGAAGTTGCCGGGCAAATGGCAGATGTGATTATTGCCAACCCATCCGGTATTAATATTAAAGGTGGTGGTTTTATTAATGCCAATAAGGCAATTTTTACCACAGGTAAACCTCAGTTAAATGCCGATGGCAGTATCAAGCAGTTTACGGTTGACCAAGGAAAAATTACGGTTTCAGCAAACCCTAATTCTAAATTTGGCTTGGGTGGAAATAATAACGATGCAAATTATGTGGATCTCTATGCGCGTGCATTAGAACTCAGTGCGGAACTACGTGCCAAAAATGATATTCAGGTGATTGCCGGGGCAAATAATATCAGTGCAGATTTACAGGATGTTACTGCTAAAACTGGTACTGGAACTGCACCGACATTGGCTGTGGATGTTAAAGCACTGGGTGGGATGTATGCCAACAATATTTATTTGATGGGAACTGAAAAAGGCTTAGGCGTGACAAACGCAGGGACTATTCAGGCAGTAAACAACCTGGTGATTACCAGTGCCGGGAAAATTGAAAATAAGGGGACTTTAGAATCAACCAGCCCGACAGAGAGTTGGTTAAATATAGAAACAATAGGAGTAGCTACAGATGGCGATATTCTAAACAGTGGGGCAATTGTTAGCAAAGGACCTTTAAGTATTAAATCATCCAATAATATTAACCTTAATGGTGGTATTAACCTTAATGGTGGGCGAATTCAAAGTACCGCTATAAAACCTGTGCCTGTAATAATAGAGGCTAAAGGAGATATCAAACTTTCAGAAAGGGCATCTATATCTAATTTAAAATTAGGTTCAAATATGTATTTGAATGCTAATAATATTGAATTAGAGAATAAATCAAGTATTAGCAGTAATGGTGCTAATTCTGTTATTGCAAAAAATGGTATAATACTTAAAAATAATTCAAGTATTACATCAATTTATGATTTAGATGTTTCTGCACAAAAAATTGATTCTTCATATTCTAGCTTAGTTGCAAATAAAGGAAATATTAATATTGTAGGCAATAGTGATGATGGAAATTTAGGTAATATTAATCTTTCTGAAACAATATTAAATGCGGTAGGTAATGTAAGTTTATATAGCTCGGGGAATACTTTATTAAAAAATTTGGATATTACAACTTTAAATGATGGTAATAGTAAAATTAAAAACTTTAAACTGTATAGCAAGAATAACTTACTTTGGGATTATTTAACGAAAGCCCCGCCTCAATTCGTGGGTAAAATACAAGCAGAAGCTGGTGAGAAATTAACATTAAGTGGAAAGAAATTAATTGCATTAGATGGCATTGATTTACAAGCAAGTCAGCTTAAATTAGATTCTGAGTTAGATAGTCAAAAAAATATTAATATTACCTCTAAAAAAGATGATCTAATTTTAGAAAAAAATTTAAATACACAAAATGATATTAATATTACAGCACTTGCTGGTGGAGTTACTGCAAATAGCTTAAAGGCCACATCTTCGGCTGGAAAGATTTCTATACTCGCGAATAAAAATCTGAATTTAAACTCGACCCAAACAACCAAGGCGATGCCTTCAGCTGATAAAGATGAATTAGCAACTGATCAGACGGTTATTAGTGGTTTAAAAGGCGTAACACTTGGCTCGATTGGTGATGGCACTGTTAACTTGCAATCGGTACAAGTTAATGCGAATCAGGGTGATATATTAGTTTCGAGTAATAATGGAATCAATCTAAAGGCTAATAGTGATGTTTCTGTGAAAGGAGACACTGGTTATACCAAAATAGTCAATAATGTTCTAAAGGGACAAACCGTTTCGATAGAAAATAGCAAATCCGATATTAAAATCCAAAATACAGATCTAGGCTCTACGGTTGGTAAACTTGCGATCAATAGTAGAGCAGGCATGAGTACAATTATCGATAGCGTATTAACGTCAAAAGGTAATACTGAACTCTTTGCAAAAGATTTACTGACTTTACAGGGCGTGAATGCTACTTCAGACCAGCATCTGGCAGTAAGCTCTGGCCGTACGGTTTATAGCAATGCTGAGTATACGCCAGCGACCAAATGGATTGCGAATAAAGTAACAAACTTAACATCTAAGGGTGTCACCTCTGTAACGGCTACAGGAAACCAAGTATTACAAAATACAAATTTAACCGGCGGAGCTGTTCTATTAGAAGCGGGTGGTTTTATTACAGGCCAGACTGGATTGAACTTAAATGCAGTCGGAAGTGATTTACTTAAGAATGATACAAAGTTAAATAGTTTAAATGGGGACCTAACTATTCAAACAAATTCTAACTTAACGATTGACCCAAAAGTTTACAGCTTAAAGGCTGTTGGTGATATCGAGCTCGTTTCTAAAGCTGGTACTTTGACTTTAAAAGGCTATGAAGGAGCAAAAGGAAATGGATCGGAACAAGTTGTTAAGCTGGATACAGCAAATGGTGGTATTAATTTAGAGGGTACTAAAGTTGATATTCAAGGTTCACAACTAATAGCAAAAAAAGATATTCAAGTGGTATCAACTAAGGATGATCTTTTAATTGATGGTGTAAGAAATTCTTTCTCTAATATAAAATTTCCAGATAAGGCCAATAGAGAAAAAATAGTACAAACTGATTTTATTCAAGAACTTAATGTGCTGAAAGCAACCCAAGAATATCTAAATTATCAGCAAGCACTAAAAGATGCAAATGATCAGATAAAAGCTGGTGAAGATTGGATGAGAACAGCACAAGGATCAATTGCATTAACAGCAAAAAGACTGAAAGATGAGGGTGAGAGAAAATTAGCTCAGGTTAACGAGACATATAAAACTTTAATTACAAACTTGAATGGATTGCAACGAAATATTGATCAGTCAGGGGCAAATATTAGTTTTTACGAGCAAAACTTAAAAGGACAACAACATGCTTCGGTAAATATAAAATCAATTGATGGAAATATTAATTTAGTTTCGGCCAAAGGTTTGAGTTTAAGTGGTTCAAAAGTCAATGCTCAACAAGGAGAAGTCCGGATAGAAGCGGCAGGAACATTAACAAATAATATTTATAATATTCAAGGTCAATATGATAGCGCCACTGAAAATAGTGTTAAACAAGGCGCTATAGCTAGCAGTATTATTATTGATGCCAATCAAGATTCATACGAATTTGGAAATGAAACAGATACAACATATGCTTGGAGAAGTCCTGTAGATGCTCCAAGCATATATGGGAAAAAGGGTGTAAAGATTAAAGCTACAGGAACCAATACTACAGACAACTTAGTATTACAAGGAGTAGATATTCGTTCGGAAGGTGATGTTAATATCGAAGCCCATAAAAATATCATTTTTGATGTGGCTGTGGAAAGTGGTTACGATAAGAGTACAACGACGGAAACTAAAAAGAAATGGTATGGTAAAAAAACCACCACAACTACGGTAAATACTTCAAATAAAAGTGAAGGGGTTTCTGTAAACATTAATGCAAAGAATATTAATATTAAGAGTAAAGAACAGAATACAAAAGAAATGACGGGGAAAAACCGTACAAGTATTGATATGTATTCTAGTCAATTTATAGCAACTGGTGGAAAAATTAGCATTCAAGCTGGAGGAGATTTAAATTTTCTTACTGCACTTGATGTTGAACAAAACACCGATGATATAACAAAAAAGTCATCTTTTTTAGGGGTGAAACTTAATAAATCAAAGACTACAGCTACACGTAATATTAAGGCTGAGTTACCTGCGACGTTGAAAGCAGACTATATTGGTACTAAATCAGGTTTAGACACACGTTTAAAAGGTCCTGAATTTGAATATTTAAGTGGAGCAACTATTGAAGCTGGTGGTGTAATTTCTCTTGAAAGTGCTTCTAATATAGTTGAACAAACTTTAAAAAGAGATAAAAACTCTGTAGTTTGGCAGTCAATGCAAGATAAAGGCTCAATTACTGAAACTGCTCAGCTACCAAGTTTTAATGGGCCAGTTTTACCTACCTTTAAAGCGGCAGGTGGTTTGAGTGTGCAAGTTCCAATCAGTGAAAAAGATGTTAATAAAGTTGAATTGAGAGATGAAATCCTAAAACTGGCAAATCAGCCAGGTAATGCTTATCTCAAAGAATTAGTTAATAGAAAAGATGTTGATTGGCAGAAAGTACTTCTTGCTCAAAAGGATTGGGATTATAAGTCACAAGGGTTAACAGCTGCGGGTGCTGCTCTTATTGTCATTATTGTAACGATTGCTACGATGGGTTCAGGAACTGCTGCAGCCGCAGGAGCTGCTGGTGGAACAGCAGCAAGTGGAACTACTGTAGGCTTGGGTGCAAGTATGATTGGCTCAGCTGGTGTTACAACAGCAACAGTTGGAGGTGTTACAACAATTACAGGCGTTTCTACGCTTGGGGCTATGGCAAATGCTGCTATTACAAGTTTAGCAACTCAAGCAAGTGTAGGATTGATTAACAACGGTGGAGATATCGGTAAAACACTAAAAGATTTAGGGAGTAAAGACTCGGTTAAGAATTTAGCAGCTTCAGTAGTCACTGCTGGATTGTTGAACGGGGTGGCGACAAACTTAAATATTAGTAGTAATGCTATTGTGAATGACATTGCCAATAATATGGCAACTGGAATGATACAAGGCGTTGGCAGTACGTTGATAGATTCTGCGGTTAATGGTAGAGACCTAAGCGAAGGCCTGGAAAAAGCTTTATTAGCAGGATTAGCAAACTCATTGCAAGCACCATTAGCAGGCGCAATTGGTGACACATTAGGGATGAGTAGTAATGCCTTTGTGAGTAAAGTTGTTGCTATTGCTGCGCATGCTGCAGCGGGTTGTGCAACAGGAGTGGTTGATAATGAATGTAAATCACGGGCTCTTGGAGCTGCTTTAGGGGAAGTTATTGCGGAAAATATGTTCAAACCAGCGAATGGCATTGAATATACGGAAGCGGAAAAATCAAAAATTCTCAACATCACTAAACTTACCACTGGAGTTGTTGCTGCCTATGCGGGGTATAATGTGACTGCTGCTGCAAATGCAGCGGATATAGCCGTAAGCAATAATTATTTGAACCATGTGCAAGAGAAGCAAAAAAGTCAAGAACTTAAAGATTGTAATGTTCTTACTTGTGGTGGAGTCGTTGTTAAATGGGCTGCAATTAGTGCAGGACAAGATGCAAATTATGCAGCAGGCTTTGCAGTAGGTATTCCGACCTCTGTTGCTGAGTCGGTAGTAGGTTTGGCAAAAATGGCTCTTAGCCCAATACAAACCTATAAAGCGATCAAAGAAGTTATCAATAGTGAAAACGCTCTAGGTAATATTAGTGATGCTATTAAACAAGATTATACGAACCGTATTAATAAGCTTGAATCAGAATATGAAAAAGCTGGTATTAAAGGCTCATATAATGCAGGTTTAGAAGCAGGCAAACTTACAGCTGATGTAGCGAGTTTATTTGCTGGTGGGGCTAGTATTGCTAAAGGTGGAGTGATTCTAACAGAAAAAGTAGCCGCAAAAGTAGGCTATAAAGTCTTGAAAGATCCTATCATAATTTCCGATAAGGGTATTCCAGTTACTTTAGATGGTCATAAAATCTATGACCCTCAATTTACTCCATTGAGTACAAATCCTGGAGCAACTTATAGATTCTCTGATCCTACGCATAGAAAAACTGGGGGGGATGTCTATTTTGGTGAAAATATTGCGACCTCTTATTTCGAAGTTAGACAGGCTGTCAATGGTAAGTCTTTATTTGTGGGACAGGTAGAGGTTAAGAACATGTTGGATTTAACTGACCCTAAAATATTAAAACAAATGGGTATTGATCAGAAGAAGTTGACTCAAATTGTGAATACCTCTACTGAACAAGATTTTGTATATGCGTATACAAACAAGATAGCTAATCAAGCTTACGATAAAGGTTACTCTGGTATTATTTATAATAGCAGTCGTAATACTGGATCCAGCAATAATCGAGCAGTGATTCTATTTGGTGGACGTTATGATGCTGAAAAGATTAAACCAGTACTAGATAAACCGATTTTAAAGAAATAAGGAGTGAGACAATGAGAGCCTTACATCAAGTAGCAGCGAATATGATTGGAGTGATACCTTATTATTTAAATAAATATCAGCAACATGGTTTACAATATCAGCCTCAAAGAGATTCACAAGCAGAACCGGCAGGTGGTCAATGTGGAAACTGCTATACAATCGTATGGATAACAGGTCGTAATGATCCTATTTTGAATGAAGATGATAGTAATATACCTGACAGTGGACCAATTTACAGAGAGTACTATAAAAATAAACTAAAACGGTTTTTAAGCTCATTACCTCCCTGCCCAAATTGTCATCAACAGGCATATGATTTATTCGTTAATAATACGACATTAACTAGATTTGAAGATGGTAGTCCAGCTCCAAAATATCCAGAGGAATATTATGGGGTTGATGAAGAGATGTCAGCTAAAGTAAAAAACAAAACGGTCTGGTGGTATGGTGATAAAGCTGAAGCTAAAAGGTTAAATCTACAATTCTTATGATTTTTTTCAAAATTAAATTATTGTCTGGTAAATATTTTGATGGCGATATTAACTTAAAATCTCGTCACTTGGAGTTAAACTCTTAAATATTTAGCTAAACACTTAAAGAAAATTAATTACACGAAGTCCATTTTAAATGGGCTTCGCCCTATAAAATAGTAACTTATTCTTAATAAGTTACTATTTTATACATCCATGAATTAATAGAACAGCTCTATTAATATAAAGATTTTTAACTCGCAACGATCCGCTTCTCAAGCATCTCCATAAAGGTTTTTAAAATAATATTATGGTTTTTGCCTTTGTGAGTAATTAAGCAAATGGGTGTGCTGTAATGCATTTTTTCTTTTGAAATGGCTTGCATAAAACCATCTTCAACCCATTTCTTTGTATAGTAATCGGGTAAAAAACCTAAAAATTTTCCGGTTAAAATTAGAAATGCAATTCCTTCACGGTCACTTGCTGTCGCTTTACAGTCTAAAAGCTGGTGCAACTTTGCTGCTTCAGGTGTGATTGCATAATTGGGAAGTGCAGCTTTCCATTTTTTTAATTCATCTAAATCCATCTTGCTACATTTGCTAAAAAAGGGATGGTTTTTACCGTAATATAAAAATGAACTTTCGCTATATTAAGTCAAAATAGTCTAGGCCAGACAGCGGAGTCACAAGGGGAATTGCTCCCGCATGTAAACGGTTGTCTAGCACACGGCACTCAATATCTGAAAGTGTACTCATGCTAATATTAATGATCACTTCAGAATGTTCTTCGGCAAGTTGTGCCAGCGTATTGGTAATGTAGCCACTTGGCATGGTCACGAGGTTATTAATAATACCTATATTAAACTCACCCTTTAGACGGTTATGCATTTGATTGACTTTGGAGCGAAAGTCTTCGATAGAAGCGGTGAGGACTTCTATATATTCTAAAATTTCACGACTTTCATCAGTTAGTGCAAACCCTGCGCGGCCACGTTGGCATAGCCGAATGCCTAAACGATTTTCTAAATCGCTCATATGTAAACTAATTCCAGAACGACTAATGCCGAGAATACTTTCGGCAGACGTAAAGCTGTGACAGTCACAAACCGGTTTAAATATTTTAAGTAATTTAATATCAAAATCGGAAACCGTTCAATCAAATGTTCAGATGAGCTTAAATTATCAAGCGCATTGGATGCCATTTTCTGCAAATCGTAATTTCCATAAAGATCCGCGCATGATTGTCGGTGCTAAAGGATCATATTTAATTGATAGCACTGGTCGTGAAGTCTACGACTCATTATCAGGTCTATGGACTTGTGGTGCTGGGCATACACTTTCTGAAATTCAGCAAGCCGTAAGTACTCAGTTGGCAAAGTTGGATTACTCACCGGCATTTCAGTTTGGCCATCCATTGTCGTTTCAATTGGCTGAACGAATTATTCAGCTTATGCCTGAAAAATTGCAGCATGTGTTCTTTACCGACTCAGGTTTAGAGTCTGCCGACACCGCAATTAAAATGGCGCGTGCCTATTGGCGCATTAAAGGTAAACCAAGCAAGACTAAATTGATTGGTCGTGCCCGTGGCTATCATGGTGTAAACGTTACGGGAACAAGCTTAGGCGGTATTGGTGGCAACCGTAAAATATTTGGTCAGCTTATGGATGTAGACCACTTACCGCATACCTTGCAGCCCGATTTAAGTTTTACCAAAGGCTGTGCTGAAACAGGTGGCGTAGAGCTTGCCAATGAAATGCTTAAGTTAATTGAGCTACATGATGCTTCGAATATTGCCGCAGTTATTGTAGAGCCAGTGTCAGGTTCGGCAGGATGTATTGTGCCGCCGACTGGTTATTTAAAACGCTTAAGAGAAATCTGCGATCAACACGATATCTTACTTATTTTTGACGAAGTCATTACTGGTTTTGGGCGAATGGGGAAATGGACGGCTTCAGAATATTTTGATGTCACGCCAGATATTTTAAATTTTGCCAAACAAATTACCAACGGCGCTATTCCACTGGGTGGCGTGGTGGTAAGCCATGAATTTAGATTAATTAAAAAGAGACCAGTGAATGGTCTCTTTTTTCTTAATTATACTAGCATCCTCAAATTTATTTTTTAGTCGTATCTACAGAAACCACAACAGATAGACCAGGACGCAACAATTTAATATCAGGTTGGTTCTCAAGGAGTTTGATGCGTAAAGGTAAACGCTGAACAATTTTAGTAAAGTTACCCGTCGCATTTGTTGCTGAAATTGGCGAGAAGAATGCACCAGTCGATGGTGAAAAACTATCTACCACACCTTTTAACTCAACGTTATAAGCATCGACATAAACAGTGACAGGCTGGCCGATTTTAATTTGTTTTAGCTCAATTTCACGGAAGTTTGCTTCTACATACACTTGATCTAAAGGCACAACCACCATGAGTGGATTACCTGCGCCAACAAAGTTGCCCACATTTGCAGACTTCTGCCCAATCATACCATCAATAGGCGCTCGAATTTCTGTATAGCTCAGATTCAGTTTTGCTTTATCAAGCGCAGCTTGGGCTTGTTTCAAAGCCGCTTGTTTAGCTTGAACCTGAATCTTATATTGGTTGAGCTGATACTGCGCATCAATGACTTTTTCTTTACTGCTGTCCAAGTCGGCATATTGCTCGGTTAGTGTGGTTTTTGACTGTTGTGTAATCAATCTAGATTCAGCGCCAAGTGCCTGTAATTGCTCATAGCGTGCGGTATTATCTTTAGTGAGTTTAATGCCGGCTTCTACTTTTCTAAGCTGGGCCTCTGTTTCTCGAATAACAGTTGGTTGTCTTTCTACTGCCAGCATTGCTTCATTTAAGTCAGCTTGTGCTTTGGCATAATTAGATTCAGCTTCAGCTAAAGCCGCCTGATAATCACGTGCATCAATTCGTGCCAAAAGCTGGCCTTTTTTTACGGTCTGGTGATCTTTAATATAAATTTCTTCAATATTACCTGACACTTTGGGAGCAATGGTTGAGTACTCGACATCTACCCGCGCATCGTCAGTTTTAACAATGGAATAAGGTAAAAATATAACTTTTAAAATCCATAAAATGGAAACTAGAACGATAATAAATGCAATAACCATAACCCAGTGTTTCTTAAGATATTGCATCTTTGTTAACTTGGGTGACTCGGTCATGGAGTGATCTTGGGCTTCGAGAGTACTCATAAAGATTTTCCTGAGTTATGACTATTCATTAACTTAATGAGAGCAATGCGTGGTGGATAAGTTCTAACTGGCAAAATCAGCATAACGATAAATAAAATTGCAGTAAGTCCCGCTAAAATCAGATATTGATCACTAATGACTAAAACAGATTGCTGTGCCTGAATCGCAGAATTTAAGGCAGATAAACCACCGGAAACACGTTCGGTACCATCTGCACTCAGCACAGGCGGGGTAAGAGGATTAATAACAGGACCTTGAATATTTTGAAAAACATGTTGTGCAGTATTTTCAATCAGCCGTGTTGAATGGTATTCACCACGTACTCGATTGACCCAGTCTAAAAGACACACACCAAGTACGCCGCTAATAGCACGCGGGGTGTTAATCATAGGTGAAGCATAGATTGCCATAGTTGGGTGGACACTATTTGTACCCATCATGAGGAGCGAAAGCACTACACAGGTTTGTCCTAAACATGAGATTGCATGCCAAAAATAGAATTGGTCTTGGTTCCAAGTCGTATCAAGCTGACTTGCACCTAAGCAGCCAACCATAACCAAAAGTAAACCAAACCCATGTACATATCGGCTATCAACCCAAGCTTGGTTCAAAACTTTAATAACAATTGGGATATAGATAAATTGTAATGCGGCAATTTGTAAGCCAATCCACATGGTTTGAGTGGGCTTATAACCATGCACAGCGCTTAAGTAATTAAGGGGTAATGTACTGGTTGACATACCAATAACCACAAAGCAGAACAACGCAATAACAGCATAACCAAAATTTCGTATTTCGAGCATTTGCGGTTTAATTAATGGTGTTGGATAGCGCCATTCATGTATTAAAAATAAAGGTAGGGTAATGGCACTTATTAAAGCCAAAACACAAATCAATTTTGAATGGAACCAGTCCAAATGATTGCCATGCAAAAGCATGGTACTAAGGCTTGCCAAACCAATAATGGATAGAATCGCGCCAGTCCAATCGTAAGTTTTTATTCTTGAGTAATTTAACGGATCTTGCGGAATACCGAAGTAAACTAACGCAGCACTTAAAGCACAAAAAGGAATGGTTTGGAAAAATATCATCTTCCAACCAATCACATCTAAATAAAAGGCAGCAAGCGCAGCGCTTAAGTTTGGGAAAAAAGTTGCTGTCAATGCATAGCAGGCCAAGCCCCATAGACGAATTTCAGGTCCTAGGAATCTAAGTGCACATGCCATTAATAAAGGAATGGTTAAGCCATTGGCGAGTCCTTGTAAGCCCCGTAATAAATAAAATATTTCGATATTTGGGCTAAAAGGAATTAAAACGCTAGAGAAGAGGCAAAGTCCTATCGCAAAAAGAAGAACCCGACGCATAGAAAAAATAACCGCCCAACTGGTGGACAGGATCATCCCAATAATCATGGCACTGGCATAAATACTGCTGACCCAATAACCGGAGTCGACACTAATACCCATCTCACCGCGAATATCGACCAAGGTAATGCTGCTAATTCGGTTATTAAATTCGACAGTCATGGCTGCAAAAATTGCACCTGCCAAACCGATGAGTGGTCGTATATTCATCTTTTACCTTAAATTTTAAAATGAGCTTAATGCTTATAGCGGTGATTAAGCTCAACTGTACCGATCGGTACTCTACTATCTTATTAAATTTACGTCAATTCTCGATTTTGAACTTTTCGATGAGTTACACTAAGAATGAAATTGCTAAATATGTTTGTAGGGTCGTATGTCTGATTGCACTAAAACGAATGAGAAAGATCAAAAAATTCTGGATGCAGCAACAAAGTTTTTTCTGATCCATGGTTTTAGTGGAACAACCACAGATATGATTCAAAAAGAAGCCGGCGTTTCAAAAGCGACTATGTATGGTTGTTTTAAAAATAAAGAAGCGATGTTTGCTGCGGTCATTGAACGTCAATGTACCAACATGCAAAAACAAATTATGTCGGTCGAGACAAAAGCCAAAAATTTACGTTCAGCCTTAACCGAAATTGGGAAAACTTATCTGTGCTTTATCTTATCGCATTCAGGTTTGGCTTTTTTTAGAGTCTGTATTGCAGAGGCTGTAAGGTTCCCGGAATTATCCGAAAAGTTCTTTGAAGTGGGACCACAACGTCTAGCAAATATTATTGCAGGTTATCTTGAAAAGTCGGTTAAACAAGGAGAAATTGAATTAACGTCTTCTTCGGAAGTCGCAGCAAATATATTTTTATCACTGTTAAGAAGTGATGCTCACTTAAAATGTTTGACTCATCCTGATTATTTAATCTCAGCTAATGAAATTAGTATTTGGGTTGAATACGCTGTTGATTTATTTTTAAAAAATATTAATTACAAACTAGATTGATTTTAAGGAGCTTATAACTCCTTAAAAACCCTAAATGTAGAAGTAAAAAGAGACCAACTTGTGGTCTCTTTTTATTCTTAGATCGCTTCTCTGGTCATCTCACCATTTACCAGTCTTAAAATCTGCAACGGATTGCTGTCTTTTAAGGCTTCCGGCAATAAACTT